>JBPYDO010000107.1:0-6956 GCA_051985755.1 Reyranella sp. | reverse complement strand
AATCATGGCCGCAGCGCGGATCAAAGGCGTTCTTTCGCCGGTCGTCACGCCCTTCAAGCGCGACCTCTCGCCCGACGTCGGACGCTTCATTGCGCATTGCAATTGGCTGTTGAGCCAGGATTGCGGGCTGGCGGTGTTCGGCACCAATTCCGAGGCCAATTCCATGTCGGCCGACGAGCGCATGGGGCTCCTCGAGGCGATCGTCGCGGCGGGCGTGCCGACCGACCGCATGATGCCGGGCACCGGCGCCTGTTCGGTCAGCGAAGCCGCCAAGGTGAGTGCGCACGCGACCAAGCTCGGCGTCGCCGGCGTGCTCATGCTGCCGCCGTTCTACTACAAGGGCGTGCCGGAGGAGGGGCTGTTCCGCTTCTTCTCGGAGGTCGTGCAGAGGGTCGGCGACGATCGCCTGCGCGTTTACCTCTATCACATCCCGCCGGTGTCGGCCGTGCCGATCACCCACAAGCTGGTCGAGTGCCTGATGAAGGCGTACCCCAAGCAGATCGCCGGCATGAAGGACAGCTCCGACGACTGGCCGCACACCAAGAGCATGATCGACGCCTTTGCCAAGGACGGCTTCGACGTCTTCTCCGGCAACGAGAAGCCGTTGATCGACAACATCAAGTCGGGTGGCGCGGGCTGCATCAGTGCGACCGCCAACATCAATCCCGGCAAGATCGCCGAGACCTACAAGAAGCACGCGACGCCGGAAGGGCAGAAGCTGCAGACCTGGATCAACGACGTGCGCGGCGTCATGCAGGGCTACGTCATGATCCCGGCCTTGAAGTACTGTATCGCACACTACGGCAGCGACGGCGCCTGGATGCCGGTGCGGCCGCCGCTGGTCGAGACCGCCGAAGCGCAGGGCAAGGACATGATCGCCAAGCTCGACAAGCTCGGCTTCACCATGCCGGGGCTCAAGCAGGCGATGGCGGTGGCGGCTGAATAGCCACAGGGCGCTTGCGTGCCTGCGGGCTCGTGTCGGGGCTGACTAAAGCTTCCACGGCTCGACAACGCCTAGCAGCGCCAGCAGTAAGCCGAGAGGCACCAGAACCGTGGCTAGCCGGACAAGATCGCGGGTGGCGTCGCGATATGAAGCCCGTGGTACATCCGCGGCGGCTTTTTCGAGAGCCCGCCGCGCTGGGGGAATGAGCCGCAGGAGAAAATTGGCCACCAGGAACCCAGGCGCTAAGGCGGCCAGGAACGAGGGGAAGAACATTAAGGCATAGGTCGATCCGACAATTTTGGCGCCAGGCGTGTGAAGCGCACGATGCAGCAAGGTTGCCGAGCCAAAAATCGCGGCGGTCAGTCCGAACACGCAGCCGATACCTAGCAACGGCACCAGCACGCGCAGCCACAGCGGCAGTCCAAGGCGAGCGGTTTGGCGTCCGGCGAACTCTTGCGACCAGCGTTTCACGGTGCGCGTCCCCGTTTAGTGCGCCATCTTCCCGCCAAGATTGACACCGTACTAGGGAGCAGACTATAGGATCGCCATGACCAAGAACCTGCTCCAGAAGGGTTGGTACTTTACGTCGCCAAAATAGGCGGCGCGAAGGGTCATGACCTAACGAAGCCGCCGCTTCCCGGCGGCTTTTGTGTTTCTGGAAGGGCCTCCGGGCCGCGGAAGGCAACCGCAGACGGAGGACGAGATGTCGAACCTTGAAGACGAGATAGATGACGGAAGACCGCTGCCGATGCGCGTGCGGCTGGCCGGCCCGCGCGACTGCGATGCGCTGTGCGAGTTGCTCGACAATCCCGAGCATGCACGCGCTCAGGTGCTGACCTGGCTGCAAACTCCCGCGACCACGCTCCTGGTGGCGCAGAGCGAGGTCGGCATCCTGGGCGTTGCCGTGCTGGTGACGCGCATCGTGCCGCTCGCCGAAGGCCGGACCCACAAGGTGGTGGAAGTCGACAATCTCGTGGTGCGCGTCGATCTGCGCGGCCGGCGCATCGGCCGACGCCTGCTGGCAGCGGCCGTCGAGTGGTCACGCCAGCGCCGTGCGACGCAGGTCGAGGCCGTGGTAGGCGACGTCAATCCCGATGCGCGGCGCTTCTACCAGAGCTTCGGCTTCGCCCTGGCCAACGACCGCCTGGTGCTAGCGGCGTGAAGACGGCGTGATGCCCTACGTCGGTTCCTTCTCGCGCGCGTCCCACATCTTCCGGTAGGCCGGGCGGCTGATGCAGGCGTCATACCATCTCTTCACATTGGGATTTGCGTCGAACAAGCCTTTGGCACTCGCAGCATAGCGCACGATCTCGGCCACATTGATATCGGCCACGGTGAAGCGCCCGCCGACCAGCCAGCCGGTCTTGGCCAGCGCCTTGTCGAGCACCGCGAACGGTCCCTTCAGCGCCTCGAGCGTCTCGGGCTTGGCGCCGTGCTGGATGACGGACAGCGTCATCGCCTCGAAGCCGCTGCCTGCCGCGTAGGCCGGCGTGCCGACCCTCTCGCTCAGTGCCCACATGGACCACATCGTCATCTCGCCGTCTTCGGCGACATTGGCCGGCGCCAAAGGTCCGCCATGCTTCTTGGCAAGGTAGTGGTTGATGGCGAGCGATTCGTGCAGCACGACGCCGTCGTCGTCGATCGTCGGGATGTGGCCGTGCGGATTGACCTTGAGGAACTCCGGCGATTTGGTGTGCACGACTCCCTCCGGCAGCGGCTCCTTCAGGCGATAGTGCTGGATGACCGGAACCTGCTTGAAGGGAATGCCGAGCTCATAGCAGAGCCAGAAATTGCGTGAGGCGCGAGAGCGATAGACGCCGTAGATGGTCAGCATGGTGGTGCCTCTCTAACAAGTAGCCAGCGGACTAGTCGTTGTTGCTAAGAAATGCACGCCTTCAATTGACCGGCCGGTGCACAACAGCAGGCGAACCTATTCCGGCTCCTTCAGCCGCGCTTCCCACATTTGCTTGTAGGCTGGCCGCGACCGGCAAGTGGCAAGCCATGCCTTCACACGCGGCGCCTTGTCGAACAGTTCGGGCGCGGCATTGGCGTAGCGCACGACCTCGGCGACATTGATGTCGGCCACGGTGAAGCGGCCGCCCACCAGATGGCCATCCCTGGCGAGCGCCCGGTCGAGCACGGCGAACGGCGCACGCAGCGCTTCGACGGCCGCGTCGGCGATGCGCGGATCCTTCGGGCCCTTCGGGTTCTGGACGCGATGGTAGACGATGTTGATGGAATGCGGCTCGACTTCGGTCGCGGCCCACAGCGACCACGTCGTCATCAGTCCGTCCTCGGCGACGTTCGCCGGCGCCAGCGGTCCGCCATGCTTCTTGGCAAGATAGAGGTTGATCGCCAGCGATTCGTGCAGGACGAGCCCATCATCGTCGATCGACGGGATGCGACCGTTGGGGTTGATTTTCAGGAACTCGGGCGAGCGGGTGTGGACGAGGCCGGCCGGAGCGGGCTGCTTCACCCGGTCGACCTGGATCACGGGCACGTGCTTGAAGGCCAGGCCAAGCTCATTTGCCAGCCAGACGGTGCGCGAAGTCCGGGAGCGAAGGACGCCGTAGATGGTCAACATGCAAGGCCTGTCTAACAGGCGGCCCGGCGCGTTGTCCTTGTTGGTAAGGGGAGGCGGCGCTAAGTTTTCCTCATGACCGCAACACACAAACTCGAACCCTTGAAAGACGCGAGCCACCTCTACGAGGTCGAGCGTCGGGCACGCCACTTGGTGCGGCCGGGCTTCCATGTCAGCGAGCTGCAGCTGTCGCCCAGCCAAACCGTGCCCTGGCACTTCCATACCCACATCAGCGACACCTTCTATGTGCTGGAAGGGCAGATGCGGCTCTTCCTGCAGAATCCCAAGGAAGACGTCTGGCTGAAGCCCGGGCAAACCTTCACAGCCACGCCCGGCCGGCCGCATCTCGTGACCAACGCCGGCAAGGAGTCGCTCACCTTCCTCGTCCTGCAGGGCATGGGCGAATACGACTACGTGCCGCTGGTTTGACGCCAGTCGAACGACCGACGCGCTAACACTTTGATTGGTCTTAGCAAGTCGAGCTAACGACCGTAATAGGTGCTGCGCCGGACGTGGGCGTACGATGCGCCCGTGCCGATGATCGTCGCTTCGCCAGCCGCGGGCTCAATATCTAGTAAGGTCGACTCTCGGTCTCGTTTTTTTCCCGTTTGTTTAACGGGAGCGGGCGGCGGCGGCCCAAGATATTGACGGTGGCCGTCCCTCAGGTGATCGCGGGCTTATCCGAGCCGACGAATTGGCTGCGCAGTTCGCGCTTCAGGACCTTGCCGGTGGCGTTGCGCGGCAGGACCTCTACGAAGGTGACCGACTGCGGCACCTTGAACTTGGCGAGCTTGCCGAGGCAATGGCGGATGACGTCGCCTTCCTCCAGCGACTGGCCTTGCTTGCGCACGATGATCGCCATGCCGACTTCACCCCAGCGCTCGTTCGGCACGCCGATGATCGCGGCGTCCGCGACCTGCGGCAGCTGGAACAGAACGTTCTCAACCTCGGCCGGATAAACGTTCTCGCCGCCCGAGATGTACATGTCCTTCCAGCGATCGACGATATAGACGAAGCCTTCCTCGTCCATGCGGGCGGCGTCGCCGGTATGCAGCCAGCCGTCGGTGAAGGCGGCGGCCGTGGCCTCGGGCTCGTTCCAGTAGCCCGGCGTGATGTTGGGACCCTTGATCAGCAACTCGCCGATGCCGCCCTGTTGCACGTCCTTGCCATCGTCGTCGGCGATGCGGATCGCGGTGTGCATCACCGCCTTGCCGGCCGAGCCGACCTTGCGGATGGCATCGGCGGCATCGAGCATGGTGCCGGCCGGGCTGGTCTCGGTCATGCCCCAGCCTTGAACCAAGGGCACGCCGCGCGCGCTCCAGCCTTCCAGGATGGACAAGGCGCAGGGCGCACCGCCGACGCCGGCGATCTTGAGTCGCGTGAGGTCGGCGCCCTGGAACTTCGGGTGCTGCATCATGAACTGATAGGGCGCCGGCACGCCGAAGAAATGCGTGATGCCGAGCGATTTGTCGGAGATGTAGTCGAGCGCCAGGCCGGGATCGAAGGTGCGCATGATCAGGATCGCGCCGCCGGCATGCAGCACTGGATTGGCGTAGCAATTGAGCCCGCCGGTGTGGAACAGCGGCAGCACCACGAGCTGCACGGTGTGCGGCGAGATCAGGGCGGCGATGCCGAGATTGACGCAATTCCAGAAGGTCATGCCATAGGTGATGATGGCGCCCTTGGGATGACCCGTCGTGCCCGAGGTGTACATCACCATCGCGATGTCGTCGTGGTCGAGCGCCACGGGCGCCGGAACCGCGGCACCGGAGGCCAGCGCGCGCTCGTAGGCGCCATCCGGACGGTCGTGATCGAGCTCGAGCAGGTGAGCGACGCGGCAAAGCTTTTTGAGCTCGTTCGCCGGCGCGGCGAAGCTCTTGTCGTGGACTAGGAGCTTGGGCGTGGAGTCGTTCAGGATGTATTCGAGCTCGGGCACCGTGAGCCGCCAGTTGAGCGGCAGCATGATGGCGCCCAGCCGTCCGCAGGCGAATTCCAGTTCGAAGTACTCGGCGCAGTTCGGCGCCAGAAGGCCGACGCGGTCACCCTTGGCGATGCCCATGGCGGCCAGCGCCGCGGCCAGCTGGTTCGATCGCCGGTCGAGATCGGCGTAGGTGAATTTCCTGCTGGTCTGCAGCTCATGGATCGCCAGCTGTTTGGGCCGGCGCCCGGCGTGATGGGCGATCCAGTCGTAGTAGGGCGCGATGCCGGGCATGTCAGTTCACGGCCTTGCCCAGCCCCTTCCAATAGGGCTCGCGCAGCTCGCGCTTCAGGATCTTGCCGGCGCCGGAGAGCGGCAGCGGCGTCGTGCGGAAATCGACGCTGCGCGGGCATTTGTAGCCGGCGATCTGGCCGCGGCAGTGCTCGAGCACGGCATCCGAGGTCAAGGTTACGCCGGGCTTGGGAACGATGATAGCATGCACGCGCTCGCCCCAGCGCTCGTCGGGCACGCCGATGACGGCGACTTCGCCGACGCCCGGCATCAGTGAGATCGCATTCTCGACTTCGGCCGAATAGACGTTCTCGCCGCCCGAGATGATCATGTCCTTCAGCCGGTCGACGATGTAGACGAAGCCTTCGGCATCCATGTAGGCGCCGTCGCCGGTGTAGTACCAGCCGTCCTGCAGCACAGCGGCTGTCTCGGCCGGCTTGTTCCAGTAGCCCTTCATCATGTTGGGACCGCGCACCGCGAGCTCGCCGGCCTGGCCACGCGGCAATTCGCGGCGCTCGGCATCGACCACCTTGACCTCGCAGCTGAGCGCCGCCTGGCCGCACGACTTCAGCCGGCCGGCGAACGGGCCGCCGAGCGTGGTGTAGCGCGGCGCGAGAAGGGTCACGATTGGCGCCGCTTCCGTCATTCCGTAGCCGTGGATCATCTTCACATGCGGCATCACCTGCATCGCCTTGCGCAGCACGCCCTCGGGCATGGGCGAGGCGCCATAGAGGATGAACTGCAGGGTCGAGATGTCGAATTCGCCAAAGCGGGGATGATTGACCAGCATGTTGATCATGGTCGGCACGAATTGCGCGTGCGTGATCTTGTCCTCGGCGATGCTCTGCAGGATGTCGACGGGCTCGAAGCGCGGCACGAAGGAATGGCGGCCGCCCGACATGGTGACGCCGAAGGACGAGGCGCCGTCGGCGAGATGGAACATGGCGCCGGAATGGATGTAGGCCGTGTCTGCGTTGAAGCCCATGCCGGCCACCGCATTCATGGCGTTCACCACGAGATTGGTGTGGCTCAGCATCACGCCCTTGGCGCGTCCCGTCGTGCCGCCCGTGTAGAACAGGCCGGCCAGTTCGTCGTTGGCCGCACCCACGTCGTCGACCGGGTCGTAGGCCGCGAGATCCTCGAAATGCAGCATGCCTTCGGGCGAGGCCATGTCGTCGAGCCAAACCACCTCGCGAACCGCCGGCGTCTTGTCCTCGAGCGCG
>JBPYDO010000106.1:0-13194 GCA_051985755.1 Reyranella sp. | reverse complement strand
AGAGCCAAGGCAGCCACGAACTCAATCCGCAGCCGCTGCCTCCCGGCATGAAGTCGCAATAGGGAATTGCCGGCGGCCGGCCGCCGGGCGAGGCCGTGAAAGCCTAGGGCGCGTGGTCAGCGTGCGGTGTCGGCCGCGTCGCCGCTTCAGCCCTCTCAGAGTTGCAGCAGCTTCCGACGGCGGCCGATGCGCATCGGGCGGCGCGGCTGGCCCAGCGGCTGGGAGAAGTGCCCGATCGGCGCCTCCATGCTCTCCAGCCACAGCTTGCCGTCGGTACCCAGCACGTAGAACGAGGTCGACGTGATGGAACTGAACTCCAGGACGTTGCCGTCAACCTGCTGCCGCCAAGGCTGCGGAACCGTGCCCCACGGATAGGTCTCGATCCAGAGATTGCCGTCGGTCCCGCAGACGAAAACCTTCTGCAAGGAGAAGGCCTCGAAGACCCCGACATTGCCGTCGACCTGCTGGCGGAACTGCGAGGGAATGCTTTGTCCGTACGGTTGCGGCGTGAACCAGAGGTTGAGGTCCTGGCCCTGCACGAAAATCGCCTCGGTGCCGTAGGGGTCGTAGTTGAGAACGTTGCCGTCGACCTGAACGCGCTGTGGCGGGACCTCCCAGCCGAACCCGCCGTACTCCCACCACAGATTGAGGTCGGAGCCGAGGACATAGATGTCGCTCGAGTCGACGGCGTCGAAGCCGATGACCAGCCTGTCGATCAGTATCCGTTTGGGATTGGGCACCGTGCCGTCGAAGGGTGCAGGCGTCAGCCAGAGGTTGCCGTCGGTGCCCAGCACGAACAGCGTGTTGGCGTCGAGGACCTGGAAAACCCATACGTTGGCGTCGATCAGCGTGCGCTTGGGCGGAATATGGTTGGGACCGAACGGCGCAACCTCGCGCCAGAGCTTCCCGTCCTGACCCAGCACGAACACGGTGTTGGTGTCGACGGGCCAGACCTCATTGACATTGCCGTCGATCAGCGTGCGTGTGGGCAGCGAAGATTCGCTAAAGGGTCCGGACTCCAGGAAGAGATTGTTCCCGTTGTCGGTCACGAACACGTTGTTGCCGTCGAGCGGGACGAAGCTGCTGACATTGACGTCGATCAGGCTACGCGCAGCGAACATGTGACGACTCCTCCGAGTGGCCACACCCCAGATGATCCCGCACCGCCCCCCACGCTAGCATCGCGCTGCTCAAGGTACTGCGTGTCCTTTGCGTGGCTGCGCCACGCCCGAGGTTTCCCTGAGCGACGTCGAAAGTGTCAAAGCGACTGAAAGCTTCGAAGCGACTGACAGCTTCGACCGGCGGAGAGCCGATGGTTCAATTCAAAGCCGCCGTCACGGCTTGGCGGGCTTGAGCGAGTCCTGACGCAGCTCTTTCAGGAGTGATTGGTCGACGGCGCCGGTCTGCGGCTGTCCCTTCGACGCTTCGTAGCGCCTCACGGCCGCCGCGGTGAGCCGTCCCGAAATTCCGTCTAGCCCGCCGGGGCTGAAGCCCAGCCACTGCAGGCGAGTCTGCACTTCCATAATTTCGTAAGGAGCGAGCGGTGCAGTGTTGGCCGTCGCCGCATCGGCGCTGGGCGCATTCGCGTGCTGAGGTGCCGTCGGCGCGGGGGACGATGGCGGGGATGGCGGGGACGAGGACGGCTCGGGCGCCGGCTTGGCAGCAGAGGCGGAATTGCCAGTGGAGGGAAGATGCTTGCTGTCGTCGATCGCTGCAAGATCGTTGGCCGAGGGCGGCTTAGGCAGCGTAGCGGGCGGCGGCACGACCGCACCCATGTCGCTTGTCGGCTTTGCGGCCGGCTTGGCAGCTTGGTGGGATTGCGCTGGCGGCGGCGCCGGATGCTGCGTCGCCGTGTGGAAGGTGACCAAGCCGCCGATTGCGGCGGTTGCGCCCAAGGTGAAGCCCAGCAGAAGCCGCAATGTGCGACCGCGCTGCGGCGGTGCCGGCTCCGGCTCGGGCAGCGGTCGCGGCGCGCGCCTGCCGATGGCAAAGTCGCTGGCTCGAATGCCGCGCAGGCGAAAAAGACTGGGGCGCTCCGGCTCGCCTTTGAAGGGATGCGTGCGCGACGGATCGCTGCGGCGCGCTTCGTTCTCCCATTCGGATTCATCCGGCGGGCGCTCGGCGGCAAGGCGCGTGGCGAGCCTGTCCGACAGGTCCGCCATCGTCTGCTTGAACGCCTCATCGGAGTGGCTGCGATCGGCCAGCCAGTCTTCGCTCGCCGCCTCTTGATTGCCCGAATCCATCGTCGAAGACTTCGATCCGCCGGGTCCCTTTATCGAAAAAGCCATGACCGAAATCGGCTCCTTTAACCCCACCAAGCCGGCATCCTTGCCTAATCATGGTGTCACCATTGCGCTTGCGGCAGTGATCAATTTGGGGCCAGGGGTGTTGTGGTGGTGCTGTGGTTTCGATGGCACACGTGTGTCACATTCGCGGCGAGCCCGCCGCGATGCTTTGGCCTTCTTTGCCATCCTTGTGCGTGGCGCTGGTTGCGGCACTGCTGGCCCTCGCTCGGCCCGCACCTGCAACAGCAACGCCGCTCGAGGATGCCACCAAGATCTACCTGTCGGGTGACCTACAGGCGGCGTATCGCTTTGCCCTCAAGCAGCTGGAAGCCGGCGACTACGACACGGCCTATCGTCTGCTGGTTCGGTTGGGCGGTGCCGACAACATGGCGGCGGCACAGGAACGCGTCGGCCACATGTTCGAAGACGGCAAGGGCGTGCGGCAGAGCTACGCCGAAGCGTTGAATTGGTACACGATGGCCGCCTTCCAAGGCGACGGCAACGCACAGGAGGCGCTGGGCGCGCTCTACCAGTTCGGCCTCGGCGTGCCAAAGGACTACAAGGCGGCGCTCGAGTGGTATGGCAAGGGAGCGAAACAGGGCAACGCCCGAGCTGAGACGCGGCTCGGTGCCATGTACTTTTCCGGCGACGGCGTGATCCAGGACTACGGCGCCGCAAAGGAGTGGTATCGCAAGGCCGCCGAGCAGGGCAATGCGCAGGCGCAGGAACGGCTCGGCATGATGTATCGGCTGGGCAAAGGCGTCGCGGCGGATCCCGAGGCCGCCGCCGCCTGGTTCGCAAAAGCGGCGGCGCAGGGAAATGTCGAGGCCGAGGGCAGTCTCGGCAGCATGTATCGGCTGGGCGAGGGCGTGTCGCGCGACCTGGCGGCGGCGCGCCAGTGGTGCGCCCGGGCCGCCGATCATGGCAATTCTGAAGCCGAGACGGAGCTGTGGCAGATGTACCAGTCAGGCGACGGGCCGATCGACGAGGCCGTCGCCTGGAACCGCAAGATGGCAGAGCGCGGCCGCGCGCGCGCCCAGCGCACGCTGGGGCAGATGTATCGCGCCGGCAAGGGCGTGCCGCAGGACTACCTGCAAGCGGCGAATTGGTATCGCAAGGCCGCCGACCAGGGCGACACCGACGCGCAATTCAACCTCGCGCTCTTGTACAAAGAAGGCAATGGCGTGCCGCACGACTTCGTCGAGGCTTACAAGTGGTTCTGGCTGTCCTCGGTCGGCACGCCCGGCCCCGGCACCGCCGGCCTCGAACAGGCCGCCATGGCCAAGGTCGAGCTGCGCAAGATCGCGACCCTGGTCACTCCCATTCAGCTCTCGCAGGCGCGCAAGCTCGCGCGTGAGTGGAAGCCGGCGGGGCAATAGGCAGCCGAAGCCATCGCCTCACAGCGCCTTCAGCGCCTCCGCCACCTCGTCGACATGTCCTGGCACCTTGACCTTGTGCCAGACCTTGGCGAGGACGCCGTCCTTGTCGGTCAGGAACGTCGCGCGCTCGATACCCATGTACTTGCGGCCGTACATGCTCTTCTGCACCCAGGTCCCGTATTTCTCGCACACCTTGCCGTCACCGTCGGAGACCAGCGGGAAGTTCAGGTCATACTTCTTCTTGAACTTGTCGTGGCTCGCCACGCTGTCCTTGCTGACGCCAACCACCTGCGCCTTCAGCTTCTTGAAGGCAGCCGCCTGGTCGCGAAAGCCGCAGGCCTCGGCGGTGCAGCCGCTGGTGTCGTCCTTGGGATAGAAATACAGCACGACCGGCCGGCCGCGCAGTTCGGAGAGTTTTAGCTTGCCGCCGCCGTCGGTCGGCGCCGCGAAATCCGGCGCCTTCTTGCCTTGCTCTACGCTCATGTCACGCTTCTCCCCTGCCAGCCGGCTGCACGCGCCGGCAGCTCGACGACACGCTGATATATAGCATGCGTTGCCGCGAGGTGACCTTCGATGCGGGCCCTGAGCTCTCCCATGCCCGCGGCGCCTTCGGTCGAGGCGATCAGCCGCCGCTGGCCCTCCGGTGCGCTCGCCTCATCGAAGCTCGACTCATCGCCATCGATGGTGAGACGCAGCAAGCTTTGCACGTCCGACAGAAGCGCTCGCGTGGCGATCAGTTGCTCGGCGTCGGCGCCTTCCATCAGGCCCGCTTCTGCCAGCCGGCCGAGCATGCGGACGGGACTGGGGTCGAGCATGTCGGGATGATGCCGTGCATAGAGCAGCCCGAGATACTGCGCGACGAAGTCGATGTCGAACAGCCCGCCTGGGACGTGCTTGAAGTCCCAGATGCTCTTGGGCGGCGCGTGGCGGGCGATGCGGTCGCGCATGTCTGCGACGTCGCGCACCAGGGTTGCGGGATCGCGCTGCTTGCGCAGGGTGGCGCGCAGGATTTCGTTGAGACGGTCGGCCAGCGGCGCAGGACCGTGGATCACGCGGGCGCGGGTCAGCGCCATTTGCTCCCATGTCCAGGCCGACTGCGCCTGATAGGCGGCAAAGCCCTCGAGCGAGTTGGCGAGCGGCCCGGCGCGGCCGGATGGGCGCAGCCGCATGTCGACGTCGTAGAGCGCGCCTTCGTTGGTGAGCGCGGTCAGCGCCGTGACGATGCGGGCGCTGAGGCGCGTGTAGTACTGGATGGGCGGCAGCGGCTGCGGTCCGTCCGACGCTTCCAGCCCCGGCGGCACGTCATAGACGAAGATGAGATCCAGATCCGACGTCGCCGACATTTCACGGCTGCCGAGCTTGCCCAGCGCCAGCACGGCCAGGCGCTGACCGGCGAAGGCGCCGTGCGCCTCGGCGAACAGGCGTTCGATGCGGTCGCTGACAGCGGCGATGGTCGCTTCGGCGATGTCGGAATAGGCGATGCCGGCCTGGGCCGGCCGCACGATGGCCTTCAGCTGCTGCACGCCGACCTGGAAGCGCCGGTCGTTGGTCCAGCGCCGCGCCGCATCGAGGATTTCCTGCTCGTCCTGCTGGCCGGCGAGCGTCTCGCCAAGATCGCGCGCCATCGCCGGCGCCGGCGGCAGCGGCGTGTAGAAGTCGGGCGACAGGACCGAATCGAGCAACAGCGTGCGCCGCGCCAGGTGGGCGGCCAGTCGTGGCGCGCTGCCCATGATCGCCGCGACCAGTTCGATCAGCGCCGGATTGGCCTTGAACAGCGAGAAAAGCTGCACGCCTGCCGGCAGGTTGCCGAGGAAGAGATCGAAATTCAGCAGCGCATGGTCCGGCGAGGCAGTGTCGCCGAGCGCCTTCAGGAGCGCCGGCATCAGCTCGGTCAGGAGCTCGCGGGCGCGCGCCGAGCGGGTGGCGCGGTAGCGACCGTGGTGCCAGCGCCGCACGATGGCTGAGGCCGATGAGGGATCGCGGAAGCCGAGCGTGTCCAGCGTGCCGAGTGTGCCCGGATCGTCGTCGCTGCCGGTGAACACCAGGTTGCCGCCCGGGCCGGCGAGACTTGGCGCTTCTTCGAAGAGCTGGGCATAGTGCCGTTCCACGAGCCGCAGTTGGGCGAGGAGGTCGGCCTCGAAGCTCGGCGCGTCGGCGTAGCCCAGGAAAGTGGCGATCGCTGCCATGCCCGCCGGGTCGAGCGGCAGGCTGTGCGTCTGCTGGTCGCCGACCATCTGCAGGCGGTGCTCGAGCCGACGCAGGAAGCCGTAGGCCTCGATCAGCTCCTTCGCGGTGTCCTCGGAGACGTGGCCGGCGCTCGCGAGCGCCTGCAGCGCCTGGCAGGTGCCGCGCGCCCGCAAGGCGGGATTGCGACCACCGAAGATCAGCTGCTGCGTCTGGGCGAAGAACTCGATCTCGCGGATGCCGCCGCGGCCGAGCTTGATGTTGTGACCCGGCACGCCCGCCAGCCGCGCGGTGCCACGATGCGCGTCGATCTGGCGCTTGATCGAATGGATATCGTGGATCGCCGCGAAGTCGAGATGGCGGCGCCAGATATAAGGTCCCAGTCCGGCCAGGAAGTCAGCGCCGACCTGGCGGTTGCCGGCCACGGGATGGGCCTTGATCATCGCCGCCCGCTCCCAGTTCTGCCCGACGCTCTCGTAGTAGAGCTCGGCGGCCTGCACCGACATGGCAAGCGGCGTCGACCCCGGATCGGGGCGCAGCCTGAGGTCGGTGCGGAAGATGTAGCCGTCGACCGAAGTCTCCGACATCAGCTGGACCAGGAGCCGGGCGGCGCGCACGAAATGCCGGGGCACCTGATCGCTGCCGGCCATGTCGGCGGCGATCGCCGGCGCGTCGCGGTCATAGAGGAGAATGAGATCGATATCGCTCGAATAGTTGAGCTCGTCGGCGCCGAGCTTGCCCATGCCCAGCACGGTGAAGCCGGCGGCGTCCGGGTTGTCGCCGATCGCGAGTTGTCCGTCGCGACTGAGCTGCAGCAGGATGGCATCGACCAGGGCGTCCAGGCTTTTGCCGGCGAAGGCGCTAAGCGCGCCGGTCACTTTTGCGAGAGTCCAGACACCGGCAATGTCGGCCACGGCGACGGCCAGCGCCGCCTGGTGCTTCAGTTGACGCAGATCGGCCGCGACCGATGCCGGTCGTGCGCCGTGGCGCGCCGCGTCCCGCGCGGCGCCGAGCCTGGCGCCGATGGCAGCCAGCAGGGCGTCCGGCCCCTGCTGCCACAGATCGGTCATGAAGGTCGGGTCTTTTAGCGCGATCTCGGTGAGATAGGGGCTGTTGCCGAACAGCGCGTCGAGCAATCGAGTCTGGTCGGGGTCGTGAGGGCGTGGCGCCTTTTCGTCCCAGCGCGTCCAAGCCACGGCGCGCCGCTCGATGTCGTGCGGCTGCGGCAGGCGAGCGGTCGAAAGCCAGGACATGCGGTGGTAGGTTAGCACTTCTCCGTTTTCTTCCCCTGTCGGGGGGAGGAAAGCCCGGGCCGTCAGGAACGCGGGGATTAGACAGTTTTGGTCCGAAAAACTTATCGCCTGGTGAGCCGCCTCCTGACGGCATTCGTCATGTGCGTGGCCGTGTTCGTTGCCGTGGCCTGCCTGCGGCTGATGGCCGGACCGGTCGATCTCACCGTCCTGCAGGATCGGTTGTCCAAGGCGCTCGACACGCCGCGCATGAAGGTGCATGCCGACCGCATCTACGCCGAATGGAGCGGCATCAGCCAACCCCTGCGGCTTGTGCTGAACGGGCTGAAAGTCACCGACGCTGCCGGTGGGACGATCGCCACGGCGCCCAGCATCGCCTTCACCTTCGACGCGCGCAGCGCCGTGCGCGGCCAGCTGCTGCCGACTGCGATCGTGATCGACAAGCCTACGCTCAACGGCGACATCAGCCGTGAAGGCGGCATGCTGCACCGCGTGATGGCTGAGGCCGGCTCCGGCTCGCAGGACGAAGTCATGGACCTGCTGATCGGGGAATTGCTCGCCGAGCACAATCACGAGAGCGTTTTCGGCCAGCTAGACACCGTCCAGATCGAGCATGCGCGCGTGGCCGTTCGGGATCTGCCGAGCTCGGTCGTGTGGCTGGCGCCCGACGTCAATGCCAGCCTCAAGCGTGACCAGAGCGGCGTCATCATCCTGGCGGCGGGCAGCTTCGACAATGGCCATGGTCCGGTGAATGTCGGCCTCTCGGGCGTCTACACGCGCGACCGCAGCCATATTTCCCTGGCGGCCAGGATCGACGGGCTGAAGCCCTCGATGCTGGCCGATCTCTCGCCCGACGCCGTCCTGCTGCGCGGCGTCGACATCGAGCTCAGTGGCCGCATGCTGCTCGAAGCCGGCGGCGACGGTTCCATCCGGACCATCGATGTGGAAGTGACGGGCGGCGCCGGCATCCTCAACCTGCCGGGCGTGCTGACGGCGGCGCACCAGGTGCGCTCGGTGAAGGCGGTGGCTTCGGTGGACGCGATCGGCCACACCGCCCGGATCGATCGGGTCGACGTCGATTTCGGTCCGGTAAAAGCCGTCGTGACGGGCTTCGGCACGCGCACCGCCGACGGCCAGCTCTTCAAGGGCCGAGTCGAGGTGACTGGCATCCCGGTGGACCGGCTGGGAGACTATTGGCCGCTGGAGTTCGCCGCGGGCGGCCGCGCCTGGGCGCTCGCCAATGTCAGCAACGGCACGCTCGACGTGGCGTCGGAGTTCGAGCTGAGCTCGCCGGGCGATGACCTCGAGAAGCTCAAGATCGACCGCGTCCTGGGCTTCCTGAACTACCGCGATCTCACCGTTCACTACATGCCGCACATGCCGGAGCTGCTGGGCGTTTCGGGCAGCGCCCGCTTCGAGGGCAACAGGCTGCATTTCGACGTGGCGGCGGGCCACGCCGTGAATCTTTCCCTGGCCGACGGCAAGATCGATCTCACCAACCTCGATGCGCCGCCGGCGCAGCAGATCGCCACGCTCGATCTGCCGATCACCGGCAAGGCGCCGGACGTCGCCGCCATCCTGGCGCGCCGCCAGCTCAAGCTTCCCAAAGACGTGCTGTACGATCCCAAGCGACTGGCGGGCGACGTGCGCATCGACCTCGGTCTTTCCTTCCCGTTGCTGAACACCCTTGCTGTGAACGACATCGACATCAGGGCGGACGCCAGCCTGGCCGGCTTTTCGCTCAAGCGGGCGCTCGGCGACGTCGATCTCACCGATGCGACCGGCCAGGTGAGCTACGCCGACTCGCAGCTCAAGGTCGGCGGCCAGGGCAAACTCGACGGCCATGCGGTCGAGATCGGCTGGCGCCAGCTGTTCGCGCCCCACGCCCCGTTCCGGCAGCGCTACGAACTCAAGGGGGCGGTGCCGGTCGCCTTGTTCGCCAAGGCGGGATTCCCATCGCCTGGGCCCTACCTCAGCGGTTCGGTCGGGCTCTCGATCGCCTACCAGGTGGCGGGCAACGGCGCGAGCGAGGTGACGGGCAAGGCCGACCTCAAGGCCGCCACCGTATCGCTGCCGCCGCTCGACTGGAGCAAGGCGGCGGGCACCGACGGCAAGCTCGGCTTCAGCGCAAAGCTCGAGCGAGGCGGCAAGCTCGCGTCGGCGACTTTCGAGGGCCACGGCAACGGACTGGCCGGCAAGGGCAGCCTGCGCTTCTCCGGCGACAATGAGGTGCAACAACTCACTTTGAAGGAGCTGGCGATCGGACGGACGTCGCTGGCAGTCGACTGGACGCGCATCGCAGGCGGCGTCGCGTTCAATGTGAAGGGCAGGGCGGTGGAGATATCGCGGGTCCGCGAGCTGATGCGCGAGCATGGCGAGAAGCAGCGGGAACACGCCGCGCCGAGGACGACCAAGGTCTCGGTGCAGGTCGACCAGCTCCTGTCGCAACGCGGTTCGCTCGGGCGCATCGCCGGCCGACTCGAGATGCGCGGCGAGCGGCTGGCCTCGGCCGAGCTGCAAATCGGTGGCGGCAAGGGCTCGGCCCTGCGCGTGACGCCGTCGGGCACGGGCCGCGCGGTGGGGATCTACATCCCCGATCTCGGAGAGTTCCTGAGGGAAGCGGGCTGGCTCGATGGCATGGTCGGCGGCACTCTCGATTTTCGCGGCAACTTCAACGACGCGGCGGGCGACGGGCCGCTGGTCGGCACCCTGAAGGTCGGACCCTATCGGATGGAGAAAGTCCAGGCGCGCGATGGCGTCGGCACGCTGAATTCCACCATCGATTCGTTGAACCGTGCCGGCACGGCGACGCAGCAGTTCAAGGGCCTGGAAGCCAAGATCAGCAAGTCGGGCGACCGCATCAGCGTGCGCGAAGGACGCACCAGCGGCAATTCGCTGGGCCTCACCGCCGCCGGTTGGATCGATGTCGGCTCCGACCAGGCCCGCCTGCGAGGCGTCGTGGTGCCGGCCTTCGCGCTCAACAACCTCCTGAGCAACCTGCCGCTGCTGGGCCCGCTGTTGATCGGCGGCAGGGACAGCGGCCTGTTCGCCATCACCTACTCGCTGGAAGGTCCACTCGACGATCTGAAGTCGAACTTCAACATGATGTCGGCGATCACGCCGGGCGCCCTGCGCGACCTCTTCAGCGCGCCGGTCGACGACGGCTCGCCGCCGCCGGCACCGTCGAACGAGCCGAGATTCCCGCGCAAGACGCCGTTGCCCTAGGGCGGCGACCCGTGGTCGTCGTCCCGAGGACTTCCGAGGGACCTGATACTGAAAAGATCCCTCGCAAATGCTCGGGATAGCGGCCGCGGGCCGCTACACGGCTCGAACCAAAACGTGGCGCTTGCGGCCGGCCGACAGCTTGAGCGTGCCGGCAGAGTCGAGATCGCGCTCGCCGACCGGCGTGGTGTCGGAAGCGATCGGCTTGTCGTTCAGCCGCCCGCCACCGCCCTTGATCAGCTTGCGCGCCTCGTTGCGGCTTTCGGCGAGGCCGGCGACGTGCATCAGCTCGAAGGCGGCGATGCCGGCGGCGAGCTGCGCGCGCGGCACGTCGACGGTCGGGAGCGACTCGGCCCTTTCGCCCTCCTCGAAGGTGCGCCGCGCGGTGTCGGCCGCCTGCTCGGCAGCGGCGGCGCCGTGCGCCAGGCGGGTGATTTCGCTCGCCAGGATCTTCTTGGCGTCGTTGATCTCCTGGCCCTTGAGCGCCTCGAGCCGCGCCACTTCGTCGAGCGGCAGCTCGGTGAAGCAGCGCAGGAAGCGGCCGACATCGGCGTCCTCGGTGTTGCGCCAGTACTGCCAGAAGTCGTACGGGCTCAGCCGTTCGGGGTTGAGCCAGACCGCGCCCGCCGCGCTCTTGCCCATCTTGGCGCCGGACGACGTCGCGAGCAGCGGCGAGGTGAGCGCGAACAGCTCGGCGCCCGCGACCAGGCGGCCGAGGTCGGCGCCCATGACGATGTTGCCCCACTGGTCGGAGCCGCCCATCTGCAGGATGCAGTTGTGGCGGCGGTGCAGCTCGACGAAGTCGTAGGACTGCAGGACCATGTAGTTGAACTCGAGGAAGGTGAGCGGTTGTTCGCGCTCGAGCCGCAGCCTCACCGAGTCCATGGTCAGCATGCGATTGACCGAGAAGTGGCGGCCGATGTCGCGCAACAGCGGGATGTAGAGGAGCGTGTCGAGCCAGTCGGCGTTGTTCGCCATCACCGCGTCGGTCTTGCCGGGGCCGAACTTGAGGTAGTTGGCAAAGCAGCGGCGGATGCGCGCCATGTTGGCGTCGATCTGCTCGACGCTCAGGAGCTGGCGTGACTCGTCGCGCCCCGAGGGATCGCCCACCTTCGTGGTGCCGCCGCCCATCAGGGCGATCGGCTTGTGGCCGGTCTTCTGCCACCAGCGCAGCAGCATGATCTGCAGGAGATGGCCGATATGCAGCGAATCGGCGGTGCAGTCGAAGCCGATATAGGCCGTGCGCGGACCGCTGGCGCAGAGCTCGTCCAGGCGCGCGGCATCGCTGCACTGATGCACCATGCCGCGCTCGTGCACGATCCGCATGAAGTCCGACTTGAAGCCCGCCATCGCCCGGCCCGTTGAGGAAAGGGCGGCGGTGTAACACATTCCCGGCATGTCTTCATCTTTCCTGCGGAGCCTGGGCCTGATGAGCGGCACGTCGGTCGACGGCGTCGACGTGGCGCTGATCGAGACCGACGGTGAGCGCATCGCGTCTTTCGGGCCGGCGTTGACGATTCCCTATTCCGAGGAGACGCGGCGCGTCATTCGCGCGGCCTTCGGCGCCGAGAAACCCGACGCCGCCACAGCCGCCGCGGAGCGTGCCGTCACGGTGGCGCACATTGATGCGGCGAAACGCTGGTCGGCAGAGACGGGTGTCGAGCTCTCGGGCCTCGACGTCGTGGGCTTTCATGGCCAGACCATCACGCACCGGCCGGAGCGGCGCTTCACCTGGCAGCTGGGCGACGGCCTCGAACTCGCCAAGGCGCTCGGCGTGCGTGTGGTCAACGATCTCCGGTCGGCGGATGTCGCGGCAGGCGGGCAGGGTGCGCCGCTGGTGCCGATCTATCACGCAGCATTGGCGCGCGAGATCGACCACCCGCTGGCGGTGGTGAACATCGGCGGCGTCGCCAACGTCACGTGGATTGGAATGCAGGGCGAATTGCTCGCCTTCGACACAGGTCCGGGCAACGGTCCGATCGACGATTGGTGCGTGCGCCGTGCCGGCCAGCGTTTCGATCGCGACGGCTTGCTGGCGGCGTCCGGCAAGGTCGATCGCGCGCGCCTCGAGCGCTTCAGCGAGCACCGCTATTTTGCCAAGACGCCGCCCAAGTCGCTCGACCGCGGCGACTTTGGCGACGGCTGGGTCGAGGGGCTGAGCGCCGCCGACGGCGCCGCGACGCTTACCGCCGGCACGGCGCGCGCGATCGCCCTGGCGGCGCGGCACTTTCCGACGCCGCCGCGACTCTGGGTGGCCTCAGGCGGCGGTGCGCGCAATCCTTCGCTGCTGAGTGCGATCGAAGACGAGACGCGCGGCAGAGTTCTTACGGCAGCCGATCTCGGTTGGGACGGCGATGCCCTGGAAGCGCAGGCCTTCGGCTTTCTCGCCGTGCGTTCCTTGCGCGGCCTGCCCATTACTTTCCCCGGCACAACCGGCGTGCCGCGCCCGCTGGCGGGCGGAAAGCTGAATGAGCCCTAGGGTTCCTTGTTAGACGTCGCGCGGCCGGGCGGATTGATCAGGCACTTCGCGACGTACTTGTCGACGTCGACCGCCAGCCGGTCGAGGGTGTCGTGGAAGAAGTGGTTGGCGCCCTTCACGGTCCTGGACTCGATGGTGATGCCCTTTTGCAGCTTCAGCCGCGCAACCAGCTTCTCGATGTCGGCGACCGGGACGACTTCGTCCTTCTCCGCGCCGACGATCAGGCCCGAGGACGGGCAGGGGGCGAGGAAGGAGAAGTCGTAGGAGTTGGCGGGGGGTGCGACCGAAATGAAGCAGTCGATCTCGGGACGGCGCATCAGCAACTGCATGCCGATCCAGGCGCCGAAGGAGTAGCCCGCGATCCAGCAGCTCTTGGCGTCGGCATTCATGGTCTG
>JBPYDO010000105.1:0-14432 GCA_051985755.1 Reyranella sp. | reverse complement strand
GCCAGGTGATCTGCGAAATCGAGACCGACAAGGCGACCATGGAAGTCGAGGCGGTCGACGAGGGCAAGGTCGGCCAGATCGTCGTGCCCGAGGGCGCCGAGGGCGTGAAGGTCAATGCCGTCATCGCCATCCTGCTGGAAGAGGGCGAGACTGCTGTGCCGGCCGCTGCTGCCACCGCCGCGGCAGCACCTGCGATGGCAACCGCGGCTCCTGCTCCGGTAGCAACGGCGCCGGCTCCAACTCCGCAGCGCCCGCCGCCGGCCGCGGCACCAAGCGCGGCGGTCGCACAGTTGGCTCAGGCGGCCGCTGCCGCGGTGGCGGCCACCGGAGCGGGCGGGGCGCGCATCTTCGCCTCACCTCTTGCCAAGCGCATCGCCGCGGAAAAGGGCGTCAACCTCGCCGGCATCAAGGGCACGGGTCCCAATGGCCGCATCGTGAAGGCCGATGTCGAGACCGCCCGGCCTGGTGCAGCGCCGGCAGCTGCGCCTGCCGCCGCTCCGCGGCCGGCGCCGGCGGCCCAGCCGATCTTCACGGCGCCGGGCGACACCCGTGTGCCGCACACCGCGGTGCGCAAGGTGATCGCGCGCCGCATGCTCGAGTCCAAGCAGACGGTTCCGCATTTCTATCTCACGGTCGAGCTCGAGATCGATGCGTTGCTGGCGGCACGACAGGCGATCAACGCCTTGGCCGAGAAGAAGGGCACCAAGGTCTCGGTCAACGACATGATGATCAAGGCCTGCGCCAAGGCCCTGCGCGACCATCCCGAGTGCAACGCCTCGTGGACCGAGGAGGAGATGATCCAGTACGGCGCCGTCGACATCTCCGTCGCGGTCGCCACCGAGCGCGGCCTGATCACGCCCATCGTGCGCAACGCCGACATGAAGGGCATGGCCCAGATTGCGACGGAAATGAAGGACCTCGCGGCGCGCGCCAGGACCGGCAAGCTCAAGCTCGACGAGTTCCAGGGCGGCGGCTTCACGATCTCCAACGTGGGCATGTATGGCATCAAGGATTTCGCCGCCATCATCAACCCGCCGCAGGCGATGATCCTCGCCGTGGGAGCTGGCGAGGAGCGTGCGGTCGTGCGCAAGGGCCAGATTGTCGTGCGCAACATGATGAACTGCACTCTGGCGGTCGATCACCGTGTGGTCGACGGCGCGACGGGCGCGGTGTGGCTGCAGACCCTGCGTGCCTACGTGGAGCAGCCGGCGTCCATGCTGGTCTAGGAGTTCGTTCATGGCCGAGACCAGCTTCGACGTGATCGTGGTAGGCGGCGGGCCGGGCGGCTATGTCGCCGCCATCCGCGCCGCCCAGCTCGGACTCAAGACCGCCGTCGTGGAGCGCGAGAATTTGGGCGGCATCTGCCTCAACTGGGGCTGCATCCCGACCAAGGCGCTGCTGCGCACCTCCGAGGTCTTCAGCCTGATGAAGCATGCCGATTCGTTCGGGCTTTCGGTAAAAGACGTAGCCTACGACGCCAAGAAAGTCGTCGAGCGCTCGCGCAAGGTGGCCAATCAGCTGAGCAACGGCGTCAAAGGCCTGATGCGCAAGAACAAGATCACGGTGTTCGACGGCACGGCCAAGCTCGCGGGAAGCGGCAAGCTCGCGGTCGCCTTGAACAACAAGAGCAACGCCACGCTCACCTACAAGAACGTGATCCTGGCGACCGGCGCGCGGGCCCGGCAGCTGCCAGGGCTCGAGTCGGACGGCAAGCTCGTTTGGACCTACAGGGAAGCGATGGTGCCGCCGGAGTTCCCGAAGACGCTGCTGGTGATCGGCTCGGGCGCGATCGGCATCGAATTCGCGAGCTTCTATCGAACCCTGGGCGCCGAAGTCACGGTGGCCGAAGTGGTCGACCGCATCCTGCCTGTCGAGGACGAGGAGGTCTCGGCCTTCGCCAAGCGCGCCTTCGAAAAGCAGGGCATGAAGATCCTGACCAGCGCCACGGTCGGCAACCTGAAGAAGGCTGCCAACAGCGTCAGCGCCACCATCACGGCGGGCGGCAAGAGCCAGGAGATCACCGTCGATCGGGTGATCAGCGCCGTAGGCATTGTCGGCAATGTCGAGAATCTCGGGCTGGAAGGCACCAAGGTGAAGGTCGACAAGACGCACATCGTGATCGACCAGTGGGGCTTCACCGGCGAGCCCAACGTCTACGCCATTGGCGACGTCGTGGGTCCGCCGTGGCTCGCCCACAAGGCAATGCACGAAGGGGTGATGGTGGTCGAGAAGATCGCCGGGGTGAAGGGTGTGCACCCGATGAACACCGCCAACATCCCCGGCTGCACCTACTGCCAGCCGCAGGTTGCCAGCATCGGACTGACCGAAGGTGCCGCCAAGGCCAAGGGGCTGCAGATCAAGGTCGGCAAATTCCCCTTCATCGGCAACGGCAAGGCGATCGCGCTCGGCGAGCCCGAGGGCTTCGTGAAGACCATCTTCGACGCCAAGACCGGCGAGCTTCTCGGCGCGCACATGATCGGCGCGGAAGTGACCGAATTGATCCAGGGCTTCCGCATCGCCAAGACGCTGGAGACCACTGAGGCCGAGCTGATGGCCACCGTGTTCCCGCATCCGACCTTGTCGGAAATGATGCACGAATCGGTACTGGCGGCGTACGGGCGCACGCTCCATATCTGACCGGTCATGGACGGCACGCTCGACAAGATGTCGCCAAGCCGGGTCGAGCGCCATCCCGAGAAGGCGCATCGGCCGGACAATCCCGTCCGGCGCAAGCCGGAGTGGATTCGCGTCCGCGCGCCCAATTCACCGGAATATGCCGAAACCAAGCGGCTCATGCGCGAGCTGGGCCTTGCCACGGTGTGCGAAGAGGCGGCCTGCCCCAACATCGGCGAATGCTGGAAGCACAAGCACGCCACTTTCATGATCATGGGCGACATCTGCACGCGCGCCTGCGCTTTCTGCAATGTCGCCACCGGCAAGCCCGGCGCGCTTAATCCGCACGAGCCTGCAAACATCGCCGAAGCCGTCGGCAAGCTCGGCCTCGGCCATGTCGTGGTGACGTCGGTCGATCGCGACGACCTCGCGGACGCCGGGGCCGGGCACTTCGCCGCCGTGATAGCGGCCCTGCATCGCTCTGCGCCTGGCACCACGGTCGAGGTGCTGACGCCTGACTTCCTGCGCAAGGACGGCGCGGTCGAGACCGTCGTCGCCGCGGGGCCCGACGTGTTCAACCATAATCTCGAAACGGTGCCGCGGCTCTATCCGACGATCCGGCCGGGTGCCCGCTACTTCGCTTCCCTGCGCCTGCTCGCGCGGGTGAAGGAAATCGAACCGCACATGTTCACCAAGTCCGGCCTGATGGTCGGGCTGGGTGAGACCCGTGAGGAGATCCTGCAGGTGATGGACGACCTGCGCGCGGCCGACGTCGATTTTCTGACGGTCGGCCAGTACCTGCAGCCGACGCCCAAGCACGCCCCTATCGACCGCTTCTGGACGCCCGCCGAGTTCGAGGAGCTGGCGGCGCTGGCGCGCGCCAAGGGCTTTCTCATGGTCTCGGCGTCGCCGCTCACGCGCTCGAGCTATCACGCGGGTGACGACTTCGCCCGACTCAAGGCCGCCCGCGCCAGCCAGCTGCAGGATTGAACCCTTCTTGACGACGACACGTCACGCCGAGCGCCACTTCGTCGGCCATGCGCCGATGAAGATGTTCGAGCTGGTTGCCGATATCGACCGCTATCCCGAATTCCTGCCCTGGTGCCACGCCGCGCGCATCCGCCGCCGCGACGGTCCAGTCGCCATCGCCGAACTCGCGATCGGCCTCGGCCCGTTCCACGAGCGCTTCGTTTCGCGGGTCGTGCTCGCGCCGGAGGCCGCGGGAGGACCGCGCATCGAGACCACGGGCATCGAGGGACCGTTCCGGCTGCTGACCAGTCGTTGGATATTCCTGCCTCAGGACGGCGGCACGCTGATCGATTTCGAGCTCGAGTTCGACTTCCGCTCGCGGTTGCTGCAGCACGCCGTGCGGGTGCTGTTTGCCGAGGCGGTCAGGCGCATGGTCGCGGCCTTCGAGAGCCGCGCGGCGAAGCTTTATGGACTCTCTAGCGCTCGACCAGTGTCGATAGCATCGTAAGCGCCGTAAGTACGGTGAGGCGGCGGATATTGTCGCGGTCGCCGGGAAAGACGTGGCGCTCGCTGAGCGGCTCGAAGCCCTTGCGCGCCACTGCCAGATGGACGAGCCCGACCGGCTTTTCCGCGCTGCCGCCGCCCGGTCCCGCGACACCGGTGACCGACACGGCGAGGTCGGCGTTCGAGCGTCCAAGCGCTCCCGCCGCCATCGCGCGAGCCACCGGCTCGCTCACGGCGCCGTGGCCCAGGATGGCCTCCCACGGCACGCCGATCATCTCGCGCTTGGCTTCGTTGGAGTAGGTGACGAAAGCGCGATCGACGACGTCGGACGAGCCGGCGATCGCGGTCAGTGTCGCGGAGATCAGCCCGCCGGTGCACGACTCGGCGGTCGCCACCTTGAGCCCGCGCCGGCGGCAAGCGTTAAGCACATGCTCGGCCGCTTCGCGCATTTCGTGATCGAACATCGCCCGACTTTACCCGGCTCGCGGAACTTCGACAGAGGCGACCGCCTGCGCCGCGATGCCTTCGCCGCGGCCGGTGAAGCCGAGCTTCTCGGTTGTCGTCGCTTTGACGCTCACCCGATCGGCCGGAACGCCGGCGATGCGCGCGATGCTTGCGACCATCGCCTCGCGATGCGGCCCGATCCGCGGCGCCTCGCAAATCAGCGTGAGGTCGAGATGGACGATGCGTCCGCCGCGCCTGGTGAGCAGATCGACGGCATGACGCAGGAAGCGGTCGGACGAGGCGCCACGCCATTGCGGGTCGGACGGTGGAAAGTGCATGCCGATGTCTCCGGCGCCGATCGCGCCCAGCACGGCGTCGGTGAGCGCATGCAGGGCGACGTCGGCGTCGGAATGGCCGCTCAGCGCCCGATCGTGCGGTATGGCGATGCCGCCCAAGGTGACGGCGTTGCCGGCGCCGAAGCCGTGAACGTCGAAGCCAAGGCCGGTGCGCGCCTCCATCGTCGACAGGCGGGCCAGATCCTGGGCAGTCGTGATCTTGGGATTCTCGCCATTGCCGGCCACCATCACGACCTTCAGCCCGGCGCGCTCGGCGACATGGGCATCGTCGGTCAGTGCCGTCGCTTCGCTGGCGCCGAGCGCCGCGGCCGCGCGGTGCGCTGCGAGCAAGGCCTCGAAGCGGAAGACTTGTGGTGTCTGGGCGCGCCACAAGTTGGCCCGTGGCACGGTTTCGCTGACGGCGCCGTCTTCGGCCGTCCGCTTGACGGTGTCAGAAACCGGCACGCCCAGCACCGCCCCGGCGACGCCGGGCCGGGCGCTCGCTTCCAGGCAGGCGGCGATATCCACAGGCTGCACCAGCGGACGGGCTCCGTCGTGGATCGCCACGAAGTCCGGCGCGTCGACCGAAAGCGCCTCCAGGCCATTCAGCACCGATTGCTGGCGGCTCGGGCCTCCCAACACCGGTGAGGGCAAGCCAAGGCCCTGCACGGCCGCCTGGTAGTGCATCTCGTCGCCTGCCGCGATGACCACCCTCAATTGGCTGATTTGAGAACAGGCGCGAAAGGCCGCGATGGCGTGCCTGAGGACGGGTTGGCCGCCCAAAAGGGCGTACTGCTTGGGCAGTGCGCCGCCAAATCGGCTGCCTCGGCCTGCGGCCACGATCAGGGCGGTACAACGGGGCACAAAGCGCTCATAACATTGGCTTAGGTCGCGCGCACTTCGCGCACTTGCACCGACCGCCTTGACCCGCTATTGCTCGGCCCAATAATTGTGCAGTGCACAAGTTGCCTATAATCTGATCAGAACAATGGCCCTCAGTCCCCGCCTGAAGCCCGTCGATATCGGCCCGGTCCGCTTGGAAGATCCCGTCATCTTGGCGCCGATGTCGGGGGTCACGGACATGCCGTTTCGCCGGATGGTCAAGCGGGCGGGGGCAGGCTTGGTCGTGTCGGAGATGATCGCTTCGGCTGCGATGGTGCGGGAGAACCGCAAGACACTCCTGATGGCGAAGAACACGCCGGAAGAATTTCCCATGGCGGTGCAGCTCGCCGGCTGCGAGCCCGAAGTGATGGCCGATGCGGCGCGGCTCAACGAGGATCGCGGTGCGGCGATCATCGACATCAATTTCGGCTGCCCGGTGAAGAAGGTCGTGAATGGCCACGCCGGCTCATCGCTGATGCGCGACGAGGCCCATGCCGCGAAGATCCTCGAGGCGACGGTCAAAGCGGTAAAGCTTCCCGTGACGCTCAAGATGCGCACAGGGTGGGATACCGACAACCGCAACGCGCCCAGGCTGGCGCGCATCGCCGAGCAGTGCGGCATCAGGATGCTCACCGTGCACGGCCGCACGCGCTGCCAGTTCTACGATGGTCGCGCCGACTGGGCCTTCGTGCGCGAGGTCAAGGCGGCAACTGAGCTGCCGGTCGTCGTCAACGGCGACATCAACACGCTCGACGACATCGATCAGGCGCTTGGCCAGTCGGGCGCCGACGGCGTGATGATTGGGCGTGGCGCCTATGGTCGCCCGTGGTTCCTGCGCCAGGCGATTCACTATCTCCGCACCGGCCTGCGGCTGGCCGAGCCGTCGCTCGCCGAGCAGTACGCGACGGTGCGCGGGCACTACGAGGCGATGCTGGAGCACTATGGCGCGGAGACCGGCGTGCGCATGGCGCGCAAGCACCTCGGCTGGTACTCCAAGGGCCTGCCCGACTCCGCCGAGTTTCGCGCTGCCGTCAATCGCGAGACGACAGCCGACAAGGTACGGGCGATGCTCGCCGCCTTCTTCCTGCCCAACCTAGAGCGCCAGGCCGCCTGACATGGCTCTGCGTCCTCTTAAGCGCTCTGCCGCAGTCAGCGAGCAATTCCCAAGCGCTATCCTCGACTCGCTCTCCGAGGCGGTAGTCGTCGTCGACGGGGCGGGGCTGGTTCACTACGCCAACTTGTCGGCCGAGCAGTTCTTCGGCGTCGGCCGTGCCCGCCTGGTCGGCCATCCGCTGAACGAGTTCGTGCCGGAAGACGCGCCGCTCTTCTCCCTGCTCGAGCAGGTGCTGGCGAGCGGCGGTGCGGTCGCCGAGAGCGGCGTCACCTTGAGTTCGCCGCGCATCGGCAACCGCTTTTGCGCGCTGAGACTGGCGCCGATCGTCGAAAGCGACGGCCTTGTGTCGGTGTCGCTCACCGAGCAGACGATCGCCCGCAATATCGATCGCCAGATGTCGCATCGCAGCGCCGCCCGGTCGGTGAGCGCGCTCGCCGCCATGCTGGCGCACGAGGTCAAGAATCCCCTGTCAGGCATCCGTGGCGCCGCCCAGCTCCTCGAGCAGTCGGTCCCCGATGGCGAACGGGAACTCACCAACCTGATCTGCGAGGAGACCGACCGCATCGTGGCCCTGGTCGACCGCATGGAGGCGTTCGCCGACGGCCGCCCGATCGACCGCAGCCCGACCAACATCCACCAGGTGCTGAACCACGTCAGGCGGATCGCGCAGAACGGCTTCGGCAAGAGCGTGCGTTTCGTCGAGACTTACGATCCGTCGCTGCCTGACGTGCTGGGTGACCGCGACCAGCTCATCCAGGTCTTCCTCAATCTGGTGAAAAACGCCTGCGAGACGCCGGGCGAGGGCGAGCGGGAGATCGAGCTCGGCACCGCCTACCGGCACGGCCTGCGCCTGGCCATCCCCGGTCAGCAGGCGAGGGTCAATCTGCCGCTCGTCGTGTCAGTGCGCGACAATGGCGGTGGCGTGTCGGATGAAATCCGCGGCCATCTGTTCGACGCCTTCGTGACCAACAAGCCGACTGGCACTGGCCTGGGGCTCGCCCTGGTGGCCAAGATCGTGAACGACCACGGCGGCACCATCGAATACGACAGCGAACCGGGTCGCACGACCTTCCGGGTCATGCTGCCGTTGCAAGCGGCGGCGGCGTCATGAGCAGCGGTGCCACCATCCTGGTCGCCGACGACGACCGCGCCATTCGCACCGTGCTTCACCAGGCGCTCGGCCGCCAGGGGCACACCGTGCGCAGTACCGGCGCGGCCGCGACGCTTTGGCAGTGGGTCCAGGAAGGCGAGGGCCAGCTCGTCATCACCGACGTGGTGATGCCGGACGAAAACGGTCTCGACCTGGTGCCGCGCATCCGCAAGCTCAGGCCCGATCTCAGGATCATCGTGATGAGCGCCCAGTCGACGCTCCTCACCGCGGTGCGGGCGACCGAGCGCGGCGCCTTCGAGTATCTGCCCAAGCCGTTCGACCTCAACGAACTGGTCTCCGTGGTCAATCGCGCGCTCTCGGCGCCGGCCACCTCGGTGCCGCGCGGCGCCCAGCCTTCGGACGAGGGCGAACGCCTGCCGCTGATCGGCCGCTCGCCCGCCATGCAGGAGATCTACCGCGCGCTCGCCCGACTGATGGCGACCGATCTCACGGTGATGGTCGCGGGCGAATCGGGGACCGGCAAGGAACTGGTGGCGCGCGCGCTGCACGACTACGGCAAGCGTCGCAAGGGGCCGTTCGTGGCGCTCAATATGGCGGCGATTCCGCGCGAATTGATCGAGAGCGAGCTGTTCGGCCATGAGCGGGGGGCCTTCACCGGCGCCGTCCAGCGTTCCTCCGGCAAGTTCGAACAGGCGGCCGGCGGCACACTGTTTCTCGACGAGATCGGCGACATGCCACCCGAAGCCCAGACCCGCCTGCTGCGCGTCCTGCAGGAGGGCGAGTACACCACCGTCGGTGGGCGCACGCCGCTCAAGGCCAATGTCCGGATCGTCGCCGCGACGCACCGCGATCTGCGCCGTCTGATCCAGCAGGGCCTGTTTCGCGAGGACCTGTTCTACCGGCTGAATGTCGTGCCGATCCGCCTGCCGCCGCTGCGCGAGCGCCTCGACGATATTCCCGAGCTGGCCAACCATTTCCTTCGCGCCGCGACGGTCGACGGGTTGCCGACCAAGGTGCTGTCGCCCGACGCCATGGCCCGCCTTCGCCAGCACCGCTGGCCGGGCAACGTGCGCGAGCTCGAGAATCTCGTGCGCCGTCTCTCCGCGCTTTATTCGGAGGAGGTGATCGGACCGGAAATCATCGAGGCCGAGTTGGCCGACGCCATCCTGGCGCCCGAACCGCCGGCGTCCGGCAATGGCTTGACAGGCAGCGACGCCAACCTGACTGACGCGGTCGACCGGCACCTGCAGGCCTTGTTCGCAGCCCATGGCGATCGCCTGCCGCCGGACGGCATGTACGACCGCATCATTTCCGAGGTGGAGCGGCCGCTTCTGTCGCTCGCATTGGGGGCAACGCGCGGTAACCAGTTGCGCGCCGCCCGCCTCCTGGGGCTCAATCGCAATACGTTGCGCAAAAAGATCAAGGACCTCGACGTTCCCGTGGTGCGCACGCCGCAGGCTCGCCGAGGCGGGTGACATTGTGACAGTGGCGCTGAGCGTTTCACGCTTTGGCGATAGCATGAACGCAATCGGCCGCAGTTTGACCGGCCGTATTGCGGCGGTGTCGCTCGCCGCCCTCGCCGTGCTGGCGGGAACGGCGACCTATGCCTGGTTGGCGGGACTCGTGCCGACTTCGTTCAGCACGCGCGGCTGGATGACGGCCCTGCTGGTCGCCGACTTCGTGATCGCCGTGGCGCTCGCCACCGTTCTTGCCGTCCAACTCACCCAATTGTGGCTCGACCGCAGGCGCGGCGCCGCGGGGTCGCGCCTGCACATGCGCCTTGTGCTTATCTGCGGCGTCTTCACCATCACGCCGACGCTGATCGTGACGATCATCCTGGCGCTGCTCATGGTCAACCTGACCGATTTCGTGGTGAAGCCGGCGCAGCTCTCCTACAAGGCGGCGCAGGATTCCGTGAGAGCCGCGCGCGCCATCGGCGATCCGGTCCGCCGCGCCCGTGAAAACGAAATCTTGCGCGACATTGCCGCCATCTCCGCTCCGTTGCAGGCAAAAGGGGTGGATGCGCTGCACGACAAGGAAGCCACGACCAAGCTGCTCCAGCAGTTGATCGAGGGACGCGCCATCATCGAAGCCGATGTCATCGATGGCGAAAAGGGACTGCTGGCGCGCGCCGTAGCGCCGGGCGCCAAGCCCATCGACGATCCGGTTCCTTCGGCACAGTTCATCTGGCAGGCCGTCGATCGTGGCGGGCCGATCCAGCTCGAATCGCCGCGCGGCGCCTACTTCCTGATGCAGCTCTTCGTCGGAGAGCCGTATTTCCTCGTGACCGGACACGACGTCGACCTGCGCGTGGTCGACTACATCAAGAGCACCGAAATCGCCGGTAAACGCATCGACTCCGCCGGCTCGTTCTATTCCCAGATCGACAGCGCCCTGCAGCGCAGCCAGGTCACGATCTTCTTCATTTGCGGCGGTATCGCGCTCCTGATGCTGCTGGCCGCCGTCTGGCTCGCGATCCTGTTCGCCACCCGGCTCACCGCGCCGATCGGCGGCCTGATGGCGGCGGCCGAACAGATGCGCGGCGGCAACCTCGCCGTGCGCGTGGAGGAGGGGCCGGCCAATGACGAGCTCGGCCAGCTGGCGCGATCCTTCAATCGTATGGCGAGCCAGATCGAGCATCAGCGGACCGAGCTTGTCGCGGCCAACCGGGAGCTGGACACAAGGCGCCGGCTGACCGATGCCGTCCTCGCCGGCGTGTCGGCCGGCGTCCTCAGCGTCGATAGCGCCGGCGTCGTCACGCGCAGCAACCGCTCCGCGCTCGATCTGCTGGCGATGCCGGAAGACGGCGTCGTCGGCCGCTTGCTGACCGGTCTCATGCCGGAACTTGCTCCGCTGATGGCGCAGGCCACCGAGCGTCCCGGCCGCCTCACCCAGGATCAGATCGAGATCACCCATGCCGGCACGCGCCGCATCCTGCTGGTGCGGATCAGCGCCGCCTCGGATGCGGGTTGGGTCGTCACCTTCGACGACGTGACCGATCTCATGTCCGCGCAGCGCATGGCTGCCTGGGGCGACGTGGCGCGACGCATCGCGCACGAGATCAAGAACCCGCTGACGCCCATCCAGTTGTCCGCCGAGCGGCTGCGCCGGCGCTATCTGAAACAGATCACCGAGGATCCCGAGACGTTCTCCACCTGCACCGACACGATCATCCGGCAGGTCGGGGACATCGGCCGCATGGTCGACGAATTCTCGTCCTTTGCCCGCATGCCGCGGCCGACGGTGCATCCCGAGGACGCCAAGGAACTCTGCCAGCAGGCGCTTTTCCTGCAGCGCAGCGGCCATGCCGACATCCGCTATCACGCCGATCTGCCCGACCACGCGGTATCGCTGGCCTGCGACCGACGCCAGATCGCCCAGATTTTGACCAACCTCCTGAAAAATGCCGCCGAGGCGATCGAGGGACGCGAAGCCGCGCCAGGCACGGCCCTCGCGCCGGGCGAGATCACGCTTCGCCTCACGGAAGGCGCCGGCGAGGTGCGCGTCGTCGTCGAGGACAACGGCAAGGGCTTGCCCACCGAGGGCCGCGAGCGGCTGACCGAGCCCTACGTCACCACGCGCGGCAAGGGCACCGGGCTTGGTCTCGCGATCGTGAAAAAGATCATGGAGGACCATGGCGGCCGCCTCGTGCTCGAGGACCGCGAGGGTGGCGGCGCCCGCATCAGTCTGGTATTCCCGCGGGACGCGAAAGAAATCGCGTCGGCCGACCGCCAAGCGACGGCTGCACAATGACCCGCTACCCTCCGCGGGCGGCTTGAAGAGTCATGGGCCACGACATTCTCATCGTCGACGACGAACGCGACATCTGCACGCTGATCGCCGGCATCCTGGAGGACGAGGGTCATACCGCGCGTCGGGCCCATAACAGCGCCGAAGCCGTCGACGCGGTGCGCCAGCGCCGTCCCGCCCTGGTCATCCTGGACGTCTGGCTGCAGGGCAGCGAACTGGACGGGCTGCAGCTCCTCGACGTCATCCGCCGCGACGAGCCGCCGATCCCGGTCGTGATGATCAGCGGCCATGGAACGATCGACACCGCGGTATCGGCCATCAAGAGCGGCGCCTACGACTTCATCGAAAAGCCCTTCAAGGCCGACCGGCTGCTGCTGGTCGTCGATCGGGCCGTCGAGGCCGACCGCCTGAAGCGCGAGGTTGCCACGCTGCGCCGGCGCGCCGGCGGCGACGTGGCGTTCGTCGGTGCCTCAGGCTCGGCGGCCAACGTTCGGGCCCAGCTAGAGAAGGTGGCACCCACCGGCAGCCGCGTGCTGATCACCGGCCCTTCCGGGGTTGGCAAGGAGACCGTCGCGCGGCTGATCCATCAGGGCTCCAAGCGCGCCGACGGGCCCTTCGTCGTGGTCAATTGCTCGACCCTACCGGCCGAGCGGCTCGAGCTCGAGCTGTTCGGAAGCGACGGTGAAAGCGACGTCGATGGGCTGCGCCTTTCAGGCGCATTCGAGCTGGCGCATGGCGGCACGCTGTTGCTCAAGGAAGTCGCCGACCTGCCGCTGGCGCTGCAGAGCCGGCTGGCGCGCGTGCTGCAGGAGCAGTCCTACGCGCGCGACGCCGGAAGGACGCGCGTCGAAGTCGATGTTCGGGTGCTCGCCTCGACGGGACACAATCTTCAAGAGGAGATCCCCGCCGGGCGCTTTCGCGAGGAGCTGTTCCACAGGCTGAATGTCATTTCGCTGCGCGTGCCGGCGCTGAGCGACAGGCGGGAAGACATTCCCGAGCTGGCTGTCGACCTGTTACGCCGGGTCGCGGATGCGACTGGCCTGCCGACCCGCAAGATCGGCGAGGATACACTGGCCGCCCTCCAGGGGCACGACTGGCCGGGCAACGTCCGTCAGCTGCGCAACGTCATCGAGCGGCTGTTGATCCTGGCGCCGAGCGGCGGCGGCCCGATTCGCGCCGACGTCCTCCCGAGCGACGTCAGCGAAGATGCGCCGTCGGTGTTGCGCTGGGAGAAGGGCGGCGAGATCATGCAGTTGCCGCTGCGAGACGCGCGCGAGGTGTTCGAGCGCGAATACCTGCTCGCCCAGGTCACGCGTTTCGGCGGCAACATATCGCGCACCGCCACGTTCGTCGGCATGGAACGCTCGGCATTGCACCGCAAGTTGAAGTCATTGGGACTCCACGGCAACCCGGCCGAGGAGCGTGGCGGCGCCGAGCCCACGGCCTGAGGAGCGAACAGGTCCATGCCGCGCTGCGCCTACGTCAACGGCCGCTATCTCGATCACCGCGCCGCCACCGTCCACATCGAGGACCGCGGCTACCAGCTCGCGGACGGCGTCTACGAGGTGATCGGCGTACGCGACGGCCGGTTGATCGACGAGGCGCCGCACCTCGACAGGCTCGACCGGTCGCTGCGCGAACTGCGCATCGCCTGGCCGGTGCCGCGCCAGACGCTGAGTTTCATCATTCGCGAGCTGATGCGCCGCAATCGCCTGCGCGACGGGCTGGTCTACATGCAGGTGACGCGCGGCGTCGCCCGCCGCGACCACGCCTTCCCGACGACTGCCGTGAAGCCTGCACTGGTGCTGACGACCAAGAACGGCAAGCGCGGCGAGAGCGATCCCGGTCCTGGTGTCGCGGTGAAGAGCATGCCCGACATCCGCTGGGAGCGCTGCGATATCAAGACGGTGGCGCTGCTGCCCAATGTGCTGGCCAAGCAGGCGGCACGCGAAGGCGGCGCCTACGAGGCATGGCTGGTCGACGGACAGGGATGCGTCACCGAGGGCGCCTCCACCAACGCCTGGATCGTAACGCCGGGCGGCGAACTGGTGACGCGGCAGACCGACAAAGGGATCCTGGCCGGCATCACCCGCGGCACCCTGAAATCGGTGGCTGCGGACCTGCAGCTCACGTTGGTCGAGCGTCCCTTCACAATCGCCGAAGCCAGGCGGGCGAGGGAGGCCTTCATCACCAGCGCCACGTCGTTCGTCACGCCGGTGGTCAAGATCGATGGCGAGCGGGTGGGTGACGGCAAGCCCGGGCCGATGGCGCGCCGCCTGCGCGAGGAATATGTGCGCCTGGCCGCGGCCGGCGAGGCGGTGACGTGAGCCTGGCGCCCGTCAGGCCTCGGCCTCGGGCCATCTTGTTCGATTGGGACAACACGCTCGTCAACACCTGGCCGACGATCATCGAATGCTATCGCAACACGTTCACGGCCTTGGGCCGCACGCCCTGGACGCCGGACGAAGTGCGCGCCCGGGCACACGGCTCGCTGCGCGATTTGTTTCCGAGACTTTTCGGCGAATTGGCCACCGAAGCCGAACGAATCTTCTACGACACTTTCTATCGCATTCACCTCGAACGGCTCGAGCCGCTGCCGGGTGCAGACCGGCTGCTGGCGCGGGCGCATGAAGCCGGCTGCTACGTGGCGATCGTGAGCAATAAAGTTGGCAAGAACCTGCGGACCGAACTCGCTCACTTAGGCTGGGGA
>JBPYDO010000104.1:0-3654 GCA_051985755.1 Reyranella sp. | reverse complement strand
AGGCCCAGGCGATGTCGAAGCGCCGTGCGGAGAGCGTGACCGCGACGCCCAGCGCCACGAACCACAGGGCCGCAGCCGCGTCGGAGCCCCACTGCCCGGGCGACAGCCAAGCGCCCGGCAGCAAGAGGATGGCGATCATGACGCCGAGGTTGGCCGGATTGAAGATGTGCTTGCCGCGCAGGCGCACTGTGAACTTGGCCGAGATCGCAAGTGCCGCTACCAGCGGATGAACCCAGAGGCTATCGGCGCGCACCAGCACGGAAAGGCCGATGGCCGTGACGATGGCGCTGAGATAGCCCGCGCCCTTCAGGTCAAGTGCCGCGATCCACAGCGCCTGTGCGCCAAGCGCGCCGGCAAAGCAGAGCGCCACCTGTTGCCAACTGAGCGCGAAGTCGCGGGCAAGCGCGCCGAACAGCAGCAGCCCGCCCACTGCGCCGATCTGCAGCCAGCGCGCGTCGAGGCGGGCGAGCGCCGGGCGCATCTATCGCCTGGGCAGCTTGGCGCGAATGTCACCGATCGGCCAGCTCGTCAGGTTCGCGAGCGTCTGCGCCTCTCGCTCCTCACGGTTGCCAAGCTCGGCGAAATACTTCTCCGCGGCGCTACACGCCGTCCGTGCGCCGGTCCATGGATGATGCAAGACGTAGCGGGTCTGGAAGTTCGCGCGGTCGGCGGTTTCCATCAGCATGAGGTCTTCGGGAAAGGTTTGCGCCGTGTAACGCAGATGCAGGCGCGTCAGTGTGACCGGCGGGACCTGGCTGTTGTACGGCGGCACGGGTCGTGTGCCCCTCTGCGGACCGGCGTTGGCGTCATCGAGCCAGGTGACGCCGGCGGCGCGCAGCTCCTCGGCGCTGAGGGGCTGGTCGGCGCAGGGATCGCACCACCGCATGTCCCAGACGTATTCCGTGAACACCGCGCGCAGGCCCTCGTCGGTCGCCTGCTTGGTGAACATCGCCTTGTAGAAGTCGCGGAAGACGTTTCCGTCACGCACATATACCGGCAAGTCGACGTTGGCCGGCAGCTTGACCGTCCGGTAGTTGCTCGCTTCGACGCGGCCCTTCCTCGTCATGGCGTAGACGATGAGGTCCTGCGGGCCGTCGGCGTTCAGCATGCCAAGCCGCATGGGCAGCATGAATTTCTCGCTCACGAAGGAGAACTGCAGCGGCCGAAGGAACTGGAAGCCGGTCTTAGCCTGTTCCTTCAGGTTCACCTTGGCGACGAAGAACTTCATGCCCTGGCGCACATAGGGCCTGAGCGCCGCGCTTGCGCCCGCCGGAATGTTGTAGCCGTTCTCCTTGAGCCAGGTCTCCAGCCCGTCGGACTGCTCGGCCGAGAGCACCACGATGTCGTACTCGCCGACCGCGAAGCTCTCCTCGACCTTCACGCCCAGTGCCCGGTTGCGCCCCGCGCTCGGTGTCGCGGCGGATTTCGGCGGCGCTGCCGCGTAATTTTCCAGCCCGCGGGATATGTCCTCGCAGGGATTGGTATCAAAATATTCGGCCAGCCGGGGAGCCGAGTAGGCGTCGAGTCGGGCGAAAATCCTCTTGTCCAGGATCCGGACGTCGCCGTGCTTCAGCACCACGGGGACGGGCACGACCAGCGCGAACTCCGTGAGCTCGCCGCGATAGTCGTTCTGCATGCTGAGCGTGGTGCGTTGGCCATCGCGCACCAGGATCACTGCACTTGCCTGGTTGAACAGCGAGGAGTCGGCTTTGCCGACGTAGAACCCGCAGAACGCATCGACATGTACAGGCATCGCGGCCAGCGCGGCCGCAAGCGCGAGTCGTCTCAGCATGATGGTTGCCCTCCCGCTCGTCTGTGCAACCCTCTCGCGCAAAGATGGCGGCCTCGGGGCAGTCCGGGGTCTAACTCGGGAATTTGCCGTGCCGGCCTTCACCCTTAGTGAATCGCGCGGCGCCCTTTTGTGCTTCCTGTCGGCGCGCGTCGAGCGACAGCTCCATCTCGCGACGGATCGCGGCCGCCTCGGCGCGGTCGAAGCTTTCATAGGCCGACCGGCGGTCCGACGTCATGGCGATGGGCGGAAAGCCGGCGATCTGGCGCGCCAGCTTCTCGGACGCGACGCGCGTGGTGCCGCGCGCCACCTTGAGCGTTGCAAGCCCGATCGCGATCGCCTCGTCGGCGCCGACGGCGCGGCCGGTCAGCAGCATGTCGAGCGCGCGACCCTGGCCCACGATGCGCGGCAGGCGCACGGTCGTGCCGTCGCTCATCGGCACGCCCCAGCGGCGCGAGAAGACGCCGAACACCGCCGTGTCGTCGATGATGCGCAGGTCGCAGAACAGCGCCACACCGAGGCCGCCCGCGCAGGCATGGCCCTCGATGGCGGCGATCAGCGGCTTGCCAAGCGGCGCCTTGAGCGGGCCCTGGTCGCTGCCGGCCCATGGGAAATAGTCGACACCCGAGCCCAGCTGCTTGAGATCGGCGCCGGCGCAAAAGCTGCCGCCCGCGCCGGTCAGAACCGCGACATGGGCTGCAGCGTCGGCTTCGAATTGGCGGAAGGCGGCAGCAAGAGCGTGCGCCGCCTCGTTGTCGAGCGCGTTCCTGACCGTGGGCCGGTTGATGACGATGGTCGTGACCGGTCCGTTACGCTCGACGAGGATCTTGCTCATCGCCCCATCTTCATCGAACCGTCGCGAGCTCGTCCTCGAGCACTCCGTTCGACCGGCTGGGCGTGCGGAAGTACCACCAGTTGCGCTGCGGCGTCCATTTCTCCTTCTTGGCCGTGCCGGCGCCCCAGACGCAACGCCGGAAAGCGCGGGTGTGGGTGCGGAAGGTGTTGTCGGCCTGGTCAAGCTTGAGCGCGTGGTCGCCGAGCTCCTCCCGGCTGAACATCGGCAGGGCCTCGAGGATCAGCTCGCGCACGTCGACGTCGTTGCGCCAGTTGTCGAGATCGAAGGTGTATTCCTTGCGCTCGAGATCGTTGGCGAAGTTCGCCCATTGGTCGACGAGATCGCGCAGTTCGCTGACGTCGGGCGGGCCCAGGGGAAGGGGAGGTTTCATGCCGTCATTGGCCTTTTTATCCCCCTTGGCGCTCGGCCTGGCGGCGATAGTAGCGCTCGCCGTCGTTGGGCTTGAAGAAGGTGCGAATCGTGCCGTTCCTGTTGAAGGCGATGAAAGCGCCGGTCTCGCGGTCGAAGCGCGTGGTGACGCCGTCGCCGCGCACGGTCTGCAGCACCGGTCCGCCGACCTGGGCGTCGCGCAGGAGTTGCGCCTGGTGCAGGTAGTCCTGGCGCGTGATGTTGCCGAACTCGGCGCCGTGCTTTTCATAGTGCTCGGCAAGCCGCCTCTGATCGACGAAGCCCACGCTCGCGCCCCAGCTTCGGCTCGAGGGCGCGGTCTCGTGCACATCGGCCGCCGCCGTCTCGCGCACGGTGCGACGGTCGGCGCGTTCGTTGGCGTGGCTCCAGTAGAAGAAGATCGCGACCGCCGCCAGCGCCGCGACGAGCAGGCGGCGCCACGGCAACCGCGCCGGACGCAAGGGCATGCCGCTATTGTGCGCCCGACTTGAACCAGCGTGCAATCAACCTCCGTTCATCGTCGGTGATGTTGGTCATGTTGCCGGGCGGCATCACTTTGGTGACAGCCGCCTGAAGGTTGATCAGGGCGGCGCGCGCGTGGATTTGCGCCGGCGTTTCCAGG
>JBPYDO010000103.1:0-5190 GCA_051985755.1 Reyranella sp. | reverse complement strand
TGCTGTTCTCCTGCCTGCACGACACGCTGGATGGCCCCGGCCTCACCGCGATCGTCCTCTGTGCCGCCGTCTACCTCTTCAGCCGGACCTCGGCGACTCCACGCGATCGCGCGCGATTGGACCCAGTGACGATCTTCCTGATCGGCGTGCCTGTTCTTCTGCTGATCGGCGCCATCGCCAGCTCCGTGCTGGTCGCGCCCAGCTTCTATGACCGGAACTACCTCATCGTCTCGCCGTTTCTTTGGGCGGCCTCGGCGCGCCTGTACGACGCTGCGAATGGGGCGGCATCGCGTCCCGTGCGGCTCGGGCTCAGCGTCGCGCTGGGAGTGATCATCCTGTCGTTGGCCTCGATCGTGATCGAGCGCCTGCCCTCCAGCCGGCTGCCGCCGCTAGACTACGAGCCGTTCCGCGAATCGGCGCAATGGATCACCACGCTGCCGGCGTGCCGCGACCAGGTCCTGCCGGTCGTCAGCGTGGATCATCCCGACTGGTACAAGCCAGGCTATGCCGAGTGGATCTACACCAGCGGCTATGCCCGCTACCTGAACGGCCTTGCCGAGCCGCGCTTCTTCTTCTTCGACGACATCAGAAAGGGCGGGTTTGCCGAGCTGAAGGCCGAGCTGCAGCATCGCCTCGACGGACAAGGTTGCTCGGTGATCGCCTGGTCAGCCCATGGCCTCACTCCCCAAACCATCTCGGTCGTGCGGCAGGTTCTCCTGACAGCGCTCGATCGCGCGGCGGCTCGCGTCGAGATCAGGGCCTTCCAGGAAGATTCTCCGGGCTTTGTGCTGTACGTGAAGCGGTGAGCCTTCTTCCCGCCCGCTCGGGGCGAGCCGGGACGTCTACTCGAACAACTCCGGATACTCGGCCTCGACCTTCGGGAGCGCGCGCGTGATCTCAGTCAGGTGGTGCTGCATGGCGGCAGCCGCGGCGTCGGGGTCGCGGCGGTCGACGGCGGTGACGATCGCCCGGTGTTGGGCGACCAGCGGCAGCATCGCGTCGGCCCCAGGCAGGGTGAGCTGGCAGACGCGGTCCATGTGGGACTTGATGTCTCCCAGCGCCTGCCAGGCCATGGGGCAGCCGGCGCCCTCGGCCAGCGCCACGTGGAAAAGATCGTCGTACTGCTTGAAGCGGTCGTGGTCGGCGGCGCGCGCTGAGCGCTCCTGCAATTCCAGGAGCCCGTCGATGCGTTCGCGGAACTGCCCGTCGAACGCGGTGCAGGCGCGGCGCACCACCGCGACTTCGATCGCCTCGCGCACGAACCGCGCCTGCATCATCTTGGCGACCGAGATCTTGGCCACCGTCGTGCCGCTCTGGGGCTGCACGTCGACCAGCCGCGTGCGGGTCAGCCCGATCAGCGCCTCGCGCGCCGGCTGGCGCGACACGCCGTAGCGATTGGCGATATCCTGCTCCGAGAGCCGTGCGCCCGGGGGTAGTTCGAGCGCGACGATGGCACGGCGCAGATCGGTCTCGATCTTTTGCGCCGCCGACGCCGAGCCGCTGATCGCTGAGGCCATTGCGCGAAGCCTTTCGAACTTGATTGTGCTTAGATTTACACTACCATACACTTCCATACAAGACACGTTCATGAGAGGCAGCGTTCACGAGGGACAGAGGGAGGAAACACCATGAAACGTCGTGATGTGCTGAGAGCCGCGAGTGGGCTGGGTGCGGCCGCGATGGTCGGCGCCGGCTTCAAGCCGTCCTGGGCGCAAGCCAAGCAGGTCCTGAAAGCGTCCGACGTGCATCCGCCGGGCTATCCGACGGTCGCCGCGGTCGAGAGCCTCGGCAAGAAGCTGGCGGCCGCCACCAACGGCCGGCTCTCGGTGCAGATGTTCTCCTCCATGACGCTCGGCGGCGAGAAGGAGACCATCGAGCAGACGCAGCTTGGCGCCACGCAGTTGGCACGCGTCAGCGTCGGCACGCTGGGGCCGGTGGTCGACGAGCTGAACGTGATGAACCTGCCGTTCCTGTTCCGCAACACCGCCCACATGCAGAAGGTGATCGACGGGCCGATCGGCCAGGAGCTTCTGGACAAGATCACCGCCAATCCCAACGCCAACCTGGTCGGCCTGTGCTGGATGGATGCAGGCGCGCGCAGCATCTACAACACCAAGCATCCCATAAAGACGCTGGCCGACCTCAAGGGCATGAAGTTCCGCGTCATCGGCAACCCGATGTTCGTCGACATGATGAACGCCATGGGCGGCAACGGCGTCGCCATGGGCTACGACCAGGTGTTCAACGCCCTGCAGACCGGCGTGGTCGACGGCGCCGAGAACAATCCGCCGAGCTTCGTGTTCGACAACCACTACACCGTCGCCAAGTTCTACACGCTGACCGAGCACCTGATCGTGCCCGAGGTGCTGGTGATGTCGAAGAAAGCCTGGACCGCCTTGAGCAAGGACGACCAGGCGCTCTTGAAGAAGCTCAGCGCCGAGGCCCAGCAGGAAGAGCGCGTGCTGTGGAACGAGTACGAGAAGAAGGCCATGGACAAGGCGCTCGCCTCGGGCGTCAAGGTCGAGCACATCGCCGACAAGAAGCCCTGGCAGGCTTCGGTCAAGCCGGTGTGGGAGAAGTACGGCCCCAAGTTCGCCGACATCAATAAGCGCATCCAGGCGGTGCAGTAGGTGCGACGCACCTCCATCGCACCCCCTCACCCGTCCTCTCCCCCTAGCGGGGGAGAGGAGAAAGAGTAGCGAGTCGGGTATTCACTCGCATGGCTGACACCTTCCGCCGCGCCATGGATGCGCTCTACACGCTCTGCGCCTGGGCGGCCGGCATCGCGCTGGTGCTGATCTCGTTCGTGATCCCGTGGGCGGTGTTCACGCGCTATGTCTTGAACAGCGCCGCGTCGTGGCCCGAGCCGGCGGCTGTGCTGCTCACCATCCTGCTCACCTTCATCGGCGCCGCGGTCTGCTATCGCCGCCGCCAGCACATGAATGTCGGCTTCTTCGTCAGCCTGCTGCCGCCCGCCGGCCAGAAGATCTGCGGCTCCATCTGCGAGTTGCTGGTCGGCGCCATGGCCATATTCATGATGCTCTATGGCGAAGGGCTGGTGGCGGCGACCTGGCACAACACCATCGCCGAGTTCCCCTTCCTCTCGGTCGGCGTTACCTACCTGCCGATCCCGGTCGGTGGGCTGTTCCTCTTGCTGTTCGTGATCGAGCGGGTGTTGATCGGCCAGCCGCCTCAGCAGGACGAGGCCCACTGACATGGATATCGCCGTCCTGCTGGTCACCATGTTCGCCTGCTTCCTGATCGGCGTGCCGATCGCCTATTCGCTGGCGCTGGCGGCGATCGTCGGCGCCTTCTGGATCGGCATCCCGCTCGAAGCCGTGATGCTGAAAATCTCCGACGGCGTCAGCAAGGTGTCGATGCTGACCATCCCGTTCTTCGTGCTGGCCGGCGCCATCATGGCCGAGGGCGGCATGGCGCGGCGCATGGTGGCCTTCGCCGACGTGCTGGTCGGCTTCACCAGGGTGCGCGGCGGGCTGTCGGTCGTGAACGTGCTTGCGACGACCTTCCTGAGCGGCATCTCGGGCTCGGCGGTGGCCGACACCTCGGCGGTCGGCTCGGTGATGATCCCGCAGATGGTGAAAAGCGGCTTTCCGCGCGTCTTCTCGACCAACGTCACCATCACCGCCTCGGTGCAGGCGCTCTTGGTGCCGCCCAGCCACAATGCGGTGATCTATTCGTTGGCGACCGGCGGCTCGATCTCGATCATCACCCTCTTCATGGCGGGCGTCGTGCCGGGCCTGCTGCTGGGCTTCGCCCTCGTCGTGCTCTGTCTGGTGATCGCCTACCGCGACCGCCATCCGCGCGGCACTTCGATGCCGGCGCGCGCCGCGGTGCGCGTGACGGTCGAGGCGATGTGGGGCCTGATCACCCTGGTGATCATCCTGGGCGGCATCCTGGGCGGCGTGTTCACCGCCATCGAAGCCGGCGCCGTCGCTTGCGTCTGGGCCTTCTTCGTCACCATGTTCATCTACCGCGACTACCGCTGGCGCGACCTGCCGGCCCTGGTGCATCGCACGCTGCGCACGGTGGCCATGGTGATGACCCTGATCGCCTGCGCTTCCAGCGTCGGCTACGTGATGGCGCTGACCCAGATGCCGGCCAAGATCACCGCCTTCTTCCTCACCATCACCAGCGACAAGCACGTCTTTCTGTTCCTGATCAACGTGCTGCTGCTGATCATGGGCTGCCTGGTCGACATGGCGCCGTCGATCCTGATCGCGACGCCGATCCTGCTGCCGGTGATGATGAATTTCGGCGTCAACCCGGTGCATTTCGGCATGATCATGATGCTCAATCTCGGCATCGGTCTCTGCCATCCGCCGGTCGGCGCCATCCTGTTCGTGGGCTGCGCCGTCGGCAAAGTGTCGATCGAAGAGGTCATGCGCCGCATCTGGCCGTTCTATGGCGTGATGTTCCTGGTGTTGATGCTGGTGACCTACATCCCCGACCTGTCGCTGTGGCTGCCGCGCGCCCTGAAACTGTAAGGAATTGCTGGGAGCGCGCCACTCCAGTGGCGCTCATAGGGTGTTGAAGCGCTGAGAAGAGCGCCACTGGAGTGGCGCGCACCCAGCGCACTTCGTCCTGCATCGAGATTTTCGGCGCGGCCGCCGGTGCAGGGCCGGGCTGTGAACTATGCGGCAATGCAGGTTGAGGCCGCGTGCGGCGGCACCCTAGGCTCGCCGTCATGCCGATCGCCAACGCCGCCCCTTCGCCGCCGGGGCCATCCCTTGCGATGGCCGCGCCCACGACGGTCTACTTCGCGACCAACCGGGTGCTGACAGGACCGCCCGACCAGGTGGCAAGCTACAGCGCGGATCTCGCCACGCCGTCGGATCCGAACGTGGTCACCTATGGCGAGGCGTTCGTCAGCAGCCCCAACCTCACGGCCGATACGACTGGGGCGATCACCGACATCCTGAACACCAACAACGGCGGCTTTGCCGCGAGCACGATCGCCGATCTGTCGACTCCCGGGCGCAACCTGCTGGTCTTCATCCACGGCTTCGACAACACCTTCGAGAACGCCATCACGCGCGCCGCCTTCAATCGCGAGTGGTTCGCCGGCTCCGGCGTTGCCGCAGCCGACACGACCGTCGTCGCCTTCAGCTGGCCGTCGCTCGGCGAGCTGATCGCGCTGCCATTCCCCGACTCGGCCTACAAGCACGACCA
>JBPYDO010000102.1:0-15416 GCA_051985755.1 Reyranella sp. | reverse complement strand
GACCTCATCCGCGACCTCGCTCGCCAAGGCCATGAGATCGCGGCACACGGCTTCAAGCACGAGGACGTGAGCCTTCTTGCCAAGGACGAGGAGCGCACGCGTCTCCAGCGCACCACCGAGATCCTGGCCAGGGTCGCGGGCGAGCGCCCGTCCGGCTGGTTCTCGCTGCCGCGCCCCGGCGACAAGTTTGCCGGCGGCGCCGTCGGTGGCCACACGATCGATCTCCTGATCGAGGCAGGCTATGCGTATTTCGGCAACGGCCTCGCCGACGACGTGCCGCATTGGTGGGTGTCGGATTTTGCGAGCCGCCGCGCCATCCTGACGCTGCCCTACTACTACCATTTCGACGATCAGTTCTTCCTCTTGTTCCCGCGCAAGGGAACGGGCCTCGAGAATCCCGACGCGCTCTACCGCAACTGGCGGGCCGAGCTCGATGCCCAGTACAAGCGTGGCCGGCAGTTTGCCATGGTGCTGCACCCGCACGCCATCGCCTGGCCGAACCGGCTGCATCTCCTGGAGCAGTTTCTCGAGCACGCCAGCGGCCTGCCGGAACTCTGGTACGCCACCAGCGCGCAATGCGCACGCCACTGGGCGGCGACGTTTCCTGCCGCCACTCATCTCAAGCTCGAGCCGTCGATCTGGCGCGACTACCCGGGCAGCTTGAGCTGACGGGCGCCGAGAGCGGCTTCAGCCGCGGCTCGGCAGCTCTACGACGCCGCTGCCCAGGATCGAGAGCTCGCCGTCCTGGTTGCGCGCTTCCTGCTCGATCTTGACCAGGTGCCGGCCGTTCTCGACGAACTTGGCGCTGACCCTGCCGTCGATGAACAAGAGGTCGCCGGCCGGGTTGTGGCGGCGGATCTTGCAGCTGGCCGATCGCAGAAAGCCCTCGTCGCCCATCCAGTTGGTGAGCTGATGGGTGAGCCAGGAGCAGCGCTCGGGCCCGTAGTCATAGGCGCCGGGGGCGCCGACCTCGCGGGCGAACTCCTCCTCCCAGTGCACGCGCTCGGGGCAGTCGGGGATGCCGAAGCGATTGTCGATGCCGAGGCCCGGATGGGCATCGACCAGCTTCCAGGCGAGCTTGTTGGCGCGGATGTAGAGGCCGCCCCAGCCCTGGGCGTAGGCGATGAAGCCGGTCACGGTCATCGGCCCCTTGAGCATTCGGGGCAGCGCCTCACCTTCGGTCACGTCTTGCCAGTAGCGCGGGACGGCGCCGCGGATCTTCTCCTCGGCATAGAGCCGGTAAGCCTCCGCCAGCTCCTGCCGCGAGTAGCGGCGCGCCGGCTTGCCCACGAGGTCCTTGTACTTGGTGCCCTGCTCGCGGGCGTGGTCGCGTTCGGTGCGGAAGCACCAGCTGTCGGCCTCGGCGACCCGATCGCCGTGCTGGTTGAAGAAATCGACGTGGTAGGTCTGCTGGATTGCGCGGCCGGCGAAGCGCGTCTCGTGCTCGACGACGTCCTTCAGCCAGGCTTCGGTCGATATCGCGTCGTTGCGCCGCACGACCTTGTGCCAGGTCCAGTCAGCGCCCGACCACATGGCGTGGATCCCGGGCAGGCCGCCGACATAGCCCGAGACGATGCGGCTGGTCGCGAACAGGAAGCTCGGCAGCGCGATCACGTCGCCGTACTTGGTCTTGGCGGCGTATTCGGGAACGCACCACAGCGGATTGTCGTCGCCGATGCCGTGGGCGTAGTGACGAATGTTGTCGCGTGTCGCCTCGTGGCACCACGGCTCGGCAGTGACGCCGATCTTGACGCCGATGCGCCGGCGCAACTCGTCCAGTCCCTGGTCGGTGATCTTGGGGAACGTGCGTTGCGCACTGCTAGTCGACATGGGCCCCTTCCCTGTTGCGAAGCATCTTGCGGTTCACCTTGCCGGCCGGCGTCTTGGGCAGCTCGGCCACGAATTCGATCAGCCGCGGATATTCGTGCTGGCTGAGACGCCGGCGCACCAGCTCCTGGATCTCGCGGCCGAGCTCGTCGCCGGCGCGGCTCGCCACGACGAACGCCTTGACGACCTGGCCGCGCAGCTTGTCCGGCACGCCGATGGCGGCCGCTTCGTGCACGTCGGGGTGTTTCAGGATCGCATCCTCGATCTCGACGGCGCTCATCGTCCAGCCGGCCGAGATGATCACGTCGTCGGCGCGCCCGGCATGGTAGAAATAGCCGTCGGCATCGGTGCGGCCGAGATCCTTGGTGGCGATCCATTGTCCGCGCCGCCAGACCTTCAGCTCGCCGACCACATCGGGTGGACAAGGCCGGTCCTCGGCGTCGTGCACCTCGATGCGTCCGCCGGGAATGGGCTTGCCGAGCGAGCCGGGCCGGGCGACGAAATCCGGCGCACCCGGATAGCTCACCAGGATGACGCCGATCTCGGTCGTGCCGTACATGCTGGCGGGCGGGTGGCCGAAGGTCTGCTCGATGAAGGACGCTGTCTCGCTGTCGATCGGCTCGCCGGTGAAGGAGAGCTTCTCGAGGGCGTAGCGATAGCGCTGGGCGGCGCCGCTGTTGCGCATCATGCGGTAGTGCGTGGCCGCGGCGGAGATGTTGGTGAACCGGTGCTCCTGCAATCCCTGCAGCAGCCGTTCCGCATCGAACTTGCCGGCATAGGCGCCGGTAGTGATGCCGAGCGCCAAGGGGGCGAGCGTGCCGTGCCACAGGCCGTGGCCCCAGGCGGGTGACGAGGGGCAGATGAAGCGATCGCCTGGCCTGAGGCCGGTGCCGTAGAGCGCCGCCACCATGAGTGTGACGATCGAGCGGTGCGTGTGCTTGACCGCCTCGGGCAGTTCGCGCGTCGTGCCCGACGTGTACTGGAAAATGGCGAGATCGTCGGCTCGCGTGCCCGGCGTGAAGCGCGACGGAAACTGGGCGAGCTCGTCCAGGAAATCCGGCGTATCGATCAGGAGCTTCGGGGTGCAATCGTCGACCCGCAGCCTGACGCCGTCGGGCCCGAACAGGGTGAACAGCGGCACGGCGATGGCGCCCGCCTTCATGGCGCCAAACACCGCCGCGTAGAAGGCGCGCGAGGGCTCCAGCATGATGGCGACGCGGTCGCCCGCCTGGACGCCCTTGGCCGCAAGCCAATGGGCAAAGCGCGCCGAATCCTCGGAGACCTGACTGAAGCTCAGGATCTCCTCGCCGCCCGCCGCCTTGATCACGATCAACGCCGTCTTAGCGCCCGCGACATGCCGGTCGATGCATTCGTGCGAGATGTTGAGGCGCTGGCGATCGCCGTCGAACAGCTCCCAGAGCCTGTCCGGGGCAAAATGCGCCTGGGCGTCCGCGTAGCTTGTGTACTCGGTAAGCTTCGCCATGGCGGGCATGATGGCGAAGCCGGGCGGAAAATACAAAAGACCGCCTCCCGGAACGGCCGCGCCTATGTTCAAGTGAGGGCGACCATGGATCGCGAAAAATGAACGGCAGGGCCAAGCGCATCATGATCTGCGGCGGTGGCGCGATCGGCGTGGCGATCGCCTACTTCCTCAGCCGACGTGGCGCGCAAGCGACCGTGATCGAGCGTCACGCGATCGCGGGCGCCGCCTCCGGCAAATCGGGTGGGTTCCTGGCGTCCGACTGGTGCCGCGGCACCGCGCTCGACCGGCTGGCGCGGCGGAGCTTCGACCTGCACGCCAGCCTCGCCGACGAACTCGGCAACCCGTGGGGCTATCGGCGCCTTGCCACCTATGGCGGCTATGCCGTCGAAAACGACTCGGCGCGGGGTTCAGGCGGCCGGCCGTGGCTCGCCGAAAGGGTAGCGATCACCGGCCAGCTCGGCTCGCCGCGGACGACCGCCGTGGTCGAGCCGCGGGCCTTCACCGTCGGCTTGATGGAGGCCGCCCAGAGGCACGGCGCCGTGCTGAAGAGCGGCACCGTCGCCGGATTGGCGCACGGCGCGGGCGGAGCGGTCAGCGGCGTCGTGCTCGAAAACGACGAGATCGTCGAGGGCGACGCGGTCGTCGTCGCCATGGGACCGTGGTCGCTGCTCGCCGCTCGCTGGCTGCCGCTGCCCGTCGTCCTTGGATACAAGGGTCACAGCCTCGTGTTGCAGACCGGCGCGGCCATCCCGCCGGAGGCGCTGTTCCTCGAGTACCAGGAGGCGCGCGGCGAGATTCTCGCTCCGGAACTGTTCGTGCGGGCCAATGGCACGACATGGATCTGCGCCATCTCGCGCGCCACGCCGGTGCCGATCGATCCGGCCGACGTCGTGCCTGACAAAGGCGCACACGCGCGCCTCGAAGCGATGTGCCGGAATCTGTCGCCGGTTCTGGCTGCCGCGCCGATCCTCGCGCGACAGGCCTGCTTCCGCCCGGTCACCGAGGATGGCCTGCCCCTGATCGGCGCGGTGAAGGGCGTGACGGGCGCTTATGTGGCGACCGGCCACAGCGTCTGGGGCATGCTCAACGCGCCCGCGACCGGTGAGGCGATGGCCGACCTCATTCTGGACGGCGCGGCACGTCAGGTGGATCTGGCGCCTTTCGCGCCGGCGCGGCTGCGGCCGTGGGCGACTTCTTAGATCGCCTAGGCACGCGTTCGCCGCCGGGCGGTCGAGGAGGTGTTCAGCTCCACGGCGGCGCGAATTAGCGCCTTCAAGGCTTTTTCATCGATCTTGCCGCCCTCATGGATGTCGATGGCGCGCCGGGTGTTGCCTTCGAGGCTGGAGTTGAAGAGGCGTGCGGGGTCCGCCAACGCGGCGCCCTTGGCGAAGGTCATCTTCACGACGCTCTTGTAGGTCTCGCCGGTGCAGATGATTCCCGCATGCGACCACACCGGAACCCCTCTCCACTTCCACTCCTCGACCACTTCGGGGTCGGCCTCTTTGATAAGGGCACGGAGCCGGGCGAGCATCGCGCCCCGCCAGTCACTCAGCTCCTTGCTTCTCCCATCAATCAGCTGAGAGGGCGAGTTTCCTCCACTCTTCTTCGTCACGGTCGCTGTCGCCTTCCGCATGGCTGTGCTCGCTCGCCCGTCATGGAATGTCGCCGGTAACACTTGCTACTCCCCAAAGGTTGCCACCGGCCAGCCCCAAGAGGCAAAAAAAGCGTCGGCTGCGCTATCCGGTCAACTCTGGACCCTGCCGCGGCGCAGGGGGGATGATCGGCAGCCAACATCCCGGTGAAAGGTATCGAGCCATGACGACGCCGCCTGACACCGCTCTTATAGCGGATATCGGCGCGACCAACGCCCGCTTCGCGCTGCTGGCCGGCAGCGACGTCGCTGTGACCGAGACATATGCCGTCGCCGACCATGCCTCGCCGGTCGAGGCGGCGCGTGCCTTCCTGGCAGGACCTGCCAAGGACCATGCGCCAAGGCAGGCGCTGATCGCAGCGGCCGGACCCGTCGAGCACGGCCGGATCGTGTTGACCAATGCCGCGTGGATCGTCGATCCCGACCGCATCTCCAAGGAGCTCGCCATTCCAGAGGTGCGCGTGCTGAACGATTTCGAGGCGCAGGCCTGGGCGCTTCCAGCCCTGCGGCCCCAACACGTCGTGGCAATCGGCACGCTGGCGTCCGGTGCGCGCGGAACCATGGCCGTGATGGGACCGGGAAGCGGCTTTGGACTGGCGGCCATGGCCTTCGCGGGAGACGTCGAAGCCGTGCTGGTCACCGAGGGCGGCCATGCGACCTTGTCGAGCGAGAACCGGCGCGAGGATGCCATCATCCTCGCGCTCAGGCTGCAGCTGCACCACGTATCGGTGGAGCGTGTCCTGTCAGGATCGGGTCTGATCAATCTCTACCACGCCATAGCCCGCGTCGACGGCAGGACTGTGCCCGAGCGCGACAGCGGCGAGATCGTCGCGCACGCCCTGGCCGGCGACTGTCATGTCAGCCATGAAGCGCTCGAGCTGTTTTGCGCTTTCCTGGGCAGCGTAGCGGGGAACGTCGCATTGACGCTGGGAGCGCATGGCGGCGTCTTCATCGGCGGAGGCATTGCGCCGCGCTTCACCGACTTCTTGCGCCGCTCGGCTTTTCGCGAGCGGTTCGTCGCCAAGGGACGCATGTCGAGCTACCTGGCGCACATTCCCACCGCCGTTATCGTGCACCCGACGCCGGCCTTTCTGGGCCTCGCCCATTTGGCGAGCAGGCGCTCCCAGAAACGCGGCGGGTCTGACGGTTCGTGAAGGCCCGCGATGCTACGCGGCGCCATCCGCACGGCCGAAGCGCATCGCCGAGCGGGCGCGCGCCTTTGCCGCCTCGGCCGCGCGGTCGCGCGGCGGCGCCGTCGTGACCAGCGAATCGATCAGCTCGCGCGCGATTGCGGCCACCGCTTCGACGGCGCGGTTGAAGGCCTCTTCATTGACCTTGGACGGGCGGTTGGCGCCGCTCAGCTTGCGCACGAATTGCAGCGACGAGGCGCGGATCTCCTCGTCCGTCGCGGGCGGCTTGAAGTTGTGCAGGTCGCGGATATTGCGGCACATGACGATCCTCCGTGTGAGCCGTCCCTAACTGGTCTGGCGTGACTCGAGCTTCCTGAGCTGCAGGCGCAGCAGGCCCATCGTCCCGGTATGGAAGCCGATGGCCCACAGGTGCAGATACTTGTCGTAGCGCACCACCGTTTCCTCGCCGACGAGCGCGACCGCCTCCGAGCGGCGTCTCAGGAGGCGGCGGCGCCACTCGAGGGCGGTTCGCGCATAGTGCAGCCGGTCGTTGCGGAGCGACACGATCTCGAAGAGGCGCTCGCTCGCGCCGGCGATCTCCGCCAGGCGCGGCAGATCGGACTCCGGAAAGACCTGGCTGGCGAAGAACGGGCTGAAGTCGGCGCGGCTCGAATTCTCATAAGCCATGGTCTGCAGCGACAGACAGCCGCCGGGCGGCAACCATTCGTGGCAGCGGCGAAAGAAGCTGCGATAGCCCGCGATCTTGTCTTGCGGCGACTGATCGAGCTTGGCGAAATGCTCGAAGGCGCCGACGGAAATGATCGCATCGTAAGGCGCCGACGGCACATGGTCGGACCAGCTTTCGACGCGAACCTCGACGCCCGGCCAGCGTTGCCGGTCGATATAGGCCGCCTGCTCCCGGGCGAGCGTCAAGCCGATAGCGCTCTGGACTCCCGCGCTGGAGACCAGTCGCCGCAAGACCGAGCCCCAACCACAGCCGACGTCGAGCACACGCGCCCGGCCAGCCGCACCCGACTTTTCGATGTGGTAGTCGATTTTCGCCAGCTGCGCCGCTTCCAGCGTGTCGTGATCGTCCCAGAGGGCACAGGAATAGGTGAGGCTCGGATCCAGCCACAGCGCGTAGAAGGCGTTGCCAATGTCGTAGTGGAACCGGATGGCTTGCGCCGACGCACCCGGATTGGCGAGCGTGGTCATCGTGGCGCCGGCGCCGTGAGTTCAGCCAAATGATGCGACAGCTTGGCGATGGTGGGGTGATCATAGAGCAGCGTGGCATCGAGCTCCCGTTCCAGGTGCTGTTCGAGAGCCGCCGTGATGGTGACTGCGGCCACGGAGTCCAGGCCAAAACGGTCGAAGTGCACTGTCCGGTCCACCTTCGATGGCGGTATCTCCAGGATCTGGCCGATCAGATCTGCGAGCCAATTTTCAATGTTGCTCTGCTCATACTTGGGCACAGTTGTCTCGCTGCGGCGGTGGGAAGGTTTAACGATTCCGGACATGGGACGCTCGCGAAGAAGGAGGCTGACTGGCCAGTGCGCCGGCGACCCGTTCGGCCGAGATCGACCGCACGTCCCTCACCAGCGACAGCCGCTCGAGCAGCCGGATGACATAGCCTCCAATGTCGATCTGGCCAGCCCTTAGCCCGAAATAGGCCGACGAAGCAAAGGCATGGTGGTTGTTGTGCCAAGCTTCGCCCAGCGTCGGTAGCACCAGCCAGAGATTGTTGCGACTGCTGTCGGGCGTGTCGAATGGCCGCGAGCCGAACAGGTGGGTCACCGAGTTGATGCAGCTGGTCGCGTGGAAGCTGAGGAACAGGCGGACGAAACCGCCCCACAGCAATCCCTCGACAGCTCCGTGCAGGGATCCCGTCAGCAATCCGCCCAGCACAGCCGGCAGGATCAGCCCGATGGACACGATAGCGTAGTAGTGACGGTTGATGCGTGAAACCAGCGGATCGCGGATGAGATCCTTGCAATAGAGCAGCGTGTTCGACAACTCGTGAGTGAACATCCATCCGATGTGCGCATGCCAGAACGCTGCCGCGCCGCTTAGCGGCGCGCGCGCGCCGAATACCGGCGAATGAGGATCGCCCGGCGCATCGCTGAACTGGTGGTGCCGGCGGTGATTGGCGACCCAATAGATGGGCGAGCCTTGGGCAGCCATCGAGCCCAGCACGGCAAGCACCGCCCTCACGGCAGGCCCGGCTTCGAAGGAGCGATGCGAGAGCATGCGGTGATAGCCCACCGTCATGCCGAGCATCGTGAGGACGTAGAGGACAACCATCAACCACAGCGCCGAGGCGCCGACTCCGTCGCGGATCGCGACGGCGACCGCCACGATCGTACCGGCCAGCGAGAGCCCGGAGATGGCAAAGGCGTGCAATTGCTGGGCTCGCCGCAGCCTCTCGCCCGAGACCGTAGGACTGTGGAGCTGGCTGACGCGTGCCATGGCGGGTTCGCGACCATCCAGCGGGCCCTCGTCTTCGCCCCTGCGCCTGGTCGCGTCCGCCAGTGGCAACGTGCCGTCCAGAAACGCCCTGCGGCAGGCACGCCGCTGGATCTTGCCGCTCGATGTCTTGGGAATCGTGCCCTGGGCAATGAGGACGAGCGCGTGCAGGCGCACCTCATGAACGCCGGCAATCGCCTCCGTCACATCGCCGCGTATCCTATCTTCCTCGAAATTGTCGCGAAATTCGCGACGCAGTTCCTGGACCACGACGAGGCGCTCCTCGCCATCGACATCGATCGCGAAGGCTGCGCCGCAGTTGGGCCGCAGTGCCGCGTTGCTCGCGGCGACCGTGCGCTCGATATCCTCGGGATAGTGGTTACGGCCGTGGATGATGATGAGATCCTTGAGGCGCCCCGTCAGATAGAGTTCGCCATCGTGCAGCAGGCCGAGGTCACCGGTTCTCACGTAGCTGCCTTCGCCAACGCCATCGAGTCTCGTCACGAAGGTTTGGGCGCTCGCTGCCGGCTGGCGCCAATAGCCTTTGGCGACACTGGGGCCTGATATCCAGATTTCGCCGATCTGCCCCTGCGGAACCGGTGCGAGGCGGTCCGGGTCGACAACGAAGATTTGCTGTCCCGACCATTCATGGCCGCAGTTTACCAGCACGCGCGCGGCAGGGTCATCGGACAGGACAGCGCAATCCTGCTCCAGGGACATGCGGTCGAGGCGAAGGCTGGTTGGAGCAACGGACCAGCCACGTCCCGAAGCGAAAAGTGTGGCTTCCGCCAGGCCGTAGCACGGATAAAAGGCCTCACGCCGGAAGCCCCGGGACGCGAAGCGTTCGCTGAAGGCGTCGATGACCTCGGCGCGCACCGGCTCAGAGCCGTTGAACGCCACCTCCCACGCGCTGAGATCGAGCGCGTCGCGCTCGCCGTCGGTGATCCGGCGCACACACAATTCGTAGGCAAAGTTGGGCGCGCCACTGAAGGTCGCGCGGTAGCGATCGATAGCCTGCAGCCAGAGGACTGGACGCTTGAGGAAGCTCGTGGGCGAGAGCAGCACGCAAGTGACGCCCAGGTAAGCCGCCTGCAGCACGTTGCCGATCAGGCCCATATCGTGGAACAGAGGCAGCCATGTGACTATGACCGTCCGGTTCGGGTCATGGCTGAAGGCCTCCGCCATCATGCCGAGGTTGTGGACGAGGTTGCCGTGGCTGACCATCACGCCCTTGGGATCACCCGTCGATCCGGAGGAGTATTGCAAGTAGGCAATGGAGTCCGGTGTCAGCGCGGGCGGCCGCCACGACATCGTCGCATCATTCGGAATGTCGGCGACGTTGAGCCAAGTCAGCGGGCCAAGGTCCGTTGGCATGGCGCGTCTGGTCGCCTCGCTCGCCTCGTCGGTAAGAATCACCTCACTTCCCGAACTGGCCACGATGCTCGCCAACCTGCCGATATCGCGCGCGGCGTAAGCGCACGGGACGCCGATTGCCCCGGCATACAGGCAGCCGAAAAAGGCCACGACAAAGTCGAGCCCCGTCGGCAACAGCAGCAGCACAGGAGCGCCCGGCTCCACCCTCTCCTGCAGATGCGCGGCGACCGCGATGGCACGGCGGTGAAGTTCAGCGAAGTTCAGGCGCGCCGATTCAGCGCCACGACCGTCGAGCAGGATATAGGCCGTGTCGGCGCCGCGGCGCGCGGCGTGATCCGTGAGTATGTCGACGAGCGTGTCGCCGTGCATGCCGTCTACCCCCGCGAGGCCTGCCACGTCATCCTACCCTGAAGCACGCCGCTGACATCAGAACATCTCAGGTGTGATGACGTTTTGCGGCCGCGGTCCAACCAGCGCCGCGCGCATGGTTTCCGCCGCTTTGAGCCGGGTATCGTCCCAGGCCTCTGGCGTGAAGAAGGCCGAGTGCGGCGTAATGATCAGACGCCCCTCGCACCAGGGCTCGCGCGCGCGGTAGGCGCGCAGGAGCTCGGGGATGGGCTCGGTCGGCGGCTCCACCGGAAGGACGTCGAGCCCGACGCCGGCCAGATGTCCTCGCTTCAGGAGATCGCCGAGCGCGTCGACATCGACGATCGGGCCGCGCGCGGTGTTCACCACCACGCCTCCCTTCGGCATGCGCTCCAGCATGGCTCGCGAGATCATGCCGCGCGTTTCCGGCGTCAGCGGCGCGTGGATCGACAGAGTGTCGGTCTGCTCCATCAACGCCTCGAGCGAGCCGACGCGCTCGACACCGACGCCGAGCTCGGTGCCGTTCGGCATGTACGGGTCGTAGGCGATGACGCGGAACTGGAAGGCCTTGGCCCGCAGCGCGGCCGCCGTGCCGATGCGACCCAATCCGACGATGGCGAAGGTCTGCACGCCGTTGCGCCGCAGAAGCTGGTCGCGCACGTAGCTCCACGGCGCCGGCTGCGGCCGGCGCTGCGCCTCGAGGTGGAGCGCGATGCCGCGGCGGAGCGTCAAGGCCAGGGCCAGCGCGTGATCGGCGACCTCGGTGGTGCCGTAGTCCGGCACGTTGCACACCATGACCTTGCGCGCGGCAGCGGCCCTGCGATCGACCTTGTCATAGCCGACGCCCATGCGCACGACGCAAGCGAGCTTGGGGAAGCGGGCGAAGTGCTCGGCGGTCACGGCGTGCCGCATCACCATCAAGCCGTCGATCTCGGCGCAGTCACGCTCCTCGAGTTGCGACAGGTTGGCGACGTTGCGCCATACCACGCGCACATCGGACCCGAACACCTCGCGCTCGACCTTGTCGTTGTCGTACAGCTTTTCCGCGTACAGCACAGTCTTGACCATGGCTTTGGCATCTCCCCTTGGCGGCGCCCATCCTAGCAAGCGCGCGGCGCATCTGCAGATGACCGATCGATGCAGGCCTGCGATCAGTATCCCAGCTTGACGTCGACTTCTTGCAGGAGACTTCCTCCCGCCTTGAGGCTGCGGATGTTCGCGGCGACTTCGGTTACCAGCTGGGCGACGGTCGGCCGCCGCGCCACGTGCGGCATCACCGTAACCTTGGGATGAAGCCAAAGCGGGCTTTCTGGCGGCAGCGGCTCGGGCCAAAGTGCATCCAATGCGGCGTACGATAGTTGTCCCGAGGCGAGCGCGGCGATCAGGTCCTTTTCCACCACGTGCTTGCCGCGCCCGACATTCACCAGCATGGCGCCTCTCGGCATCATGGCAAACGTGCGCGTGCAGAAGATGCCCTCGGTTTCCGGGGTCAGCGGCAACAGGCAGACGGCGATATCTGTCTGACCGAGAAAGGTGCCAAGCTGATCGCGGCCGTGGAAGAGGGGGACCTCGGCAGTCTGCCGCGGCGAGCGAACCCACGCCGATACCTTGAAGCCCAGCGACTGCAGGACGAGCGCCGGCGCCGTGGCCATCATACCGAAGCCCAGAAAGCCGACGCGCCTTTGATCGGGCCGGATGATCGGTACCCTGCGCCATTCCCGCTTCGCCTGGGCCGCCTGATAGGCAGGCATGTCGCGATGGAAGCGCAAGACGTGCATGACGACATATTCCGTCATCATCGGATCGCCGCCCGGTGGTTCCACCTTGCCGAGCGGGACCTTGGGCAGCTTCGGATGCTGGACGATGTCCTCGACCCCAGCCGAACGACTGAACATCGCCTTCAAGTTGGGGAAGGCCGGAAGCCGGTCGAAATCCGGATGCATGAAGGCCAGGTATTCGATGTCTCTCAATTCGCCGACATCCGGCCAAATGCGAATTGGCAGATCGGGAACCTGCTCCCTGAACGTGTCACGCCATGCCTCGGCACTGCCGATGATCTTGTCCAGGTTGATGATGAGTAGCGCCATGCAGCCTCCCCGGCGACGCCGAAGCCGGCGCGCGGGGCGCATCCTAGCAGTAAGCATCCGGCGAGGCCGCCTTGGCGGACATGAGGCAGCGGCCGTCAGAGTCGACGTCGGTCATCATGACCCGCGCTTTTTGGGGTTTTGACACTCGAGCACTTATCCGCCAGCACTGCGGCAGCGCGCCGGCACGGCCCGCACAACAACGCGCACCACAAGAAGATGTGCAAGAATGCTGATTGCAGCGGTATGGCGATCGCTACATGCCTAACGCCGAACCGAGAAGGTATCAGCATGACCGACATGCACGATTCGCGCCGCGGCGCGCCGAAAGTCCCGCCGCCGAAAATCACTACTTACACCGGCGCAAGCCGCTCAGTTGAATTTCAACATGATGGGACGACGCCGCCCGACCCCACTGGTGCAGTGAATGCCAATTACATCGTCGAGTTCATCAATGGCTTCTTCTCGATATACGACAAGCAGACTGGAACTTTGGTCAAGCGCGTGAGCGACGGGGAGTTTTGGGCGGCAGCGGGAATCTCATCACCCGGAAGCATCATCGATCCGCGCATCGTGTTCATACCAGACGCCGGACAGGGCGGGCAGTGGCTCGCGGTGCAGCTGGACTTTGGGCACCGGGTCCTCATGGCGACGACCAATCCCAACGACCGACTCTCTGATCCGCGCATTGGCAACTGGAGAGGGGCCGCCTTCGCCCTCCCCGGCAACGATTTCACCATGCTCGGTTATGATGGGAATGGAGTCTACATTGGAACGAACGTCAGCTCCGGGCCAGGCAGGGCGCCCGAGATCGTCGTCATCGCGCGCGGGAATGCTCTGGCGTGGCCGCCTCAAGTTGATCGCCCAGGCAACATCAAGATCATCGGGCCGCTGAAGCCGGAAGACTACGGCTCCAACCTCTATCCAGTCATCGATCAAAGCCGCGGTGGGTCCGTTGCGATGGCCATCGGCGTCGACTTGGTCAGCAAGAAGCATCTGACCTATTCACTCATCTCAAATGGGACGGTCGTGCATCGCGACAAGATCGAGGTCCCGCCTTTTGAAGCCGTGCCGGTCAATTACCGGGTGAAACAGCCCGACCCGAAGGGCCTTAACTGGATCATCTTCGACAATAGCGGTGCAGTCGCAGCGCCGATGGGCGACAGCTCCAACATTTGGGTGGCGCACACCATTTCGAGCGGCCCCAATGCGGGCGACCCAGCGACACATCTGGGCGTTCGCTGGTACCGACTGGCGATCGATCCCGTGCTCCGCCGACCGAGTTTGGCGAAATGTGGCGTGATCGGCTATCAAGACTATGACTTCTTCAATCCAAGCATTCTTTCCTTCGGCGAAAATGACTACACAATCGTGTCGCTGTCACGCTCCGGAAACTCGACGACTTCGAGCAACCCCGGGAGTCCGGATTGCGGCAACATAGGGGCCTACGCGGCTGTGGTGCGAGAGACTTCCACCGACTTTTGGTATGAAATCTTCACGCTGCGGAGTGGCCTGGCAAGCAACTACATCCCGAACATCTCGCAACGATGGGGAGACTGTTCGACGATCTTCCTGGATCCGACAACCCCTCGCACGGCCTGGATCTTCAATCAATATGTCACGCAGGGCGGTGGGGACGGGAAAGGCAATTCGACGTCGCTCAATCGCGACGTGATCGCGCGCATCGAACTGCCGCCTCCCTAGACCGGATGCAGCATCCTACCAGTGACCTTCAAGGCTGCGGCAATGAAATCCACCGTTTGTCAGTCGTTCCGCCTCCCGCCGCGCCTGCGCGCTTGACCACAGCCGTCAGTCAGGTCCGATTCGGGTCAAAAGCGGAAATTCTGCGGGTCGCCTGCGGTTGTCTGCTTTTGACCCAAAGCAGACATGGGCTCACGCGGCGGCGGGTTTTGCCCCATATTGCAGAACCTGGACGTTCTCTCCACGGTGATCATTCGGCCGGTGAGAAGCTTAGACCGCTCAGGGTCCATCGACGGTCGTGCGCGGCGACCATATCCCGGAGGCAACAGTGCCGAGAACATCGCCTTGGCTACTCGTTCTGATTGTCAGCTCGACTTTGCTAGGCTGGCATCCTGCATTTGCGGCCGATGTTGCCTACAGCAAACAATATGAACGCTGCGTCGAGGCAGCGGGTGGCAAAACCTTCCCAACGATTGATTGCATCACTGCAGAAGCGGCACTTTGGGACGCGCGCCTCAATGCCAACTACAAGAAGCTAATGGCGACTCTAAGCCCAGGGCAGCAGAAGGCGCTGATAGCTGCTGAGACTTCTTGGCTGAAGTTCCGTGAGCGCAATTGTGGCTTCGTAGGCGACCCTGATGGTGGAACGAGTGCTCGTATGGCGGCTGACTCGTGCTTCCTGCGGATGACCGCAGAGCGCGCACTAGAGCTTGCGACTTTCATAGCATCAAACTAGTACCCGAAGCCGAAGAGCAGTCTATCAAAAGCGGTCGCGTGGTCTGTGGCGGATGCGGCAAGCCGATGGTTCTCATCGGCAAGGACTACTTGGAAGCACTCGAAAACAAAAAGGCCGCCCTGGTGGGGGCGGCCTTGTCTGCTACCGAATACCGTTCGGTAAAAGTGGTTGCGGGGGCAGGATTTGAACCTACGACCTTCAGGTTATGAGCCTGACGAGCTACCGGGCTGCTCCACCCCGCGGCAATCCTGCGACGCTAGTGATAATCGTTTGTCGGAAGAGGATCTTCGCGCTTGGAAGACCTGGCAGCGACCTACTCTCCCGTGTCTTAAGACACAGTACCATTGGCGCTGGGAGTTTTCACGGCCGAGTTCGGAATGGATCGGGTGTTCACCTCCCGCTACTGCCACCAGGTCGTCGAAGCGCGAAGACTGAAGTCTGGAAGTCCGGCAATGAGACCGGCAGCGGATGTCGTCCACTGCACGGAACGATGAGACCAAGCCGATCGAGCTATTAGTACCGCTAAGCTGAACGCATCACTGCGCTTGCACATGCGGCCTATCAACGTGGTGGTCTACCACGGCTCTCAGCGAGACCTAGT
>JBPYDO010000101.1:0-7607 GCA_051985755.1 Reyranella sp. | reverse complement strand
GATCGCGCGGCCGTTGGTGCCGGGCCGATCATTGGCCCAATCGTCGTCGTCCCGCGCTTCCCGCTGGCGCCAGCGCACGACGCCATTCAGCGGCTGGAACAGGTCGGGCAGCGCGGCGGGTGCCGGAGGGGGTGGAGCCGCGGCCGGCGGCTTCTTGGTTGCTGCGGGCCGCGCGGGCGGCGGCGGTGACTTTGGCGCGGGCACGAGGGCAGGCGCTTTCGCATGGGCGCGCGCAGCGTCGACGCGCTCCTTCGCCGCCAATGCCGTCCTTTGCGCGGCCTTGTGCGCCTCGAGCCGCCGCTGCAGCGCGAAGTAGTCGAGCGCCCGCTCGCAGTGATCGATCCAGCCGTCCCAGCGCAGCCAATGGGCCAGCGCTTCGAGCCGCTTCAGCCGCGCCTTCAGCGCCATCGACGCCTCAGCCGGCCATGCGCTGCTTGAGCGCCAGCAGCTCCTCCTCCAGCTTCTCGACCCGCGTCTCCTGCGCCACCAGCTCGAAGGCGCGGCGGTGTGTCTCCAGCACGGCGGCGATGGCGGCACCATCCTGCGGCGTGATGGTCTCGTCGCCGATCGCGGTCATGACCGCGGCGTGCGCCCGCACGAGATCGGCTGGCGTCACGATCTCCGGCAGGTCGATCGGCACCGATCGGCCCTTGGGCGCCGACCAGATGCGGCCCAGCACCAGCCGCGCCGCCACGCGATCGCCGCCGGAAGCCGCTTCGATCATCTTCTTGACCATGGCCTCGGCGCCCTCGACCGCCAGCTGGTCGAGAATCAGGTTGACTGCATTGCGACTGCCGCGCGGCCGGCCGGGGCCGCCGGGATTGCCTTTCTGGAACTTGGACATTGCGATTCTCCGTGAGGGGTTGGAGGAGGCTGCCGTTAAACAAACGGAAGAAAAACGACGGACGCCGCCTGCGAGAGCGGCGTCCATGCGGGCCAACCTAAGCCCGACGCGGTCGAATCGACGATTCCGGTCGTTAGATCGGGAAGCGCTTGAGAATCAGCGGCTTAAGACAGTGCACAGACCGTCGCGGGGATGCCTCAGCCGCTTCGTCCGTAGTCCCTGAGTGCCGGCGCCCACGAACGAAGGCGCCGGTCGCTCGACTTTGGGGGAAGACATAGAGACGAAGCACTCGCACCTCGGGGCGATCTTCACCGCCCTGATCCTGCTCTTACTCATTCTGCTGCTTGTGCCGATCGTGCTTCAGGTGGGCTTCGGCTGGCCGGAGATCTTTGACTTCATATGAAGTGAACGGCTGATCGGCTGTCGTGCTTCGGTACTTCAGCACGACCCTTCAAGTCGTCGATTTCAGCCTGATCGGAATCCGCTCTAAAGGCTCAAGCCGAGCGATCTGTAGCGTCGCCAGACAAATACTGAGAAGCCGATCAATATTATGCCGAAGGCTCCGGGCGCGACAGCTTCGGTCCAATTGGTTGGATTGCGCCATAAAAGCACGGCGGCAATACCAACCGACAGCAAACCCAAAACACCGAAGAACCAAGTCCCTATAGGTATTTTCGGCTTTGTCCCGATACTGTAAATGCGCCGAGCACGTTCGACCATCTCGTGATTGGTGATTGTATACGCTGCACACGCGTCCGAACAAACAATGCCCCTGTCGATCTGGCGCGCACACGCCGGACAAAGTCCCTTGCCGCAAGTCCGACAGATGCCAACCGCGGCGATGTCCTGATGCAAGTAGCATTGCATGGCGATGCGAAAGGTGCCGTTCACAACAGAAGGCGTCAACTTTGATCGCAACCAAAGGCGGGGGGAATTCCTCTCGATTCAATTGCTATGTGCCGCACGCGGTGTTCATCTCAAAGACGCGCGGCCGCGCCGCAGGATCAGCCATTCGAGCCCAAGGCTTGCCAGCACGAAGGCCAGCGTGACGGCGATCACCACCGGGCGCGTGTCCCACAGGTGAACCATCTGCGCCGCCAGCACCAAGGTCATCAATGCCGCGCCCAGCACGATCAGCAGGCGCGAGCCGCCCGCCTCGCCGTGCAGGCGCCAGTGCGCGGCGAACACCGCGAGATAGAGGATCAGGTTGGCGGCGCCGGCGATCCGGAAGATGGCGCCGAGCCCGAGCGTGTTCACCATGACCAGGACCGCAGCGGCCGCCCAGACCAGCCCGTGCGTGCCGCCGCCCCACACCGCGCGGGCGAACAGCGCCGGCAGCTCGCCGCGCTCGGCCATCGCCCTGGAGATGGCGAGGCCCGAGTAGAGGCTGGCGTTCAGCGCCGAGGCGGTGGCCAGGAGCGCCGCGACCGACACCACGACGAAGCCCGGCTCGCCGAACACCAGGTTCGCCACCTGGGCGACCGCGGTGTCCCGGTAACGCTGCAGGCCGACCATGGAGATGTGGCCCAGCACCGCGACCGACAGCCCGATGTAGAGCGCCGCCACCACGCCGATGGCGATGAAGATGGCGCGCGGCACGGTCTTGCCGGGATCGACGGCGGCGCCCGAGGCGTTGGCCATGATGCCGTAGCCGGCATAGGCGAAGAAGGTGAGCCCGACGCTGGCGAGGAGCGTGCCGGTCGGCGCCGGCGCATCGCGTTGCAGCATGATGGGATCGACGGCCCACAGTCCGGCCAGCAACACCGCCGCCAGGATGATGAGCTTCAAGGCGACCAGCAGCTCCTCGACGTGGCTCACCAGGCGCGAGCCCGCCACGTTGATCAGCACCACCGCGATCACCACCGCCGACGAGAAGAGATCGACGACCAGCGGCGATGACCGCTCGCCTACGGCCAGCTGGGCGGCATAGGCGCCGAAGGTCTTGGCGATCAGGGTGAGCGCCACCACCAGGCTCAGCAGGAACAGGATCGACAGGCCGCCCGCCAGCACGCGCCACGGAAACGCCCGGTCGAAATAGTCCATGATGCCGCCCGAGCCGGGAAAGCGGCCGGCGAGCCGCGCGTAGGAATATCCCGAGAGCAGCGCGATCACGGCGCCCAGGGCGAACGACAGGTAGACGTCGCTGCCGGTCATCAGGGCCGCCTGGCCAAGCAGGGTGAAGATGCCGGCGCCGACCATCGAGCCGACGCCGAGCGACGCCACGCCCCACACCGACATCGAGGGCTCTGCCGCCTCTGTTTCCGCCGCTTCCGTCACGCCCCTCGCCGCTCCCGCCCCGCGCTCCTACCTGAGGGCGGCGACGTTAGCGTCATATTCCTCTCCCCCGCCAGAGGGAGAGGTTGGCTGGCATGTTTGGGGCTCGGGCTCTATGGTTGCCGCTGGGGGACTCGACATGATGGGCGATCGAATTCGGCGACTGCTGACCATTGCGGCATTGGCGACGATGGCTGCCGCGCCCGCTGCTGCCCAGTCCGTCCTGCGTGTCGCGCCGGAGACCCTGTCGCGCATCCTCGATCCGCATTTCACGACCTCGTTCACCACGCGCGACTTCGGCTACCTGGTCTACGACACCTTGTTTGCGGTCGACGATCACTTCCAGCCCAAGCCGCAGATGGTCGAGAGCTACAAGCTGAGCAACGACAAGCTCACCTATACGTTCGTGCTGCGGCCGGGCCTCAAGTGGCACGATGGCGCGCCGGTGACGGCGGCCGACTGCGTCGCCTCGATCCGCCGCTGGGCGCCGCGCGATCCGATGGGCCTGATGCTCACCAAGTTCATGGCCTCGCTCGACGCCGTCGACGCACGCACCATCAGGCTGGTGCTGAAGGAGCCCTACGGCCTCGTGCTGGACACCCTGGGCAAGATCGGCGCGCCAGTGCCCTTCATGATGCCCGAACGCATCGCCAGGACGCCCGGCAGCGAGCAGGTCAAGGAGATCATCGGCTCGGGTCCCTACAAGTTCCGCGCCGATCTGCACGAGCCTGGCGTCAAGATCGTGCTGGACAAGTTCGCCGACTACAAACCGCGCAGCGAGCCTCCGGTCTGGGCTTCCGGCGCCAAGCTCGCCAAGCTCGACCGCGTCGAGATGCTGGGGCTGCCCGACGCCCAGACCCAGGTCAGCGCCCTGATCCGGAACGAGGTCGACTACCTCGAGCGCGTGCCGGCCGAGCTGCTGCCGCTCCTCGATGCCAAGTCGGGGGCGAAGGCCGAGGTGGTCGGCACGCTCGGCTTCCAGGCCGTAATGCGCATGAACCACCTGCAGCCGCCCTTCAACAACATCAAGGTGCGCCAGGCGATCGCGCTCGCCGTCGACCGCTCGCAGTATGCCGCCCTCGTGGCCGGCGACCCGAAGTTCGCCACCGACTGCGCGGCGATCTTCGGCTGCGGCATGCCCTACGAGAGCCGCGACGGCATTCCGGCGCGCAACCTCGCGGCGGCAAAGGCGCTCCTGAAGGAGTCGGGCGTCGACATGTCGAAGCCGATCGTCATGCTGCACGTCGCCAATGCCCCCGGCATCGCCGCCCTGGGCAACGTCACGCGCCAGCTGCTGGTCGACCTCGGCTTCAAGGTCGACATGCAGGCGATGGACTTCCAGACCTTCGCCACGCGGCGCCTCAACACCAAGCCGGTGAGCGAAGGCGGCTGGAACATCGCGCACACCACCAACACCGTCCCCGACCAGGGCAATCCGCTCAGCAATCCCTTCCTGGTGGCGACCGGACCGCCCAACGCGACCTGGGGCTGGCCGACCGATGCCAAGACCGAAGAGCTCAAGCTCGCCTTCGCCAAAGCGCCCGACATGCCCACGCGCAAGGCGCTGGCCGCCAAGATCCAGGCGCGCGCCTACGAGCAAGTGCTCTACCTGCCGCTCGCACAGTTCACCACGCCGTCGGCGTGGCGGAACAACCTCGTGGGCGTGCTGAAGTCGCCGGTCATGCTGCTCTACAACATCGAGAAGAAGTGATGGCGCGGGCGAAGGCCAAGGCCGTTGCCGACGATTACCTGCGCCGCATCCCCAAGGCGGAGCTCCACTGCCATATCGCCGGCACCCTGCGTGCCACCACCGTGGCCGAGCTCGCCGGGCGCGCCGGCCTGAAACTGCCGCGGCCGGCCGAGAAACTCTACCAGTGGCCTGACTTCAACGGTTTCCTCGAGGTGCTGCGCCTCACCGCCCTGGTGCTGCGCCGGCCGGAGGATTTTGCCCGCGCCGTCTACGAATACGTCGAGGATGCGGTGCGTGACGGCAACCTCCGGCATGTCGAGCTCTTCTTCAACCCCGACTACTTCTATCCCAACGGCATCGACTATCCCGCGATGGTCGCCGGCATGGTCGAGGGCATCGCGGCGGCGAAGAGCAAGTTCGGCGTGTCGTGCCTGCTGATCTGCTGCATCGACCGCTCCACCAACACGCCGGCGCAAGCCGTCGAGATCGTCGAGACGGCGATCGCGCACCGGCACGATCTGGTGGTCGGAATCGGGCTCGACGGCAACGAGGGAGTTGGACCGCCGGCCACCTTCGCCGAGGCTTACGCACTCGCCGGCAAGGCGGGACTGCATCGCACGGCGCATTGCTGCGAGGACTACCTGACGCCCGCCGAGGCGCCGCCCACCAACTACCTGATCTGCCGCGACGTGCTCGGCTGCGATCGCATCGACCACGGTTACAACATGCTGGCCTCGGAGTTCGTGCTCGCCGAGGCGCGTCGCGACGGGCTCACCTTCACGCCCTGCGCCTGGACGAGCATCGAGCGCAACCGGCCGCACCGGCCGCAGCGCATCCGGCGCCTGGTCGAGGCCGGGCTGAACGTCACCATCAACACCGACGACCCGGCGATGTTCGGCACCAACCTCGGTCATGGCTTCACGACCTTGTTCGAGACCATCGGCTGGGGCCCTGACATGGCCCGCAAGTTCAGCCTGAACTCGGTGGAGGGCAGCTGGCTGGACGAATCGGACAAGAGCGCGCTGCGTATGGCGTTCCGCCGCGAAATCGCCAACCTCGACAAGGAATTCGGCTACGCGGAGTCGCCACCCGCGGTTTGATTGGCCCAGGCCAAGGCGTCTTGACATGCTCATTGGTTCGTCCTAACTAACGGTTAGTAGAAACTAACCATGACTCCGCAGAACGTCCAGACATTGATGGCGGCCCTCGGCGACCCGAGGCGACGGGCGATCTTCGACCTGTTGTCCAACGGCCCGCTGGCCGTGGGCGAGATCGCAGCCAAGCTGCCGGTCACGCGATCGGCCGTCTCGCAGCATCTTCGCGTGCTGGGCGATGCCGGCCTGGTCGTGCACGAAGCGCACGGGACGCGCAACGTCTACCGGCTCGATCCCGACGCGGTGGCCGAGATCCGCGACTACCTCGATGACGTCTGGACCCGGGCCCTCAGCCGTTTCAAGGCCCGGGCGGAGCGGCGCAAGTAACCCCAAGGAACCACAGCAACCACAGGAGCGACACCATGACTTCCGTCCGCAAAGAACTCGTCGCCCGCTGCAGCCCCGAACGCGCCTTCGAGGCGTTCACCCGGGACTTCGGGCAATGGTGGCCGCTCGGTACCCATCACATTGGCACCGCAAACGCCGAGACGGCCATCATCGAGCCGTTCGTCAACGGACGCTGGTTCGAGCGCGCCATGGATGGCAGCGAGTGCAACTGGGGCCGCGTGCTCGCCTGGGACCCGCCGCGCCGCCTCCTGCTGGCCTGGCAGATCAACACCAACTGGCAGTTCGATCCCGACTTCCAGACCGAAGTCGAAGTGACGTTCCAGGAGGCGGGCGCCGGGCGGACACGCATCGTTCTCGAGCACCGGCAGCTCGAGCGCTTCGGCGCCGAGGCCGAAAAGATGCGCACCGCCTTCGAGTCGGAGGGCGGCTGGGGCGGAATCATGGCGCAGTTCGTGTCGAGCCTCGAGGGGCGGGCGGAGGAGATGGCGGTCTGCCCGGCCCGGCCGGCGGCAAACGAGGTGCGGTCATGACGCCTGAGCTGACCTGGCTGATGGTCACCGCGCTGTTCGCGGGATCGCTGTGGATTCCCTACATCGTCGGCATCAACGTCACCGAGTTCGAGGGCAAGCGGGAAATCTTCGTCCGCCCGCCCGACAACAAGACGATGACCGCCTGGGTCCACCGGTCGATGCGGGCCCACCAGAACCTGCTCGAGCAGTTGCTGCCCTTCGCGATCGTCGTCCTGATCGGGGCGACGCTCAAGGTCTCGACCCCGGTGACGGTGTGGTGTGCCATCGCCTTCTTCTGGCTGCGCGTGGCGCATGCGGTCGTCATGCTCTCCGGCGTGTCGCGGCCGCCGCTCCGGCCGATGATCTACAGTGCCGCGTGGATCGTGATGTTCGTGATGGCCTGGCAGATCTTCGCGCACGCCTGACGACGCAGCCGGGAGCCCACGAGGTGCCCGGCGCAAAGGCGCGAACTAGGGTCAAGACTCATAAAATGTATCGTGGTGGTTGGTCTTCAGCTCGTGGACGATGTCTTGCATATCCTTGATGCTGCGCGCGAGTTCGGTACTTGTTCGCTCACTGCAGCAGTAGGACACCACCATGAGCATTCGCGTCGGCATTGTCGGGATCAGCGGTTTTGGCGGCGGCGAGGCGATGCGCCTGATCGCGAGCCACCCGTCTTTCGAGCTGATCTACGCCGCGGGCGAGGGCAGCGCCGGCAGCCGGTTGGTGGACCGCTTCCCCGGTGTGCCGGCCAAGCTGGCCGAGCTGGTGATCGAGAAGTGGGACCC
>JBPYDO010000100.1:0-9162 GCA_051985755.1 Reyranella sp. | reverse complement strand
TGGCTGCTGACCGCCTGCGCCCGGGTGTTCCTGATCTTCGAGAGACGACCGCGAGAGGGACGGCTGATTCAGGATCTCGTGGTCGGCCTGATCTATCTCGGTGCGGGCCTGTCTATCGTCGCCTACGTCTTCAGCGCTCCCGTCGGCACCCTGATCGCCACGTCCGGCGTGCTCGCCGTTATTCTGGGCCTCGCGCTGCAGAGCACGCTGGCCGACGTTTTCTCGGGAATCGCGCTCAACCTCAGCAAGTCGTATGACGTCGGCGACTGGCTGATCCTGAGCGACGGAACCGAAGGGCGGGTCGTCGAGACCAACTGGCGGGCGACGCACCTGCTGAACGGCTCCAACGATCTGGTCGTGCTGCCCAACAGCAGTCTTGCCAAGGCACAGCTTACCAACCTCAGCAGCCCCAGCCGCAGTCACGGCGTCAAGCTCAGGGTTCGCTTCAGCCCGACCATGGCGCCGTCGGGGATCGCCGACATCCTGCGCACCGTGCTGTTCAGCAGCAACTCGATCATGTCGACACCCCAGCCGACGGTCGAGATCAAGGGACTGGATGCGCGGGCGATCGAGTTCGAGCTTTCCTTCCGCGTCCAGGATTTCTCGGCGGCGGCGAAGGCCAGGCACGAGGTCTATGACCTGATCTACCGTCACGCCAAGGCGGCCGGCGTGCCGCTCGCCCAGCCCAATGAGACGATCAGTGTCCTGGCGGGACAGCCACAGGCACCCGCCACGCCAGCGACGCGGGCCACCGCCTTGCGACTGGTCGACGCCGTGCCGCTATTCGCCTCGCTGACCGAGGAGGAAAAGGAGGCGCTGGCCGGGACCATGGTCCGCCGCACGTATGCCAAGGGTGAAACGCTGGTCGAGCGCGGGGCCAAGCTCAGCTCGCTGTTCATCATCCGGACCGGCGTGCTGGTGATTTACCGGCAGGACGGCGATCAGGAGGTCGAGTTGCGCCGGTTGTCGCCCGGCGACTACTTCGGAGAGGGCGGCCTGTTCGCCGGACAAGGCGAGCCGGGGACGGTGCGGGCGCTGACCTTCGCCGTCGCCTACGAGGTCGGCCAGGGCGCTCTCGCCAAGATCGTGCAAGACCGGCCGGCCATCGCCGACGAGATCAGCAGGACGCTATCGGCCCGCGCGAAAGCGGGCGGCGCGGGAATAGGAGCGGCGGAGGGCGTGGCCTCGATGCGATCGGTTTCGTGGCTGGTCGCCCGCATTCGCAGTGTCTTCGAGGTCCAGTAGGAGCGCGAGCAGCCGGGCGCCTCCTCAGCCAACAAGCGCCGGATCCTCCGTCCCGACGATGGCCTGCAGTTCATATACCTCGATTTCTCTCTCCCGCCCTCGGACCGGGATGCGGCCGAGCGATCGCACCACGACCCTGCCCTCCACCTTCCGGTACAGGTTCTCGCTGATGCAGATCGACGTGCCGAATTGCTTGTTCATGCCTTCCAGCCGCGACGCCACGTTCACGCCATCGCCCATCACCGTGTAGCTCAGCCGCTCGTGTGAGCCGACATTGCCCACCACGACAGCATCGCAATGGAGCCCGAAGCGCACGCGCATCGGTCGGCGACCCTCCTGGGCCCACTCGGCGTTGAGGGTCCTCATGCGATGGTGGGCGCGCAAGGCCGCCCGGCAGGCCCGCAAGGGATGATCCTCGATCTCGGCGGGGGCGCCCCAGAAGGCCATGACGGAGTCGCCGATGAACTTGTCGATCGTGCCGCCCTCCTCGGCGATGGCGGAAGTAATCGTTTCGAAGTAGCGCGATGTCTGGCCCGACAATTCCTGCGGCGTGAGTTGCTCGGCGATTGCGGTGAAGCCCTCGACGTCGGAAAACAGCACGGTGAGAAAGCGCTGCTCGATGCTGGGCGCCAGGGGGCGACCCGACTCGATCAGGTTGCGTACGATGCCGACCGGCGCGAACAGCGAGAAGGACTGCAAGGCGTTGTCCAGCAACCTCGTCGCGTGCTGCAGCTGGAAGATCTCGCGGATCGGCGAATCGCCCGGAGTGTCGGTCCCGAATGACAGCGAGCGGATGCGCTGGATGGCACTGGAGACGGCTTCGATCGGCGCCGAGATCTTGCGCGCCATGAAGTAGATCAGCGCGACCTCGAGCGCGATCAACGCCAGGCTCCCCCAGATCAGCTGGCGGTTCGTCCGCTTGAGCTCGCCCTCGAAGTCGTCGGTCGGCGTCACCACCAGGACCTGCCATTGCTTGTCCGGGCCAGCCGGGAAGTCGCTGAACAGCGCCACGTATTCCTTGCCGTCCGACGGCAGGTCGAACGTGAACCGGTCCGCATGATTGGCTTCGTGCAGTCGCACCGCCTCGACGACCTGGGGTTCGCTTAGCTCCTGCAGCTTGACCAACTGCACCTGACCATCGACGTGCCGGATCGCCGTGCCAGGAACCGGATGACCCAGCACCCGACCGTATTGATCGGCAATGATGGTGAGGCTGTTGGCGCTCGCCTGGTTGGCAAGCAACAGGCTCGTCAATCCGTCCAGGGTGATGTGGGCCGAGGCGACGCCGACAAAGTTGCCCTCGATGTGGACGGGATAGCCGAGGGCAACCACCAATGAACCGGTGTCCGGATTGATGAACGGATCGGTCACGACGAGCCCATTGCTCTGACGCGCCATCTGATACTGCGGCACCAGTATTCTCACGTCGTACGAGGAAGCATCTACTGAGTAGCGTCCGATCGGCGTCGGCCAGGTTTCGTAGAAGGTGCGATGACGTTTCCGGTTCGGGCCCACGGAGAAGGGATCGATGTAGCTCATGTGCCATTTGGCCTTGGCCGGAATCCTGGGATCGCTGCGGCGACGATCCTCGTCCATGCGAGTCACCACGCGGTGGTAGCCGTCCTCGAAGCTGACATAGATGGCATCGATCTGGGGCTGGGACACCAGCACCTGATAGAGCAGAGCCCCGCTCTCATCGACCCGGAAGAAGCCTGGAGTGGTTTCTTCGGCAGCCGCGATCAATCGCAATGTCGCCGCAACCGGATCCAGCAGGTTCTGCGACATCGTCACGGCGTCGTCTCGGGCACGGTCGACGAACTGCCGGTACAGGTTCCGAAGATTTTGGCCGTTCTCGTAGTAACTGAAAGCGATGACGGCAGCGAGGGCGGGCAGGATGAGAACCGCGAAGATCGTGCTGATGCTCACCTGCAACCGCGTGCGATGGCGTCGTATCGCGGCCTCTTTGGCGTCTTCCGACATCGACCCGTCGCTCTCAGCGCTTGACTGGCGCCACGGTGAAAGAGATCTCGCCATCGGTTTCATCGCTGTCCTGCAGCGTCCGGACCGACCAGTGCAGCTTGTAGTCGCCGGGCGGCAGGCGAGGCGCGCGTGCGAACAGCACCTCCGGCGCCGCTTTGAAGCGCGGTTGCAAGGTCGCCACCGTTTGGCTGCCGCGCTTGACGATCAATAGCGAGTGGATGTGATCGACGGGCTGGTCGAAGCGCACGGAGAAGCCTTCGCTCGGCGCGTCGATCACGGCATGATCCGCGGGCACCGTCTCGATGACCTTGAGATCGCTCTGGGCGCGCGGGCCCGATTGGAGGGCGAACGCTCCCAGCATCGCCAGGCAGAGAATGGTGGACCGCAGGATCATGGCGGAAACCTCCTTGGCTACGACGGCAAGGGTGCCAAGACCTGACGCAAGGCAGTGCTGTCGATCTGCATCAGGCCGCTGAACGGGTGATACATTTCGAGGATGAGGAAAATGGCACCGGCCGCCTACAAAGCAATGATGACGACAGCCGTCAGGGCCGTCGGATTGAGCGGTGAGAACAGGCTGAAGCTCACGAAAAGCACGAACAGCCAGGCCACCAACACGCCCAGGAACAGGGGCGGCATGCGCCCACCGGATTGTTCGTAGAGGGTGAGGCGTATCTGAGCCAGGCTGTTCGCCGTCTGTATGGCCTGAGCCTGATAGAAGCGTTGGGCATCCGTGGTTGCCGGCAGGGATCGAATGGCGGCATAGGCGGCCTCGCCCAAACCGGTCGAAGTGAACGGCGCGTAGGCGGACTTGATGGCATCCTCGCCCCACATGCGATCGGCCATGGCCGGAACCATCTTGCGCACCGCGACCCGGGCGGGCTGGGACTCGGGGCCATATTGTTCGAGCAGTTTGTCGAGAATGGTGATTGTCGCCGCCAGTTGCCGGACCTCGTCGCGCTGGGTGTCGTAGTTGGTCTTTGCCGAGCTGATCAACAGGCCCAGCACCAGCCCGACGATGGTGGCCAGAAGGCCGGCTCCCAGGCGAACGACATCCTTGGCGTGCTGGTCGAGATGGCCTTCCGGCAGCAGGTGCCGCAAGGCGGCGCCGACCACGGCGCCGCCGATCAGAACGATACAGATGATCAACGAGGTGGAGAGCGCACTCATGACCCGGCCTGCTCAAGGCTTGGGTCGCCCGGACCCGCGGGCCGCGGCCCGCGGAGCGCCATCGGCCGGTGCGGATTGCGGCCGGCGGCATCCCACATCAGGCGCGGGTCAAAGCCCTCGGCGCCGATCATGGTGAGCAGGACCACGGCGCAGAAGGCGACGGCGCCGACGCCCGGCTCGATGGTGGCCACGGCGCCGAACTGGACCAGCGCACCCAAGAGCGACTCCATGAAGATGTCGACCATCGACCAGCGGCCGATCCAGGCGACAAGATAGTAGAGTCGCGTGCGCTGTGGCAGCAGGAACCCGGCGCCCGCCTCGGTGGTCACCAGCATGGTGGCCATCAGCATCAGCGCCAGCCCGATCAGCTTGAAGACCGGCACCATGATGGACGCGAAAAACACCAGCAGCGCCAGCGGATACATCTGCGAATGGATCAGCTCTTCGACGCCGCCCAGGATGGTGCTCGGCGCGCCGGAGCCGGCCGTCACGACGGTCAGCACAGGATAGTAGTTGGCCGGGATGTAGAGGATGGCGCCGGCGATGATGAAGGCCCAGGTGCGGTTGACGCTGCCCGGCTTGCGCGCGTGCAGCGCCGTGCCGCAGCGCGGGCAACGGTTGCCGTGAGTTGCAGGCACACTCACCAGGCCGCAGCCTTCGCAGCCGACCGCGTGCTCGTGGAATGCTTGCGGCTCCTCGACGGCCGGCATCGGCCGGGATGTCCAGCCGCGTCGCTGCAGCTCCTCCCACACCGCGTCTGGCTCGAGCACCAGGTCTGCCCACACCGTGACCACGGTCAGCACGCCCAGCGCCACGACGGCCGGACCGATATCCATCTGCACGATGTCGCCCAGCTTGGTGAAGGCGACGAACACGCCCAGCAGCAGCACCTCGAGCATCGCCCACGTGCCCATCTTGCGCGCGAACAGGAAGGCCGCCGGCAGCCAGGGCAGCGGCCGCTCGAGCTTCAGCGCCAGCAGCACGTAGAGCACGGCGCCGAACTTGCAGAGCGGCGCCAGCGCCGTGGTGAAGCCCACGGCCACCGCCAGCGGCCACAAACCCTGATGCACCAGTTCGGCCGGGCCGGAGAGCAGCGTGGTTTCGTGCACGATGCCGGCCTTGGAGACCTTCATCAGCATTGCGGTCCAGACGATCGCGAACAGCACCACGGCGGCGATGTTGATGGCGATGCTGCGGCCGATGGGGTCGCGGCTGACCCGGCGCAGGGTGGTGCCGCAGCGCACGCAGCGCGCGCGCATGCCCTCCTCCAGCGGCGGCACGATCTGGAACTGGCCGCAGCCGAAGCACTCGCGCAGCTGGGGTCCGGTCCCGGGTACCGTGACCGTCACGACCGCAGCATCTGCGCCATCCCGTCGGTCAGCTCGGCCACGGCGTCGGTGATGGCGGCGACCTGGCCCTCGACCTTGGCGGACGGCGGCGTCTTGCTGATATGGAAGGTGCGCGCCACCTTCGGCCGGCGCGGGTGCTCGAATTCGACCGCGGCCTGGGCCAGGAGCTGGAGCGTGCCCTGGGCGTCGAGATCGAGCCGCTGGATGTTGACGCCCAGCACCGCATTGGCGTCAGGCGAGATGGCGCCGCCCTCGGCGTAGATGTTGCTGCTGGGCAGGCGCTGGCTGAGCCCCACGACGATAACCCGGCTCAGCATGGTGTTGAGCCCTTCGCCCCACCAGTCGTTGCTGGTGACGCCAAGCTTGTAGCCTTCGGAGGAACGCACGATCTCCTTGCGGTCGAGGTAGGCCGCCAGCGCGATGTCGCGCAGCTGCACGCTCTTTGGTCCGCCCGCCAGCACCGGTCCCGGCCTCATCGGGATGGTGTAGAGCACCGGATCGGGCGAGGCGCCGCAGCCCGCAACGAGCGCCGGAAGGACGAAGGCAAAGTGGCGACGGCTGAGGATCATTTCATCGCACTCACTCTTTGCCAGTCGAAGGTCGGCCCTTGATCAGCGCCTCGGGATGGCGCGCCAGAAGGTCGGCCAGCGCGCGGAAGGAGCGCGTCATCTCATTGAGCTGCGGCAACAGGCGATCGAGCTCGCGACTGAAGCGCGACTCCTGGCCGTAGGCGTTGTTCAGCGAACCAGCGAGCTTGTTTACCTTGGTCAGCGAGGCTTCGAGCTGGTCGGCCATGGCCGGCAGCTTGGCTAACGCTGGGCCTGAGTCGGCGTCGAGCTTGCGCATGAAGCTCTGCAGGTCTTGCATCGTCGCTTGCAGCGAATTGAGCGTGGCCTGCAGTTGCGGGCCGTTGATCTTGTCGTCGAGACCTTTACTGAGCGACGCCAGGTTGGCGCCGATGGCCGCGAAGTCGATGTTGTTGATCTTGGACATGACCTCGCCCGCGGCACGGGTCAGGCTCTCGAAGCCGCCGCCCGGCGCGGTCGGCATCACGAACTCATCGCCCTGGTGGCCGAGTTCGGCCGGCGGCGCGCTGGGTATTTCCACGATGGCGATGACCTTGCCGGACGAAATCAGGCTGGGCGCCTCGAGCGTCGCGCGGAAGCCGCGCTTCACCATCTCGGCCGCGCCCGTACCCAGCGGCAGGTTGGGTCGCGCGGCGATACCCTGGATGCGGTCGCCCTCGACCACGTAGTGGACGGGCGCCACGACGCGGTCGCGCTTGGCGTCGTAGACCAGGTCGACTTCCGTCACATCGCCGATCTTGAGGCCGTGCAGGGTGACGTCGGAGCCTTCGGTTAGGCCCGCCACCGACCCCTCGAAATACGAGACGACGCGCAGGCGCCGCCCGAAGCCCGCCGCGGTCGCCGCCTCGCGGTCGGCGTAAAGCGGGAAGGAGTCGCCCGCTTCCGCGACCTTGGCCTTGGTCCTTGGGTTGGTGTCGAAGGCGATGCCGCCCAGCAGCAGCGTGCGGAACGACTCCATCTCGACCTTGATGCCGTCGGCGCCGAGCTTCACCGACACGCCCGAGGCGTTCCAGAAGCGCGAATCCTGGTGGACGTACTTGTCGAAGGGCGCGCGAACGAAAGCCTGGATGGTGACGCTGCGCGCCATGTGGCCCAGGTCCCAGCCCAGCACCGCGCCGACCTCGAGGTCGCGATAGAAGATCGGCGAGCCAAGGCTGATCGAGCCCAGCCGGCGCGCGTCGAGCTTGAAGATCGTGCCCGGCTCGTTGGTCGTCAGGATCGGCGGATCCTCGCTGCCCTTGAAGTGACGCTCGGGCTTGCCGCCCTGGGGCGAGGGCAGCATGCCGATGTAGGAGCCGGAGAGAAGCGTATCGAGGCCCGACACCCGGCCGGCGAAGAGCTTCGGCTTCACCACCCAGAACACCGTGTTGTCCTTGAGGAAGCGCGTGGCCTCGTGCGTCGTCTCGACGGTGACGATGACCTTGGAGTAGTCGGGCGAGACCTCCATGGACTTCACCGTGCCCATGGGGATGTCCTTGTATCTGAGCTGCGACTGGCCGGGTTGCAGGCCGTTCCCTGAATCGAAGGTGATCGTGATGGTGGGACCCTGCTTGGACCAGGTGTCCCAGGCGAGCCACAGCGCGATCAGCACCGTGATCGCCGGCACCAGCCAGATCAGCGGAATGCGCCGGTGTCTGAGGCTGATCACCGTCGGCAGCATCTTGCCCTTAGGCTGCTCCTCGCCCATCTCAACGCCCCTCAACGCACACTACTGACGTCTCGGCAGCTTGTCTTTCTCCGCCAGGATCGCGCGGTCGATCACCGTGAAAAGGTAGGCATCGGGTGCCAAGGTGCACCCGCCACGCACCAGCAGGGCGACCGCGACGCCGCGCTGGTCGTCGGGGAGGGTGACCCCGCGATAGCGCGCCGAATGCTCGGCGAGGAAGACGGCGACCTGCTTGCGCTGCTCTGGCTGCATGGCCTGTGCGTCGCGACAAGTGATGAACGCCGCATCTTCGAACCTCGCGGGCGTTTGTGCCTGGACTGCGGAGGCGCCGACGAGCAGCGCGGTGGCGGCGATGTAAAGAGTCGTCTTCATGGCGATTCCTCCTACTTGTCGATGGCCGAGCCGCCGATATAGCCCAGCGCACCGCCGATCAGGCCGGCTCCGACCACCTGGCCGAAGCTGCCGCCCGTCACCAGACCGATGCCGGTACCGAGAGCCGCGCCGGTCGCGGCGCCTTTTTGCGGCGTCGTCATCGGCTGGTTGCAGCCTGCCAGGACGCCGGCGACGGCCAGCACGGCCATCCATTTCCTCACGATCATTTCCCCTCCTCCTTGAAGCACGACGTTATTGGCCCGCGGCCTCCTGCAGCTGCACGGGATGGCCGGCGGAATGAGCCTCCGGCTCGGCGATGCGGAACCAGGCGACGTACAGCGCCGGCAGGAACAGCACGGTGAGCGCCGTGGCACCGACCAGGCCCCCGACCACGACGAAGGCCATCGGTCCCCAGAACACTTCGTGCATGATCGGGATCATACCGAGTATTGCCGCGGATGCGGTAAGCAGAATGGGCCGCAGGCGGTTCTCGGTGGCGCTGACCACCGCCGACCAGGGCTCCATGCCGGCACGGCGATGGTCCTCGATCTGTGCAATCAGGATCACCGAGTTGCGGATGATCATGCCGATGAGCGCAATGGTACCAAGGATGGCGACGAAGCCCATCGGGATGCCGGTCGGCAGCAGCATGGCGACGACGCCGATGATGCCGAGCGGCGCCACGCTCACCACCAGGAACAGGCGCTGGAAGCTCTCGAGCTGCACCATCAGCACGCTCAGCATGAGCATGATCATCACCGGCACCACGGCCGAGATCGACTTGAGCGCGATG
>JBPYDO010000099.1:0-2607 GCA_051985755.1 Reyranella sp. | reverse complement strand
TCCGCCCGAGGCTGTCGGCGGCATCCGAGCAGTTCGTCACCGACGAGGGCCACCGCATTCTCGATTGCCGCTTTGGGCCGATCGCCGATCCGGCGCGCCTCGAGAAGCGCATCGAGAGCATCGTCGGGGTCGTAGAGAGCGGTCTTTTCATCGGCCGGGCCGATCCGGTTTTCGTCGCCGACGCCGGCGGCGTGCATCGCCTCGACAGCGCCCGAGCGCACAGGGGGCGGCCGCCGATCCTGTTGATCATGGGTGTGTCCGGGTCGGGCAAGTCGACGATCGCGCAGGAACTGTCGGCGCGACTGGGCTGGGCCTTCGAGGAAGGCGACTCGCTTCATCCCGAATCCAACGTCGCCAAGATGCACGCCGGACTGGCGTTGACCGATGAAGACCGCAAGCCGTGGCTCGAGCGCGTTGCCGCCTGGATCGACGGGCAGCGCCACAAGAAGCAGCCGGGGATCATCACCTGCTCGGCCCTCAAGCGGTCGTATCGACAGATCGTCATCGGTGATCGGCCGGAAGTGCGGCTGGTCTACCTGCGGGGCGGCCGGGATGTTCTCGCGCATCACCTCGCTGGCCGCCACGGCCACTTCTTTCCCGCCAGTCTTCTGCAGAGTCAGATCGACACGCTCGAAGAGCCATCGGCCGACGAGGAGCCGCTGGCGGTCGATGTCGGCCGGCCGGTCGCAGAGATTGCCGGGGAGATCATTCGCCTGCTCGGCGCATCCGCGCGGATAGACGAGGGCCTCAAGCACGGCTAGGCGCCGGGAGGGACGGGCATATGTCGACCAGCACCACCAACCCTGAGACCGTGCGCCTGGGCGAGGCGAACAACGGCCGGCAAGCCTGGCGAAAATGGGGACCCTATGTCAGCGAGCGGCAATGGGGCACCGTACGGGAGGACTACAGCGCCGACGGCGATGCCTGGAGCTACTTCCCCCATGACCATGCCCGCAGCCGGGCCTATCGCTGGGGCGAGGACGGCATCGGCGGCTTTTGCGACGCAAAGCAGCACCTTTGTCTCGCGGTCGCGCTGTGGAACGGCAGGGACCCGATCCTCAAGGAACGCCTGTTCGGCCTGAGCAACCGGCAGGGCAATCACGGCGAGGACGTCAAGGAGCTCTACTACTATCTCGACGCAGTTCCGACCTACAGCTACGCCCGCATGCTCTACAAGTATCCGCAGGCCGAGTATCCCTATGCCCGCCTGCTGCAGGAGAACGCACGGCGCAGCAAGAAGGAACCGGAATTCGAGCTGATGGATACCGGCATCTTCGACGACGATCGCTACTTTGACGTCGACATCGAATATGCCAAGGCAGAGGCGGAAACCGTCCTTCTGCGACTGACCATCACCAATCGCGGGCCGGACTCCGCGCCGATCTATGTGTTGCCCCAAGTCTGGTTCCGCAACACCTGGAGCTGGTTCAAGGACGTGCGGAAACCTGCCCTTGCCCTGATGGGACACAACGTCGTGGCCAAGCACGAGGTGCTTGGCGCCTGCACGGTCCATTTCGACGAGCCGGATGAAATCAAGTTCTGCGAGAACGAAAGCAATGTCGCCAAGCTGTACGGACGCCAGGGCGGCGGCTTGAGCAAGGATGGCTTGCACGAGTATCTGGTCAACGGTCGCAAGGATGCCGTCGATCCATGGAGCGGCACGAAGGCCGCCGCGATCTGGCGAAAGGACATCGCACCGGGCGCCAGCTCGACAATTCGCGTCCGCCTGAGCGCCGGCCCGCCCCATCTCGCGCCCTTCGCGGATTTCGAGCAGGTCTTCAGCGCCCGCAAGGCGGATGCTGACGCCTTCTATGCCGAGCTGCAGCGCAACGTGCCCGACGAGGATCTCCGGAGGATCCAGCGCCAGGCCTTCGCCGGCATCCTGTGGTCCAAGCAGTATTTCCACTATGACGTGATGGATTGGCTGACCGGCGATCCGACGCAGCCCGTGCCGCCGAAGCGCCGCCAGACCGGGCGCAACAGCGGGTGGATGCACGCCACCATGGAAGACATCATCTCGATGCCGGACAAGTGGGAATTCCCGTGGTTCGCGGCGTGGGACTGGGCCTTCCACCTGACGACCCTCGCCTATCTCGATCTCGAGGACGCAAAGCGGCAACTGATCCTGCTTTGTCAGTCCTGGTACATGCATCCGAACGGCGAGTTGCCCGCTTACGAGTGGAATTTCGACGACGTCAATCCACCCGTGCAGGCATGGGCGGCGCGGCGCCTCTACGAGGCCGAGCGCCGGCAGAACGGCAAAGGCGATCGCAAATTCCTCGAAATCGTCTTCACCAAACTGCTGCTCAACTTCACCTGGTGGGTCAATCGCGAGGATCCGCGCGGATTGAATGTGTTCCAGGGCGGCTTCCTGGGGATGGACAATATCGGCGTATTCGACCGGTCTGCCCCTCTGCCGGTGAACGGCACACTGGTGCAGTCGGATGGCACGTCCTGGATGGCGATGTACTGCCTGAACATGCTGCGCATTGCCGTCGAACTGGCCCAGGAAGACGACGCTTATCAGGACATCGCCACGAAATTCTTCGAACACTTCCTGATGATCGGCGGCGCCATGACCAATCTCGGCGGCCGGGGATTCAGCCT
>JBPYDO010000098.1:0-7132 GCA_051985755.1 Reyranella sp. | reverse complement strand
ACAAAAGCGCGGATACCACACCGACCGCGCGGCTCGCATCGGTGACGTAGACCGTCTGACCCCGGTTGTAGCGGGGGTGAATCTTGACCGCCGTATGCACGCGGCTGGTGGTCGCCCCGCCGATCAGCAGCGGGATGTCGAAGCCCTCGCGTTCCATCTCGGTGGCCACATGCACCATCTCGTCCAGCGACGGGGTGATCAGGCCCGAAAGGCCGATGATATCGACCTTCTCGTCACGTGCCGTCTGCAGGATCTTGGTGGCCGGCACCATGACGCCGAGGTCGATGATCTCGTAATTATTGCAGGCGAGCACGACGCCGACGATGTTCTTGCCGATGTCGTGGACGTCGCCCTTGACCGTCGCCATGACGATCTTGCCCTTCGAGCGCGAGGTCTCGGTCTTCTCGGCCTCGATGAAGGGCAGAAGATGGGCGACCGCCTTCTTCATTACGCGCGCGCTCTTGACCACCTGCGGCAGGAACATCTTGCCCGAGCCGAACAGGTCGCCGACCACGTTCATGCCCGCCATCAGCGGCCCCTCGATTACCTCGATCGGCCGTGCGATTGCCTGGCGCGCCTCCTCGGTGTCGGCGACGATGAACTGGTCGACGCCCTTGACCAGGGCGTGCTCCAGCCGCTTCTCGACCGGCCAGCTGCGCCACTCTGCGTCGGCGGTGTCGACGGTTTCGCCCGTGCCCTTGTACTTTGGTGCGAGCTGAAGGAGCCGTTCGGTGGCGTCGGGACGGCGGTTCAGGATCACGTCCTCGCAGGCCTCGCGCAGCTCAGGCGTGATCTCGTCATAGACGTCAAGCTGCCCCGCATTGACGATGCCCATGTCCATGCCGGCCTGGATGGCGTGGTAGAGGAACACCGAGTGCATGGCCTTGCGCACCGGCTCGTTGCCGCGGAAGGCGAAGGAGAGGTTGCTGACGCCGCCCGAGATCTTGACGTGCAGGCAGCGCGCCTTGATCTCGCGCGTCGCCTCGATGTAGTCGACGCCGTAGTTGTTGTGCTCCTCGATACCGGTCGCCACGGCAAAGATGTTGGGGTCGAAGATGATGTCCTCCGCCGGGAAGCCCACCTTGTTCACCAGGAGGTCGTAGGCGCGCGCGCAGATCTCGACCTTGCGCTGCTTGGTGTCGGCCTGGCCTTTCTGGTCGAACGCCATGACGACGACGGCGGCGCCGTAGCGGCGCACCTTGCGGGCGTGCTCGATGAACGGCCCTTCGCCCTCCTTCATGGAGATCGAGTTCACGATCGGCTTGCCGGCGACGCATTTCAGCCCGGCTTCGATCACGCTCCACTTGGAGCTGTCGATCATGATCGGCACCTTGGCGATGTCTGGCTCGGCGGCGATCAGCTTGAGGAACGTCTCCATCGCCTTCTCGGCATCGAGCAGGCCTTCGTCCATGTTGACGTCGATGACCTGCGCGCCGTTCTCGACCTGCTGGCGCGCGATCTCGACGGCGGCGGTGTAGTCGCCGTCGAGGATCAGCTTCTTGAACTTGGCTGAACCGGTGACGTTGGTGCGCTCGCCGATATTGACAAAGGTGGCGCGCGTCTGGGCCTGCAACGCATCGTTCATTACATGAAACTCGCCGCTTCCATGCCGCTCAGCCGGAGCGCCGGCGGCAGCGCCTGCCATTGCCGCGGCGGCAGTCCCTTGACCGCGTCGGCCACGGCCTTGATGTGGGCCGGCGTCGTGCCGCAGCAGCCGCCGACCACGTTCAGCCAGCCGTTCTGCGCCCAGCCCCTGACCAGCTTGGCCGTCATATCCGGCGGCTCGTCATACGCGCCAAGCTCGTTGGGCAGGCCGGCATTGGGATAGACGCAGACCAGGCCGTCGACCTGGTGGTTGAGCGCGTTCACGTAGGGCTGCAGCTCGGTGGCGCCGAAACTGCAGTTCAACCCCATGGTGAGCGGCCGGGCATGGCGGACCGAATGCCAGAATGCTTCCACCGTCTGGCCGCTGAGATTGCGGCCGGCGAGGTCGGTCAGGGTCATCGACACCATCACCGGCAACTCCTCGCCCAGCGCTTCGGCGGCCTCGTCGGCCGCCACGATAGCCGCCTTGGCATTCAGCGTGTCAAACACGGTCTCGATCAGGATGAAATCGACGCCGCCTTCCAAGAGCCCGTCGATCTGCCCGCGATAGATGCCCTTCACCTCGTCGAAGTTGACGGCGCGATAGCCGGGATCGTTGACGTTGGGCGAAACCGACAGCGTCTTGTTGATGGGGCCGAGCGACCCGACCACGAAGCGCGGCTTGGCGGGGTCGCGCGCCGTCGCGGCGTCGGCGCAGGCGCGCGTCAGCCGGGCCGCCGCCAAGTTGATCTCGCGCGCCAGGCTTGCGATGCCGTAGTCGGCGAGGCTGATGCCGTTGGCGTTGAAGGTGTTGGTCGCGACGATGTCGGCGCCGGCCTCGAGATAGGCGTTGCAGATCTCGCGCACGATCTCGGGCCGCGTCAGGTTCAAAAGGTCGTTGTTGCCCTTTTGATCGTGCTCGAACGACCGATCGCCGCGGTAGCCCGCCTCGTCGAGCCGGTAGCTCTGGATCATTGAGCCATAGGGCCCGTCCTTGACCAGGATGCGCTGCTGGGCGATCTCGCGCAGGCGCGCGGCTTTGTCGGCACGAGTCTCGGCCTGCCCCGAGCTTTGTCGGAGGGTCATTGCGGACGCACTCCCAGGAGATGGCAGATCGCAAAAGTGAGATCGGCGCGATTCAACGTATAGAAATGGAACTGCTCGACGCCCTCGACGTGCAGGCGACGGCAGAGATCGCCCGCCACGGTGGCGGCGATCATGCGGCGCGTCTCGACGTCGTCGTCGAGGCCCGCGAACATGTGGGCCAGCCAGCCGGGTACTTTCGAGCCGCACAGCCCGGACATCTTGAGGATGCCCTGGAAGTTCGAGACCGGCATGATGCCCGGCACGATCGGAACGGTGATCCCCGCGGCATGGGCGCGGTCGCGGAAGCGCAGGAAATCGTCGACCTCGAAGAAGAACTGGGTGATGCAGCGGTCGGCACCAGCCGCGATCTTGCGCTTGAGGTTGTCGAGATCCGCCGCGTCATCCCGAGAATCAGGGTGCTTCTCCGGATAACCCGCGACGCTGATCTGGAAGTCCCCGATCCGCCGCAGGCCGGCAACCAGCGCGGCGGCATTCTCGTAGCCGCCGGGATGCGGGCAATACTTACCGTCCGTGCCGGCTGGCGGATCGCCGCGCAGGGCGACGATATGGCGGATGCCGGCGTCCCAGTAGGCGCGGGCGATATCGTCGATCTCGCCCTGCGTCGCGGCCACGCAGGTGAGGTGGGCGGCGGGATCGATGCCGGTTTCCTTCTTCAGCCGCACGACGGTCTCGTGCGTACGCTGGCGGGTCGAGCCGCCGGCGCCGTAGGTCACCGAGAAGAAGGCAGGGCGCAGCGGCGTGAGCCGCGTCACCGTCTCCCACAGTGTGCGCTCGGCCGCCTCGGTCTTGGGCGGCGAGAACTCGAACGAGACCTTCAGGCGCTGCGGTGCCCGCGCCGGGAACTCCGACGCAATAATTCCGGTGCTGAGAGGGCCGGTGTCAGGGCTCATCGGCTGGCTCCATGTGCGGCGGCGGCAGGACGGGCGGCGGCGGCGCGCGTCGACACATCGCGCTCGCCGCGCCAGATACCGGTCATCAGCCGGCGGCCGGGGAAATGGATCGGCTCGAGTGCGTGCAGGCCGGCGCTTCGCAGCCAGCCCTGCACCTGGTTGTCGGCGAAGCCCAGGTGGACGTGCGCGTGCTCGCGCTTCAGCTCGACGAGGTCGTGCGGCGAGAAATCGACTACCAGCACCAGGCCGCCCGGCTTCACCACGCGCGCCGCTTCGGCGAGCGCCGCCGACGGGTCGTCGGCGTAATGCAACACGTGATGGATCGTCACGACGTCGAAACTGTCGGCCTCCAGGGGCAGGGCGTACATGTCGCCCTGGCGGACTTCGGCGTTGTCGATGCCGGCGCGCGCCAGGTTGGCGCGGGCGAGCGCCAGCATCTCGCGCGCCTGGTCGATGCCCACCGCGTGCTCGATCTTGGGGGCCAGGACTTCGAGCAGCCGGCCGGTGCCGGTGCCGATATCGAGCAGGCGTCGCGCGCCAACCGGCAGGTGATGGACCAATGCCCGCTCGATCTCGCGATCGGCGACATGCAGCGCGCGCAGTTCGTCCCAGCGCTGGGCATTGTCGCGGAAGAAGCGGGCGGCAGCGGTCTGCCGACGCTGCTGCAGGGCGTCGAGCCGTACCCGGTCGGCGGCGATGCGCGTGTGCTTGGGATCGAGCCGGCGGACGAATTCGCGCACAAGCGCCGCATCATCGCCCGCGGTGACCAGGCGGAAGCGCGTGAACTGCGCCTCGCGGAAACGCTCCAGCAGGCCCGCCTCGACCAGCAGCTTCAGGTGGCGCGACACCCTGGGCTGGCTCTGGCCCAGCACATGGACGTAGTCGCTGACGGTGAGGTCCTCGCGTGCAGCAAGCGCCAGGATGCGCAAGCGCGTGTCTTCGGCGGCCGCCCGCAAGAGCGTAAGCAAATGGTCCATGTACAGAAGGATATAAATATATTCTTATGTCCGCAAGTAGGCTTTTCCTCCCTTTGTGGCGGCCATGACACGCCCTTGAGGTGTTTGCCCTATGCACTTCAAAGTGAAGGATTCCTATGCAACACTTGCCCCTGAGAGCGGCCGCGCAGGCCGGTGTTTGTCCAGGCCTTTGGGGGCATTGGCGGGGTCATGAGAGAGGGGTTGGTTAAACAAGTGGCGGGCGCTTGGCGTCTGTCTAGCCTGGCCGCCCTGAGCGCCGTGGTCGTGCTCGGAGGGTGCGCCGTCAACGACACCGGTGCGAACGACGTTTGGGACCCGATCGAGGTGCCCAACCGCTTCGTCTTTTCGCTGAACCGGGCCGTCGATCTGATTGCCATCCGGCCGTTCGCCGTGCTGTACCGCGACTGGATGCCGACGCCGGCCCAAAGAGGCATTCACAACGTCCTCGACAATCTCGGCGAGCCGGTGACGGCCATCAACGAGGTGGTGCAGGGCGCTCCCGGCCGGGCGGCCACGACGATCGCACGCTTCCTGGTCAATACGACGATCGGTCTTGTCGGCATTTTCGACGTCGCCTCCAAGATGGGCCTGTCCAAGACCAACGAGGACATGGGCAAGACGATCGGCATGTATGCCGGCGTCGAGCCGGAGAATGGCGGCTTCTACTTGGTGCTGCCTCTGGTCGGCCCGTCCAATGCACGCGACGCTACCGGCCTGATGTTGGATTTTGCTCTTGATCCGTTCCAGATCGCGGCGGTCGCGACCTACTCGGGCAGCGCCCACGACGCCATCGTGGCAGCGTCTGCAGCGCGCTACGGCGTCAAATTGCTCGACGCTCGCTCGCGAACCCTGTTCGCGCTCGATGACCTGGAAAAGAACAGCGTCGATTTTTACGCGGCCCTGAAGAGCGCCTACACCCAGAATCGCGCCGAGGCGATCCGTGAAAAGCGCAAATCGACCGATAGTCGCGGCGAGCTCGACCGTCGCGACAAGCTCGCCCTGGTACGCTAAAACCCATCGCCATAGGCCATAATTTGAAGGAGCGAACGGTGTCGCTGCTCGCCTCTCGTCGATTCGTCCTGCATCTGGCCGCCGGCCTCGCTGGCCTGGCGGCTTTGCCCGCCCACGCCGCAGACGGTGCGGCGGCGGAGCTGATCAAGAAGGTGTCCAGCGAGGTGATCGAGCTGGTCAAGGCCAAGGCCGGCGCCGAACGCGAGGCCGGCATTCGCAAGGTGCTCGAGGAAGATTTTGATCTTCCGGCCATGGCCCGCTCGGCGCTTGGCACGCACTGGAACCAGCTCACCCCGGAGCAGAGGCAGCGCTATCTCAAGGCCGTGATCGACTCCGAAGCGCACTCCTATGCCGAGCGTTTCGGCCAGTATGGCGGCCAGACCCTTACCGTTGACAAGGTCATTCCCAGGGCGAATGGAGTGTCCCTGGTCGACAGCAGGCTCAGCCAGAAAAACCCCAGCGACCCGCCGGTCAAGATCCAGTGGCAGGTGCGCGACGCGGGCAAGGGCCCTCGCGTTACCGACGTCAAGATCGAGGGCGTCAGCATGGTCATGACTAGACGTTCGGATTTCAATTCCTACATCCAGAACCATGGCGGCCAGGTCGAGGCGTTGATCACTGAGCTGGAAGCCCGCGCCGTCAAATAGAACGGCGGACGAGGCGCGAAAGCGCCGCTGAAGAGTCCGCGGCCGAATTGGGTGTAATTGCGCCTGTAATGCTTTGACCATAGACTTTGCGGCGGGAGGCGTTTCGATCGGCCCCGTCGTTGCCTGATGCGGAGGCGGGACCGCAGGAGAGCGCCATGGATAGCGTCGTTGCCAAGAATCCGGCCGAGCGTCGTTCCGTCGATCCGGTCTGGACAACAATCAAGGAAGCAGCGCAGACCGCCGCGGCCAAGGAGCCGATCTTGGCGGGCATGCTGCATGCCACCATCCTCAGCCAATCACGCTTCGAAGGCGCGCTCAGCTACCATCTGGCGCGGCTCGCCGGTACGACCGAAGTTCCCGCAGCGTTGATCCGGCAGATCTTTGAGGAGGCCTTCACCGCTGACTCCGGCATCGGCCTTGCGGCGCGCTTCGATATCGTGGCGGTGTCCGATCGCGATCCGGCCTGCACCTCGTATCTCGATCCCTTGCTTTGGTTCAAAGGCTATCACGCGCTGCAGACCTATCGCGCCGCTCACTGGCTGTGGCTGCAAGGTCGCCAGACGCTTGCCCACTATCTGCAGAGCCGCGCGAGTTCCCTGTTCGGGCTCGACATCCATCCTGGCGCCGTGATTGGCAAGGGCATCTTCATCGACCACGGCACAGGCGTGGTGATTGGCGAGACCGCCGTCGTCGAGGACGGCGTCTCGATGCTGCACGGCGTGACCCTGGGCGGCACCGGCAAAGAGCGCGGCGACCGCCATCCCAAGGTGCGTCGCGGCGTGCTGCTCGGCGCCGGCGCCAAGGTGCTGGGCAATATCGAGATCGGCGCCTGCGCCAAGATCGCCGCGGGCTCGGTCGTGCTCGAGCCGGTGCCGGCCGGCTGCACCGCCGCCGGTGTGCCGGCCCGCATCATCGG
>JBPYDO010000097.1:0-5476 GCA_051985755.1 Reyranella sp. | reverse complement strand
AAGACGCCGCGGCGCGACACCAGGCCGTAGGTCGGCTTGAGGCCGACGATGCCGCAGCAGCTCGCCGGATTGCGCACGCTGCCGCCAGTGTCGGTGCCGAGCGCCATGGGGAAGAGCCCGGCCGCCACGCCGGATCCCGAGCCGGACGACGAACCGCCGGGATGATGCTCGGTGTTCCACGGATTGCGGGCCGGCGGCCAGGGCAGGTCGTGGCTCGGCCCGCCGATCGCGAATTCGTGGGTCGAGAGCTTGCCGAGAACGATGGCGCCTGCCTGGCGCAGCTTGCTCACGCAAACGGCGTCGGCCTTGGCGACGTTGCCGGCCAGGATCTTGGAATGACAGGTGGTTGGCAGGCCCGCCACGTCGATGATGTCCTTGATGCCGACCGGCACGCCGTGCAGGGGGCCGCGCAGGCGGCCCTTGGCCGCCTCCGCCTCGGCGACGCGGGCAGCCGCCAGCGCCGCCTCGCCGTCGATATGGATGAAGACGTTGAGCACCGGATCGAGCCGCTCGATGCGCTTCAACAGCGCCGTCACCAGGTCGACGGGCGAGAGCTCGCGCCGGGCGATCGCCTGGGCGGCCTTGGCCACCGGCAGGAAATGCAGGTGGTTGCCTACCTCGACGTTCATAGCCCGTCTCCCGGCCGCATGGCGGGCCATGGTTCGGCGCGCGGATCGGCCGGCGCCTTGATGCGGTGCGCCACCTCGGCTGCCTGCTTGGCCGCCGCAGCGACATCGTCGGGAAATTCCGCCAGCGCCTTTTCCAGTCCGGCCCGGCGCGCAAGTACCTCCAGCAATTCCTTGTCCATGGCTTGCATTCCCTCCACTCTTCTGCGGTTGTCGGGAGTCAGCACGAATCGCGCGGCCGGGTCCATCCCTTGACTCGCGGCGAGCGGCGCGGCCAGCGTGAAGGCAGGGAACGGGGGCAATGTGACAGCCGACCAAACCTTGGCGATCTTCGCCGCCGAGCTGATCCTGTTGTTGCTGGTCGGCCGCCTGCTGGGCGAGGGGATGAGCCGGCTCGGCCAGCCGGCGTTGTTCGGACAACTGCTGGCGGGCGTCATCCTGGGGCCTTCGGTGTTCGGGCTGCTGTGGCCCGAGGGGCGCGCCATCCTCTTTCCCAACAGCGCCACGCTCAAGCACATGATCGATGGCGTGGCGCAGATCGGCATCCTGCTGCTGCTGCTGCTCACCGGCATGGAGACCAACCTGGCGTTGATCGGCCAGCGCCGCCGCGCCGTAATATCGACCTCGATCTTCGGCATCGCCGTGCCGTTCGTCTGCGGCGTGGCGCTGGCTTACGCCATGCCGCGCGACCTCATTCCGTTCCACAAAAGATTCGTGGTCGGCGCGCTGTTTCTCGGCACGGCGCTTTCGATCTCGTCGGTCAAGATCGTGGCCATGGTGCTGATGGAGATCGGCGCGCTCAGACGCGATCTCGGCCAGCTGATGCTCACCACCGCCATCCTCGACGACACCGTGGCGTGGGTCATTATCGCGGTCATCTCCGGCCTCGCCGACCACGGCGGCGTCAACCTCGCCGGCGTGGGCGGGAGCCTGGTCGGTACTGCTCTGTTCCTGGCCTTCAGCTTTTCGATAGGGCGGCGGCTGGTGGCCTGGCTGATCATCTGGGTCAACGATCACATGACGATCGAGGTGCCGGTCATCACCGCCATCCTGGTGGTGATGCTCACCATGGCGCTGACCACCGAGCTGATCGGCGTGCATACCGCGCTCGGCGCCTTCGTCGCCGGCATCCTGATCGGCCAGTCGCCGATCCTGACCGAGCATATCGAGAAGGAGCTGCGCGGCTTCATCGTCGCCTTCTTCAGCCCGGTGTTCTTCGCCGTCGCCGGCCTCGGCATGGACCTGCGCACCCTGTTCAATCCCACGCTGGCCGAGTTCACCCTGGCCGTCATCCTGATCGCGAGCGTCGGCAAGTTCTCGGGGGCACTGGCCGGCGGGCGGCTGGGCGGGCTCAACTTGCGCGAATCGCTGGCCCTCGCCACCGGCCTCAATGCGCGCGGATCGACCGAAGTCATCATCGCCAGCATCGGCTTGTCCATGGGCGCCCTATCCCATGAGCTCTACACCATGATCGTCGCCATGGCGGTGGTCACCACCATCGCCATGCCGCCCAGCCTGCGCTGGATCATGGCGCGCGTGCCACTGAACGAGGCGGAAGCCAAGCGCCTCGAGCAGGAGGACGCCGAGGCGCTGCAGAACCTGCCCAAGATGGAGCGGGCCCTGGTCTGGGTCGACGACAGCTTCAACGGACGCATGGCGGCCCGGCTGGCCGGCCTGTTCGCCACACGGCAAAAGATGCTGACCACGGTCCTGCAGGTGAGGTCCAACGCCGGGTCGACGGCGGAGTCATCGATCCGAGATCACTTTGCAGCCGCGGTCGAGGCGGCTCGCGAGGTGGAGGGCGCCCAGCACGCCGCCGCGCCCACCGTGGTGACGCGGCCGGCAACCCATCGCGACGCACTGCAGCGCGAGCTGGAACGCGGCTACGACATCGCCTTCGTCGGCATCCAGCGACCGATCGCGGCGAGCGGTTCGCGTTTTGCGGACGACGTTCAACAGCTGGTGATGGGCCTCAAGGGGCCGGTCGCGGTGCTGGTCCACGGCGCCGGCGCGGCCGGGCCGGCCGACCTGCCGCTCGACATCCTGCTGCCGAGCGCCGGCACGCAGGAAGCAAGGCTCGCCACCGAAGTTGCACTGGCGCTGGCGCGGGCCAGCAAGGGCTCGGTCACGGCGCTGCACGTGTTCAACCCGGCGTCGGACACCGAACTACTGCGCGGCCGGTCGCGGCGCGCCGGCATGTCGGTGCTGGTCGACATCCATCGTGCCGGCAAGCGCGTCGGTGTGCCGGTTCACGGCATGACCGGCACCGCCGTCAGGCCTGAGACGGAGATCCGTCGCGCCGTGCGCGGCGGCAGCTTCGACCTCGTGGTGCTGGGCGCGACGCTGCGCCAGGGCGAGGCCAAGTTCCTCGGCCCGCGCGCCGCGGCGCTCGTGCAGATGCTGCAACTGCCGGTGCTGCTGATCGCCCGCTAGGTCTTAGCCGACGTCGCGGCGTTGGCCGGGGCGTAGAGATAGCTGCGGATCTTCCAGCCGCCGCGCTCGCGCCGGAACACGAGCAGCTGGTGGTAGGTATCGGCGGTCTCGACGCCGGTCGCCAGCGTCTTGACCCGGCCGGCCGAGGTGCCGCGCAGCCAGGCGATTTCACCCACGACCTCGACCCCGTGCACCGTGAACTTGAGATCGACCTTCAAGGCCGCGAAGACCTCCTTGTAGGCCTGGCGCAAGGCCGCCTGCCCGACCGCGGCCGGCAGGTCCGGCCGCATGAACACGCCATTGTCGGTATAGAGCGCCACCAGCGCCTCGACGTTGTTGTTGGCAAGTGCCGCCGCGTAGCGGTCGATCACCTTGACCGGCCCGTCGATCGGTTGCGCGGCGGCCCGCGCCGTGGTTGCCGCGACGATGCCGGCGGCGAGCAGCGATCGGCGGACAAGCGGCTGGTCCATGGTTTCTCCCCTTGGATTTCCGATCCAGATAGGCAGGGAAAGCGGCGCGCGGCAAGATGGAACTGTCAGGAGGACAGCAATGAACGATCCCGATCGCCTGGTGGTGCATGGCAGCTTCACCTCGAGCTCAAGCTACAAGCTGATGCTGTTCCTGGCGCTCAGCGGGCTCCCCTACTCGTTTCGCACCGTCAATCTCAAGATCGGTGTCCAGAAGACGCCGCAGCATATGGCGCTCAACCGCTATGGCCAGGTCCCGGTGCTCCAGCATCGCGGGCTGACGCTCATCATGTCCAACGTCATCCTCGACTATCTGGCGCGAACCACCGGCTTCTTCGAGGGCAAGAGCGAGCAGGACCGCATCCGCGCCCGCGAATGGCTCTCCTGGGAGAACGACGCCATCACCAACGTCGCGCGCGTCCGCCACTTCGCGCGCTTCCGTCCCGACGTCGATCGCATGATCGTCGACTATTTTCGCCCGTCGGCGGAGGCGGCGCTCGACTTCGTCGACAAGAGCCTCGAGGGGAGGCAGTGGCTGGTGGGCGACAGCTGCACCGTCGCCGATATCGGCTGCTGGGGCCGCATGGTGTTCATGGCCGAGGGAGGCCTGTCGCTCGACGGTCGGCCGCATGCGGCCGGCTGGCGCGATCGCCTGAAGGCGATGCCGGGCTTCGCGCTACCCTACGATCTGATCCCCAAGAAGGACGCCGAGATCGCCGGCCGTCAGTAGTCCCATTCCATCTTGGCGCCGATGCGGTCGTTGGAATCGGTGCCGACCGCGCCTTCGATCTTGACGTGCCTCAGAACCTCGACGTCGACCACGCCGCGGCTCGAGCTGCCGGTGGCGCCCTGCTCGGCGCCGACATAGACGCCCGGCGCGACGTACCTGCCGCCGGATAGCGCGGGCGATGGGGCGCTCGAGCTGCTCCCGGTCGACGACGAAGACTGCTCCACCGAAAGCTGGTCGAGGCCGAGTTTGTTGCGCAGCCGGCCGAGCACGCCCGATCCGACCGGAGAGCCGCTGGTCAGTTCCGACACCGCCTGGGCTGCCGTCAGGATCTCGACCGGGCTCAATGCCGACGAGGGCTTGCCGAACAGCAGCATCGCCATCGCCTCGTCCTGCGGCAGCTCGGGCGAGGAGGTGATCGCGAACTTGGGCGCGCGCGCGGTGCCGGTGATGTCGACTTCGATGGTCGTGTCCTGCACGCTGGTCGTCGCCGCGAAGTCGAGCAGCGGATCGATGGTCGTGGCGCTCACCAGCGAAACGTTACCGCGGGTGAAGTCCAGCCGATGACCCACCAGGGTGAAGGTGCCGCTGCGCAGTTTGAGGCTGCCGAGCACCGAGGGCTTGCCGGGATCGCCGCTCACCGTGAATTGCCCGCCGACCTCGGCGTTGAGCCCGCGCCCACGCACGAAAATCGCCTGCGGCGCCTTGATGTCGAGCGCCAGCCGAATCGGCGTGCCCGAGGCACTGGCGGCCGGCTTGGGCGGCGGCGCGACCGCCTGATCGGGCGGCCTCTTGCCGTTGATTTCGCGCACCGGCAGTACCGGATAGTTGCCCGCCGAAGTAAGGCCAATGCCGATTTCGGCGCGATCGACAGTGATGGGGCCGCGAACCTCGAAGCCCTCCTTCGCGTTGCCGCTCACCTTGAGGTCGCTCGACGCCGCGGCCAGCATGTCGGGCCGGTTGGCGACCAGCGCCTGCCGCGTGGTGACGCTGAGATCGGCCGGGAAGCCCGCGGCCGGATCGAGCCGGATCGAGCCGGTCGCCGACAGTTCGCCATTGCGCGCCGTCTTGAAGCTGAGCTTCTGCACCTGCAGCGTGTCGCCTTGCAGCGCGATGTTTGCCTGGCCGTTGCTCAGCCGCAGCCCGGTTGCCGGCAAGGTAAGCGCGCCGCCAGTGAGCGATAGCGTTCCGCTGCCGGTCAACGCCTTGCCCGCGAGATTGAG
>JBPYDO010000096.1:0-40744 GCA_051985755.1 Reyranella sp. | reverse complement strand
CCCACCCCGGCCCGGCCGGCACCACCACGGGCCGCTGGCAGTTGCCGCTTTCCATCAGCTGGGAAGACGAGTCCGGCGCGGCGCTGCCCAGCCTGCTGGCGTTGGCCCGGGTCCGCCAGCGCCGCCGCGTTGGGCTGCTCACCGATGCCTTCGCGCTTCCCTCCTTCGCCTTGCAGATGCTGAAGACGATGGTCGACGGCACCTCGATCGAGACGCCAGAGGGCCGCATTGCCTTCGAGGCCGAGCCGGCAATGCTCGAAACGCTGCGTCGCCCGGCCGACGCCACCGTGACGTGGCTGACCGCCGAGCAATCCAACAGCTCGCTGATCGTCGACGACGCGGTGATCCTCAAGATCTTCCGGCGCGTCTCGACGGGGCATCACCCCGAAGCGGAAATGAGCCGCTATTTGACGCGGCACGGGTTCACCAACTCGCCGTTGCTGATGGGAGAGGTCGTGCGGATCGACGGACGCGGCGAACGTCACTCGCTGGCCGTGGCCCAGAGCTTCATCCGCAACCAGGGCGACGCCTGGACCTGGACCCTGAGCCAGTTCACCCGCGCACTCGACAACCTGGCGACGGATGAAGCCACCAGCGAGGCGCGCGCCGACAACGTCGAGGATTACAACACATTTGCCGCCACCATCGGGCGCCAGCTGGGCGGCATGCACAGCGTGCTGGCGCAGCCGACGGAAGACAAGGCCTTCCAGCCGCGCGTCGCCACCGCCGCCGACGTGGCCGAGTGGAAGCAGCGGGCGCACGGTCTCCTCGATCAGGCCTTCGACATCATCGCCGGGCGGGAAAGTTGGGAGAACGAGGCGGACGGCAATGCCGCTTCGGCGCTTCTGCGCCGCCGCGCCCAGCTGCTCGAAGCCGTGGACCAGATGGCCGACACGGGCGTCGGCACGATCATGTGCCGCATCCATGGCGACTTCCATCTCGGGCAGATCCTGGTGGCGACCGGCGATGCCTTCATCATCGACTTCGAGGGCGAGCCCTCACGGCCGCTCGAGGAACGCCGCGCCAAGGCCAGTCCGCTCAGGGACGTGGCCGGCCTGCTGCGCTCGGTCGACTACGCCATCGCCAACACGCGCGACCCCAAGAAACTGCTGGCAGCACCGCCCCTGCCCGAAGAGGTGCGCAGCCGCTTCGCCTCGCGGCTCAGGGACGGCGCGCAGAAGGCGTTTCTCGACGCCTACCACGCGGGCATCGGCGACCTGGCCGGCCTGGCCGGGGACGACCTGCTCGAGTTCTTCATGGTCGAGAAGGCAGCCTATGAGCTCGCCTATGAGTCCGCCAACCGGCCGCAGTGGCTCACGATTCCCCTGCAGGGGCTCTACCGCCTGATGAATCGCATCCTTTCCGGCAAGACGCTGGCGGACACGATCCGCATCGAAACATGAGCACCGCCGTCGCCCCATCGACCCTTGCCGCGCCTGAGGCCGCCGCCCTGGCCGAGGCCCGCCACGGCGATCCGTTCAAGGTGCTGGGGCCGCGCGACACCTCGGCCGGCCGCATCATCCGCACTTTCCTGCCGGGCGCCGAGGCCGTCGAGGTCGTGCGGCGCAGCGACAAGGCGTCGATCGGCAGGCTTCGGCCGACAGGACCGGATGGATACTTCGAAGGCACGGTGGTCGATCGCGCCGCCTACCTGCTGCGCATCACCTGGCCCGCCGCGGTGCAGGAAACCGAGGATCCCTATTCGTTCGGGTTCCTGCTGGGCGAACTCGACCTGCATCTGTTCAACGAGGGGCGGCACTTCGAGATGGCCAAGGCCTTCGGCGCCAACTGCATGACCCTGGAAGGCGTCGCCGGCGTGGGCTTCGCGGTGTGGGCGCCCAATGCCCGCCGCGTCTCCGTTGTCGGCGACTTCAATTCGTGGGACTCCAGGCGCCATGCCATGCGGCTGCGCTACCCGGCGGGAGTGTGGGAGCTGTTCGTGCCGCGCGTCGAGCCGGGCGCGCGCTACAAGTTCGACATCGTGGGCGCCGGTGGCGTGGTCTTGCCGCAAAAGGCCGATCCACTGGCCAAGCAATCGGAAGCGCCGCCGGCCACGGCATCGGTGGTCGCCTCGCCCAGGACCCAGCGCTGGCACGACCAGGCCTGGATGGCCGCGCGCGCCGAGCGTCAGGCGCCGACTGCGCCAATCTCGATCTACGAAGTGCATCTCGGCTCATGGCTGCGCGTCGACGGCAAGGTCTCCTGGGACGACGCGGCCGACCGCTTGATCCCCTACCTGCTGGAGATGGGCTTCACCCATCTCGAGTTGTTGCCCATCGCCGAGCATCCGTTCGGCGGCTCATGGGGCTACCAGCCGCTAGGATTGTTCTCGCCGACCGGACGCTACGGCGCGCCGCAGGACTTCGCGCACTTCGTCGATCGCCTGCACAGCGAGGGGATCGGCATCATCCTCGACTGGGTGCCGGCGCACTTCCCGACCGACGCGCACGGCCTGGCACGCTTCGACGGCACCGCGCTCTACGAACATCTCGACCCGCGCCAGGGCTTCCATCGCGACTGGAACACCTTCATCTACAATTTCGGCCGCCGCGAAGTGCAGGGTTTCCTGATCGCGAGCGCGCTGCACTGGCTCGAGCACTTCCATGTCGACGGGCTCCGGGTCGATGCCGTCGCCTCGATGCTGTACCGCGATTACAGCCGTGCCGCCGGCGAATGGATCCCCAACATCTATGGCGGCCGCGAGCATCTCGAGGCCGTCGACTTCCTGCGCCATCTCAACGCCGTGGTCGGCGAGCGCTGTCCCGGCGCCGTCGTCATCGCCGAGGAATCGACCGCCTGGCCCGGCGTCACCCGCGCGACATCCGAGCTGGGACTGGGCTTTGCCTACAAATGGAACATGGGCTGGATGCACGACACGCTGCGCTACATGGAGCGCGATCCGATCTACCGCCCGCATCATCATGACGACATGACCTTCGGGCTTCTCTACGGATTTTCCGAACGCTTCATCCTGCCGCTGTCGCACGACGAGGTGGTCTACGGGAAGCATTCGCTGCTCGGCAAGATGCCGGGCGATCGCTGGCAGAAGTTCGCTTCCTTGCGCGCCTACTACGGCTTCATGTGGACGCATCCCGGCAAGAAGCTGCTGTTCATGGGCGGCGAGATCGCCCAGGAGCGCGAGTGGAGCCATGATCGCGAGATCGACTGGTTCGTTCTCGGCGATCCGGCCCATGCCGGCGTCCAGCGCCTGCTGCGCGACCTCAACCGGCTCTATCGCCAGGAGCGCGCGCTGCACGCGCGGGACAGCGACCATGCGGGCTTCCGCTGGCTGATCGGCGACGATCGCTCCAATTCGGTGTTCGCCTTCCTGCGCCTGGCCGGGGACGACGATCCGCCGGTGCTCGCCGTCTGCAACATGACCCCCGTGCCGCGCCACGACTACCGCGTGGGCGTGCCGCGCCGCGGCGCCTGGCAGGAAATCCTCAACACCGATTCGCGCTTCTACGGCGGCAGCGACGTGGGCAACCGCGGCTCGCTGACGGCCGAGCCGCATCCGGCGCATGGCCAGGCGCAGTCGCTCAACCTTGTCCTGCCGCCGCTGGCGACCGTGCTGCTTCGCCCGGAAAGCTGACCGATGCCCAGTCTGCCCAACCGCCTCGAACCGGGGGCTCCCTTCCCGCTGGGTGCGACCTGGGACGGCCTGGGCACGAACTTCGCGGTGTTCTCGGCGCACGCATCAGGCATCGATCTCTGCCTGTTCGATCTGGCCGGCCGGCGCGAGCTCGCACGCCTGGCCCTGCCAGAATTCACCGACGAGGTCTGGCACGGCTACCTGCCGCACAGCCGGCCCGGCCTGATCTACGGCTTTCGCGCGCATGGTCCCTACGACCCGCAGCACGGCCATCGCTTCAATTCCAACAAGCTCCTGCTCGACCCCTATGCGCGGCGCACCTTCGGCGAACTCAGGACGTCCGACGCCCTGTTCGGCTACCGCGTGAACTCGCCGCGCGCCGACCTCTCGTTCGACCGCCGTGACAGCGCGCCCGCCATGATCAAGGCCGTCGTCTCGGCCGACACCTTCGAATGGCGCGACGACCGGCCGCCCAACGTGCCGTGGTCGGACACGGTGATCTATGAGGCCCACCTGCGCGGCCTCTCGATGCTGCGCAACGATCTGCGGCCGCGCGAGCGCGGCACCTTCGCGGCTCTCGCCGAGCCTTCGACGATCGCCTACTTGCGACAGCTGGGCGTCACGGCGGTGGAACTGATGCCGATCCAGTCCTTCGTGCAGGACCAGGCCCTCCTCAAGAAGGGACTGCGCAACTATTGGGGCTACAGCCCGCTCAACTACTTCCTCGTCGAGCCGCGCTACCTGACCAACGGCTCGGCCGACGAAATGCGGTTCGCCGTCAGCCATCTGCACGCGTCCGGCATCGAGGTCATTCTCGACGTCGTCTACAACCATTCAGGCGAAGGCAGCGAGCTCGGGCCGACCCTGTCGTTCCGCGGCCTCGACAATGCCTGCGATTACCGGCTCCTGCACGACAATATGCGGCATACCGTCAACGACACCGGCACCGGCAACACCTTCAACGTCGCTCACCCGCGTGTGATGCAGCTGGTGCTCGATTCACTGCGCTATTGGGTGACGTCTTTCCATGTCGACGGTTTCCGCTTCGATCTCGGCGCCACCCTGGGACGCGAATGGAACGGCTTCGACCCCGGGGCGGCCTTTTTCGACGCGATTCGCCAGGACCCGATCCTGTCGCGCGTCAAGTTGATCACCGAACCCTGGGATACCGGCCCCGGCGGCTACCAGCTGGGCGCCCATCCACCGCCCTTCGCCGAATGGAACGACCGGTTTCGCGACGGCATCCGCCGTTTCTGGCGCGGCGACGAAGGCCAGCGCTCCGACGTCGCCGCACGATTGGCGGGATCGAGCGACATCTTCGAGCACCACGGCCGGCGCCCCTATGTGTCGGTCAATTTCGTCTGTTCGCACGACGGCTTCACCCTGCGCGATATGGTGAGCTACGCCCAGCGCCACAACGAGGCCAACGGCGAGAACAACGGCGACGGCATGGCGGAGAATTTTTCGGCCAACTGGGGAGCCGAGGGACCGACCACCGATTCGGCCATAGAGGAGACGCGCTGGCGTCTGCAATGCGCCATCCTCGCCACCGTCTTCCTGTCGCAGGGCACACCCATGCTGTTGGCCGGCGACGAATTCGGTCGCACGCAAGAGGGCAACAACAACGCCTACTGCCAGGACAACGAGATTTCCTGGCTCGACTGGACGAAGGCCGCCCTTGCCGAGGGTCAGGCGCTGACGTCCTTCGTGAAGCGGCTGACGGCGCTCCGTCGCGCCCATCCGGTGCTGCGCAGCCGGCACTATCTGCATGGCAAGCAGGAGCCGGTGCCGGGCACGCTCGACATTCAATGGTTCGACGAGCAAGGCGACGTGATGGACTCGCCCGCCTGGGACAATCCCAAGGAACGAACCATGGTGCTGCAAAGGGCCGCCACCGGGGCCGATGGAACCGTCGCGATCCTGACCTGCTTCTTCAATCCGACATCCGAGGATCGCTCCTTCACGCTGCCGCCGCCGCATCTGCCGACGACGCTCCTGCTCGACAGCGCCGCGCCCGACCAACCTGAAACGCCGCTGGCCAACGAGACGCTGACCGTGCGCGCCCACAGCGTCGTGCTGACCGGGAGCCTCCAGCCGGCAGCGCCGTCATGAGTCAGGGATTCACCCGCACGCTTCCCTTCGGCGCGACCTGGCTCGGCAACGGGCGGACACGGTTCCGGCTCTGGGCACCCGGCCAGGACCGGGTCGACGTGGTGATGAGCGACGGCCCGACGGTCGCCATGACGCGCGAGCACGATGGCTGGTTCACGGCCGAGGCCCAGTGCGGGCCGGGGACGCTCTATTGCTACCGCCTCGAAGCGGGGTCGACCGTGCCGGATCCGGCATCGCGCCTGCAAGCCGACGACGTTCACGATTTCAGCCAGGTGGTGGATCCGGCGAGCTATCGCTGGCGCACGCCGGAATGGCGCGGCCGACCGTGGCACGAGACCGTGCTGTACGAGCTGCATGCCGGCCTGCTGGGCGGCTTCGCCGGCGTGCGGGGCGAGCTGCCGCGGCTCGCCGCCCTCGGCGTCACGGCGATCGAGTTGATGCCGGTCGCCGATTTTCCCGGCCGGCGCAACTGGGGCTACGACGGCGTGCTGCCGTTCGCGCCCGACCGGGCTTATGGCACGCCCGATGAGCTGAAGGAGCTGATCGATTCAGCGCACGAATTGGGGCTGATGGTCTTCCTCGACGTGGTCTACAACCACTTCGGTCCGGACGGAAACTATCTCGGCCTTTACGCTCCGCAGTTCTTTCGGACCGATGCCGGCACGCCGTGGGGTGCCGCGATCGAGTTCCGCCAGTCTGCGGTGCGGCGCTTCTTCACCGAGAACGCGCTCTATTGGCTATGCGAATACCGCTTCGACGGCTTGCGCTTCGACGCCGCCCACGCCATCCCCGATCAGGCCTGGTTGGACGAAATGGCGGCCGAGGCCCGGCAAACGGTCGAAGACGGCCGACACATCCATCTCGTGCTCGAGCACGACGACAATGACGCGAGCCATCTGCGCCGCGGCTTCGACGCGCAATGGAACGACGATGCCCATCATGCGGTCCATCTCCTGCTGACCGGCGAGAGCGACGGCTATTACGGTGACTATGCCGAGGCGCCGGCGGAGATGCTGGCGCGCTCACTCAGCGAGGGCTTTGCCTATCAGGGCGAGCCTTCGGCCTATCGCGGCGGAAGACGACGCGGCACGGCGAGTGCCGATTTGCCTTCAACCGCTTTCGTCTTCTTCCTGCAAAATCACGACCAGATCGGCAATCGGCCGCTGGGCGACAGGCTCACCACCCTGGTCGATCCTGCGGCCCTGCGCGCGGCCATCGCGCTCGAGCTGCTCAGCCCCGCCATTCCCCTGATCTTCATGGGCGAAGAAGGCATGGCCGCCACTCCCTTCCAGTACTTCACCGACCATCGCGAACCTCTGGCCGAGGCCGTGCGCGAGGGCCGCCGACGGGAGTTCGCGCGATTTTCGGGATTTGGCGGCGCCAACCTGCCCGACCCCAACGCTCCGCAGACGTTTGAGCAGAGCCGTCCGCGGCCGGCCGGCGAGGACACTTTCCACCGCAATCTCCTCGCCTTGCGTCATTCGAAGATCGTGCCGCACCTTGCCGGCGCCCGCTCGATCGGTGCGCAAGTTCTCGGCAAGGCCGCCGTCTTCGCGCGATGGCGTCTGGGCAACGGCGCGGAACTGGACATTGCCGACAATCTTGCCGATCGGGAGTGCTCCTTTCACGCCCCAGCAAGCAAGTTCCTGTTCGCCAGCCGCGACGATCCAGTGGCCGACGGCCAGCTTGCCCCCTATTGCACGGTCGCCTTCATCGCCGCTCCGCCATGAACGACGAGGCGATCCGCAGGCTCGCACGCCTCGCCGGCATCGCCGTCGATTGGGTCGACGCCGCCCAGCGTCCGCGGCAAGTCTCCCCGGAGTCGCTCCGCCGGATACTGAGTGAACTTGGATTTCCCTGCGCCTCGTCGGGCGACGTTTCCGAGAGCACCGAGCGGCTCAAGCGCTCGCCATCGCGCCAGGCCTTGCTGACGGCCACGGTCGGCCAGGCCCTGCCGTTTGCCGATGCAGGCGCGGCCGGCCGGGCGGAACTCGTGCTCGAGGATGGCGGCCGCCGGACACTCGCTCTCGGCTCCTCGGCCGGTCGCGCCGTCCTGCCGCCGCTGCAAGTGGCGGGCTATCACCAGCTGCGCTACGGCGACCGCGAGCTCGCGATTGCCGTTGCGCCGCCGCGCTGCTTCACGGTGTCCGACCTTGCGCCTGGCCGGCGCCTGTGGGGCCTCGGCGTCCAGATCTACAGCCTTCGACGACGGGGCGACCTCGGCATTGGCGATACCACGGCGCTACAGGCGCTGGCGGAGAGCGCCGGCCGGAAAGGCGTCGACGCGCTGGCCCTGAGCCCAATGCACAGTCTTTTCCCCTCCGACCCCGAACGGTACGCCCCTTACTCGCCGTCCAGCCGACTGTTTCTCAATCCTCTGTTGGCCGATCCGGCGGCGGCATTGGGCGGAGAGCGCGTGGATTCGCAGGCCGGCGCAGCGCCTGGCACGGAGCAAACTCTGATCGACTGGCCCGCCGCGGCGCGCGCGAAATACGGCCTGTTGCGCAGGCTGTTCGACGACTTCGCCGCGCGCGACCTGGCAAACAGGACACCGCTGGCCAGCCGTTTCGACGACTTCGTGCGCGACCGAGGCGCTTCCTTGCAGGCGCATGCCCAATTCGAGGCGCAGCAGGACCAGGCCGCGGCGCCCGTCGAGTATTTCCTGTTCCTGCAATGGATCACCGAAACGGCGCTTGCCGCTGCGCAGACCGCGGCCAAGGCGGCCGGCATGCGCATCGGCCTGATCGGCGACCTCGCGGTCGGGGTCGACCGCGCCGGCAGCGAGGTCGGCACGCGACCCGGGGATTTCCTGGGCGGCCTCAGCCTCGGCGCGCCGCCGGACCGCTTCAATCCAGCGGGCCAGGATTGGGGCCTCACCTCGTTCTCGCCGCAAGCGTTGCGTGACAACGGCTTCGCACCGTTCATCGCCACGCTGCGGGCCAACCTGCGACATGCCGGCGGCGTGCGCATCGACCATGCGATGGGACTGATGCGGCTTTGGCTGGTGCCGCACGGCACGTCGCCCGCGGAGGGAGCCTACCTCGCCTATCCTGTCACGGACCTCGTGCGCCTGCTCGCCCTCGAATCGCATCGCCATCGTGCGGTCGTGATCGGCGAGGATCTGGGCACCGTGCCGCCCGAGTTTCGACGCCGCTGCCGCGCCGCCGGGATAGCCGGCATGGATGTGTTGTGGTTCCAGCGCGAGGACGGACGTTACCTGCCGAGCCACGACTGGCGCCGCGATGCCGTCGCCATGACGACCACGCATGATCTCCCGACCGTCGCCGGCTGGTGGCAGGGCGCCGACCTCGAGCTGCGGCGCAGGTTGGGCATGGCGGATGAACAGGAGATCGCCGGACGCAGCGTCGATCGCGCCGGACTCTGGCGCGCCTTTGCGCAGGAAGGAGTCGCGACAGGGCCGGCGCCGCGGGCGCAACGGACCGAGCCGGTCGTCGATGCCGCCATCGCCTTCGTCGCCCGCTCGCCGGCGCCGCTCGCCGTGGTGCCAATCGAAGACATGACGGGGACTATCGACCAGCCGAACCTGCCGGGCACCACCTCGCAGCATCCAAACTGGCGCCGCCGGTTCACCGCGACCGCCGACAAGGTGCTGGACGATCCGGCGGCGAGCAGGCGCGCCGGCATGCTGCGAACGGCCCGCTCATGACACCGCGCGCGACCATGCGGCTTCAGTTCCATCGAGGCTTCACCTTTGCGGACGCGGAGGGCCTGCTGCCCTATCTGTCGCAGCTGGGCGTCAGCCATATCTATGCCTCGCCCATCACCACCGCGCGGAAGGGCTCGCGGCACGGCTATGACGTCGTCGATCCGACGCGCGTCAACCCGGAACTGGGCGGCGAAGAGGGGCTGAGGCGACTGGCGGCGAAGCTCGGCGAGCTCGGCATGGGCCTGATCGCCGACATCGTGCCCAACCATATGGCGGCCAGCCTGGAGAACCCGTGGTGGGTCGACGTCCTGAGGCACGGCGAGACGAGCCGCTATGCGCGCTTCTTCGACATCGATTGGCAGCCCGAGGATCGGAGCCTGCACGGCAAGCTGTTCCTGCCGGTGCTCGACAGGCCGCTCAGCGAGGTCGTGGCGTCCGGCGAACTGGTCCGGGTCTCCGGCGACGACGGCGACTATCTTCGATATCGCGACCTGCTGCTGCCTTTGAACGGCGACAGCGACCGCGGCATCGACCTGGAGCGCCAGGCCTATCGGCTGGGCTGGTGGCGCACGTCGGGCGACCGCATCAACTGGCGGCGGTTCTTCGACATCAACGACCTCGTCTGCCTGCGCATGGAGGACGATGCATTTGCCAGCGTCCATGCCCTGGTAAGCCGCCTCTATCGCGAAGGGGTGATCGCCGGGGTGAGAGTCGACCACATCGACGGCATCGCCGACCCTGCCGACTATTGCCGGCGGCTGCGGCGCACCCTCGACCCGGTCCATCCGGAGCGGCCTTACCTCGTGGTCGAGAAGATCCTGCTGCACGGCGAGACCCTGCCGGCCGATTGGCAATGCCAGGGCACTACCGGCTACGACTTCATGGACGAGGTGAACGCCCTGCAGCACGACCCGCACGGCGGCGAGCTTCTCGCCGAATGCTGGTCGTTATGGAGCGGCCGCGCGGCAGAGTTCGCCCAGGAAGCGATCGCGGCGCGTCGGGAAATCATCGAGCGAAGCTTCGCTGCCCCGCTCGACTCCTGTGCGCGTGCCTTCGCTCAGCTGGCCGGCACCGATCGCGAAGCGGGCGAGCTCAGCCGGCCGGCGCTGCGGCGCGCCCTCAAGGAACTGCTGGCGCATTTTCCCATCTATCGAACCTATGCAACGCGCTCCGAACGACCGCAGCGCGACCAGCCATACCTGCAGGCCGCCGTAACCGGCGCCCGGGCAACCGCCCTTGCCCAGGATCGCTGGGTCCTCGACTTGCTTCATCGTTGGATGGGCGAGCCGCACGCAAGTGGCGACGCGATCCGGCGTTTCCAGCAGTTGAGCGCGCCGGTCGCAGCCAAGGCGATCGAGGATACCGCCTTCTATCGCTATGGCCGCCTGCTCTCGCGCAACGATGTCGGCTTCGACCCTGGTCATTTCAGCCTGTTGCCGTCGGAGTTCCACGACGCCATGCGGCGACGTCTTGCGAGCTTCCCGCACGCGCTGCTCGCGACGGCGACGCACGATCACAAGCGGGGCGAGGACGTGCGGGCGCGGCTCGCGGTGCTGAGCGAGCGGCCGCAAGATTGGGCGCGTCACGTCGAACGATGGCTCGAGCTCAGCCTGCCGCTTTGGACCGACAATGCGCCGGCGGCAGGCGACGTCGTCATGCTGCTCCAGATGCTGGTCGGCGCCTGGCCGCTCGACCTCGAGCTGGAGGACAGGCCAGGCCGCTCGGCCTTCGCTCAGCGCCTCGCGCAATGGCAGGAAAAGGCCGTGCGCGAGGCCAAGCTGCGCAGCGACTGGTCCGAGCCGAACCAGGCCTATGAAAGCGCCGCACGCCGCTTCGTCGTGCGGCTGGTGGCGGAGAACGCCTTGCCGGACCTGCTGGCCGATATCGTCGGGTTCGTGCAAGGCATCGCCGCCGCCGGCGCCATCAACAGCCTGGCGCAGACGCTGCTCAAACTCACCGTTCCGGGCGTGCCCGACCTCTATCAGGGCACCGACTACTGGGACTTCAGCCTGGTCGATCCTGACAATCGACGGCCCGTCGCTTTCGATGCCCGCGCCAGGAGTCTTGGCGCCACCGGGTTTTCCGAGGCGCTCGCCCATTGGCGCGATGGCCGCCTGAAGCAACTGATCGTGGCCCGCGCCCTGGCGCTTCGCGGGCAGCGGCCGGCGCTGTTCGCCGAGGGCAGCTACGAGCCGCTCGAAGTGCGAGGGCCATGGGCCGAACACGTGCTGGCTTTTGCGCGACGCTTGGCGACCGATGTGGTGATCGTCGCGGTGACGCGCCTGCCCGATCGCCTGATCGCCCATCGCGAGCGGTTGACGCCCGATCGAGACGCTTGGCACGACACCTCGCTCAGCCTTCCGAACATTCCGCTACGCGACGTCCTCATGGGCGAAGTCGCGCCGAAGGCATCGCGCAAGGTTGCGACGCGCGACCTCTTCGCATCGCTGCCTGTCGCACTCTTATCCACATGACAGGGTGGTAGGATTGCCTTCTCGCGGCGGCGTGGAATGCAGACACGCGGCTTTACGCACGGGAGCCGGGGCAGGGCAACAAGAACCCAAAGCGGTAATCCGACAGCAAGCGGCCATGACCTCACGGTGCGTAGGTAGCATGACATGGCCAGCCGGAGTGGCGACCGGCCCGCGAGATATCGACTGAGGAATTTCAGCGAGCCGCTTCGTCGCCGATGATCGGGCGCCAGTGGCGGCCGTCGCGCGCCAGGAGCTCATCGGCCTCGTGAGGCCCCGTTCCGCCGGCGGGATAGGTCGCAAGATCGCACGGCTCCTCGGCCTGCCAGGCATCGATCACCGGCTGCACGACGCGCCAGCCGACCTCGATATTGTCGGCGCGCTGGAACAAGGCGGCGTCGCCGATCATGCAGTCGTATATCAGCGTCTCGTAGCCGGTGCTGGGCAGCGCTCGGAAAGCGTCCTCATAATTGAACTTCATGGCGACGCCCGGAATGCGCACGTACGGCCCGGGATGCTTCACCCCGAAGCGCAGGGTCACCCCTTCGTCAGGCTGTATGTGAAGGACGAGGTCGTTGGTCGGCAGGCGATCGACCGGACTGTCGCGAAACAAGGCCAGAGGGGCTTGCTTGAACTGGATCGTGATGTCGGTGCGCCGTCCGGCCAGCGCCTTGCCGGTGCGCAGGTAGAAAGGAACCCCGGCCCAACGCCAGCTGTCGACCATGAGCTTCAGGGCGACATAAGTCTCGGTGCGCGAATCGGCCGCGACATAGGGCGATTCGCGGTAGGCGGCGATGGTCCGCCCGTCGACGGTGCCGGCCCGGTACTGGCCGCGCACGACGTCGCGGCAGACCTCGTCCCTCGTCATGCGGTGCACGGCGTCGAGCACCTTGGACTTTTCGGTCCGCAGCGCGTCGGCCGCAAAGCGGCTGGGCGGTTCCATCGCGATCAAGGTGAGAAGCTGAAAGAGATGGTTGGGCACCATGTCGCGCAGCGCTCCCGTGCGATCATAGAAGCGACCGCGCTGTTCCACCCCGACGGTCTCGGCGACCGAGATCTGCACATGATCGATATGGTCGCGATTCCACAGCGGCTCGACGAAACCGTTGGCGAAGCGGAAGACCAGGATGTTCTGCACGGTCTCCTTGCCGAGGTAGTGGTCGATGCGGAAGATCTGGCTCTCGTCGAGCGTCGCCAGCAGCTCCTTGTTGAGCACCATCGCCGAGGCGAGGTCGTGGCCGAACGGCTTCTCGATGATCACGCGGCGCCAGTAGCCCTCGCCTTCACGCACCAGGCCCGCCCTTCCGAGCTGACTCGCGATCGTGGCGAATTCGCCGGGGGGCGTGGCCAGGTAGAACAGGCCGTTCCGTCCGACGCCGGGGGCGCGCCCGACCTCGTCGAACAGCCGCGCCAGCGACTGGTACAGAGCGGGATCTTCGAACTTGCCGCCGACGTAGCGCGCACGCTCCAAGAACCACGGCACATCCGATTGCCCGCGACCGCCGCCGAACTGCTGCATCGCCTCGCGCAGGCGCTCGCGGAAACCATCGTCGCCGATGTCGCGCGAGGCGACGCCGATCAGCCGGAATTGATCGGAGAGCAAGCCATCACGCCGGAGATTGCGCAGGGCCGGGACCAGCAGCCGGCGTGCGAGATCGCCGGTCCCGCCAAAGACCACCAGGGTACAGGGTGGCGCCGGCTTGCCGGCCTCGGGCGCGGCCATCACTGTTTCTTCGGCTCGACGTGCCCGCCGAAAGCGTGGCGCATGGCGGACAGGAGCTTGTTGGCCGTGCCTTCGCGGTCGCGCGAGCGGAAGCGGGCATAGAGCGCGGCCGACAGCACGTCAGCCGGGACCGCCTCCTCGATCGCGGCGTTGATCGTCCAGCGTCCCTCGCCGGAATCCTCGACGATGCCCGAATATTTCGACAGCGCCGGATCCTCGGCGAGCGCGGCCGAGGTGAGGTCGAGCAGCCACGAGCTGACGACGCTGCCGCGGCGCCACACTTCGGCGATGTCGGCGAGGTCGAGATCGTAGCGCCGCTCCTCGGGCACCGCGTCGGACGCCGCCTTGCGCATGATCTCGAAGCCCTCGGCATAGGCCTGCATAATCCCGTATTCGATGCCGTTATGGACCATCTTGACGAACCGGCCCGAGCCGCTCGGTCCGCAATAAAGGTAACCGCGCTCGACCCGCGGATCGCGCCTCTCACGCCGCGGCGTGCGGGCGATGTTGCCCTCGCCCGGTGCCAAAGCGGCGAACAAGGGATCGAGCCGCTCGACCACTTCCTTCTCGCCGCCGATCATCAGGCAGTAGCCGCGCTCGAGGCCCCAGACACCGCCACTGGTGCCGCAGTCGATATAGTGTATGCCCTTGGCCTTCATCGCCTTGGCGCGTCGCACGTCGTCGTGGAACATGGCATTGCCGCCATCGATGATCGTGTCGCCCGACTCGAGCAGGCCGCCCAGCCGATTGACCGTCTGCTCGGTGATCGCGCCGGCCGGCAGCATCACCCATACGACGCGTGGCTTTCTGAGACGCTTGACCAAGTCAAAGAGGTCGGCGCCGCCCGCCACCCTGCCGCCCTGCTCTTTCTCGGCGGCGAGAGACTTCGTGGTGGCGACATTTTCGTCGAATACGACGCACTCGTGCCCATGCCGCGCGAGGCGTCGCACGATGTTGCCGCCCATGCGCCCTAGACCGACCATACCCAGTTGCATTTTGTCCTCCACGCCCCCGCCGACGGGAGGATGTCAGCGCAGCCGGCGGCCGCCTGCAAGTAGGGCTTCAGCGCATCGGCAGGGAGTACATCACGCCGCCCTTGCGCCACAGGGCATTGACGCCGCGCCCGAACTTCAACGGCGAGCCGGCGCCGAAGTTGCGGTCGTAGACTTCGCCGTAGTTGCCGACCTGCTTGATGACGTTGTAGGCCCAGGCTTCATCGAGCCCCAGCAGCTTGCCGTTGCCCGGATCGCTGCCCAGCAGCTGGCGCACGGTGGGGTCCTTGGAGTTGCGCTGGTCGTCGACATTGGCCTGGAAGATGCCGCGCTCCTCCGCCTCGACCATGGCGTTGTGCGTCCAGTGAACGATGTCGAGCCACTGCTCGTCGCCCGAGCGCACATAGGGCCCGAGCGGCTCGCTCGAGATGATGTCGGGCAGCATGAGGTAACTGGCCGCCTTGCCGCTGCCGATGATGGTCGAGGCGAGGATGGTCGCCTCCTGCGTGACGGCGGCGCAGCGGCCGGCAAAGAACGCCTGGTACATGGCATCCTGCTCGTCGAAGGCCGTGGTGGTGATCGCGAGCCCACGCAGCGTGAACCAGTTCTCGACGTTGGCCTTGTGCAGCGTATCGTTGACGACGCACACGGTCTTCTTGTCGAGCGCCTGCAGCGCGTTGACGGCCAGCGACTTGGGCACCACGAAGCCCTGGCCGTCGATGTAGGTGACGGCGGCCGGCCGCACGCCCGTGCCGGCGCCGCGCTCCATGGTGACGATGGAGTTGTGGATCAGGACATCGATCTCGCCCGACTTCAGCGCGTCGAAACGCTTGGCCCGAGGCATCGCGACGAAATTGACCTTGGTGCTGTCGCCCAGCACCGCCGCCGCGATCGCGCGGCAGTATTCGACGTCGAGCCCTGCCCGCTGCTTCTTGTCGTTGAGGTAGGAGAAGGCCGCGAGGTTGCCCGCGACGCCGCAGGCGAGCTGACCGCGCTTCTTGACCACTGCAAGGGTCGGATCGGCGGCCACCGCTGCCGTGCCGGTCGACACCAGCACGCCGAGAGCCATCGCCACGCCAAAGAACCGGTTGAGGCTACCCATGGGAACCCCCTGTTCCTCCGCCGATTGCCATTAAGCAATTTTTTCTTCGTCAGTGCAATAACTTTAAGCGATGGCCAGGGGAGTGCTAAATCGCGCGCGGCACGGCAAACATAGGTAAAGCAAAGTGGGAGGAGATCGCGATGCCCAGCCTCAAAGTGCGCGGCGTCAACCTGGTCTACGAAGTTCTGGGGCAGAGCGGCCCCTGGGTCGTCATCTCGCCCGGCGGCCGGCGCGGCCTTTCGTCCGATCGCGCGCTCGGCGTGCTGCTGTCCGAGGCGGGCTTCCGCCCCCTCGTCTACGACCGGCGCAATACCGGCGCCTCCGACATCGGCTTCCGCGGCGATTCGGAAAGCCAGGAGCAGGCCGAGGATCTCCTGGCCCTGCTGCAGGCCCTCGGCACGGGCCCGGTCTACATCGCCGGCTGCTCGTCGGGCTCGCGCCTCTCGCTGCTTCTGGCGCTGCGCCACCCCGAGGCCGTGAAGGCGCTGCTGCTGTGGCGGGTCACCGGCGGTCCCTACGCCGCCAAGCGACTCGCCTTCAATTACTATGAGCAGTTCATGGTCGCGGTCGAGACCGGCGGCATCGACGCAGTCGCCAAGACCGAGCACTTCGCCGCCATGGTCGCCGCCAACCCGCGCAACCGGCAGATCCTGGACGATCTCGGACGTGACGCATTCCTGGCGGCGATGCGCCGCTGGCTGGTCGGCTTCCAGCGCGGCAGCAACCATCCCGTGGCGGGCATCAGCCCCGACGAGATGCGCAGCCTCACCCTGCCCACCATCATCATACCCGGCAACGACCGCATTCATCCGCGCGCGCCCGGCCAGGCGGCGCATCGGCTGATGCCGAACAGCGAATACCGCGAGGTCATGCTCGAGGATGTCGATGTCGACGTCGACTTCGCGGCCTGGGAGAAGAAGAACGGGACGCTCGCCGGCTACTTCATCGACTTCCTGCGGCGCCGCGAGCAGGCCAATGGATAAGTTCATGGCACTGCGCGTGTTCGCGCGCGTCGTCGAGCAGGGCGGCTTCACCGCCGCGGCCGCCCGGCTCGGCCAGTCGCCGTCGGCCGTGACCAAGACGATCTCCCGCCTCGAGGATGACCTTGGGACGCAGCTCTTCAACCGCTCCACGCGGCGGCTCAGGACCACGGACTTCGGCCAGGAATTCTATGAGCGCTGCATTCACATCTTGGCCGACCTCGAGGACGCCGAGGCGGCGATCAAGCGGGTGAGCGGCGTGCCGCGCGGCTCGATCCGCGCCGTGCTGCCGCTGTCATTCGGCCGCGTCACCCTGGCGCCCGAGCTGCCCAGGTTCTTCGAGCGCTATCCCGAGATCAGGCTGGAGCTGCATTTCAACGACAACGCGGTCGACCTGATCGCCGAGGGCTATGAGCTCGCGGTGCGCACCGGCCACATCACCGACTCGCGCCTCACCACCCGGCTGCTGACGCGCGGGCCGCAGGTCACGGTCGCTGCGCCACGCTACCTCAAGCGGCACGGCGAACCCAAGACGCCGGATGAGCTGCTGCAGCACAACTGCCTGATCAGCCGCTTCGGCCCGGAATGGAGCTTCAAGGGCAGCGACGGCAAGCCGTTCAGCATAAGGGTGCACGGCAATGCCATGATCAACAGCGGCGACTTCGTGCGCGAAACGGCGGTGGCCGGCACGGGCATCGCCCAGGGCACCTGGTGGCTCTATCGCAAGGACCTGGCGAACGGCGACGTGCGCCAGATCCTGAAGGACTACGAAATCGAGGGCGCACCCGTATCGGTGCTCTATCCGCCGCAGCGCCATCTGCCGGCCAAGCTGCGAGCCTTCATCGACTTCCTGGCCCAGATCACCAAGACCCGGTGACGGCCCGTCGCCGAGGGATCGCCTATTTGGCGGCCTTGGGTGCCGGCTTGCCCTGGAAGGCGGGAAGGACCTCGCGGGCGAAGGTGCGCAGGTTGGCGACCGAGGCGTTGGGGTCGACGATCAGGATGTTGGTGACGCCATTCGCCTCGAGGTGCTTCAGCCGGGCGATCACCTCGTCGGGCGTGCCCCACAGCGGCGCCGTGTCTTCCTCGACGCGGTCGGGGAGCTTGTCGCGCGCGAGATCGCCGATCGTGGCGATCACTCGCTTGCGCGTCTCGTACATCTGCTGGCGCTCTTTCTCGCTGCGGATCATCTGCAGCGCGCGCGTGGTGCCCACCATGTTGGAATCGTAGGGACGGCCGATCTTCTGGCACTCCTCGCGGAAAGCGGCGACGCGCCGGATGATCTGGTCGGTCTGGGCGAGCTGGTCGAGCAGCAGGTTGTAGCCTTCGCGCGCCGCGCGGCGCACGCTGTCGGGACTGCCGGCGGCGAGCCACAGGGGCGGATACGGACGCTGCAGCGGCTCGGGCTCGACCACGATGTTGTTGTATTTCCACAGCTTGCCGTGATGGCTGAAGCGGCCCTCATTCTTGTCGTGTGGCGTTGTCCAGGCCTTGAGGATGACTTCCATGGCCTCGTCGAAGCGCGCCGTCGCCTCCGCGGCCGGGACGCAGAAGCCGTCGAATTCGGCCTGCCGATAGCCTTTGCCGACGCCGAAATCGACGCGGCCGCCGCTCAACAGGTCGAGGGTCGCGACCTGCTCGGCGATCAGCACCGGATTATACCACGGCAGCACCACCACCGCCGTGCCAAGGCGGATGTTCTTGGTCCGAGCGGCGAGATAGGAGAGCACCGTCATCGAGGCCGAAACCTGGCCCTGCCCGGTGAAATGGTGCTCGACCATGAAAACCTGCTTGAAGCCCAGCCGGTCGGCCTCAGCCACGTATTCGATGAAGCTCTCGTAGCCCTGACTGTCTTCCAAGCCGACGCTGCGCTTGGTCCGCGCCCCGCCGAATAACCCAAACTGCATACAGCACTCCGTGAACCCAATCTGCGCGCGCTTTCGCGTCAAGGAAACGCCGAATTTGGCAGATCTTACCGGCCTCCCAGTCCGAAATCGGCCACTCCGAGGCCCAGCCAAGCGCACTTTTGTCAATGATTTCGGACAATTGGGAATAGCTCTTTTGCTGCCCTTCTGACGCATTCTTGACTAGGCAACCAACGACTCGACCGGTCTGAATACAGGACCGGCGAGCCGCGCTATCCCCAATCGGGCTCGCCAAGCAGTAGGGAGGCGTACATGAGCGGCCACGTCGCTGTCGTCACGGGCGGGCTGCGCGGCCTGGGCAAGGCGATGGCGCTTGGCCTGCTGCGCTCGGGGCGCAAGGTGGTGGCCGTCGGCCACATTGCGGAGGACATCCCGGACATGGAGCGCGATGCCGGCAACTACCTGGGCGCGCTGCACTGCCTAGCGCTCGATCTGCGCCGACCGGCCGCCTGTGACGAGGTTGTCCAGGCCGCCCAGCAGCGGTTCGCCGGATTGGACATACTTGTGAACAATGCCGGCCTCACTTTCACCTACACCGACCCCGACCGGTTCACCAAGGGCCCGCGCAAGTTCTGGGAGCTGAGCGACGAGATCGTGCAGAACACCATGGACACGAACTACGTCCTGCACGAGCAGCTGACCCGACGGGTCGTGCCCGTCATGCTGAAGCGCGGCTGGGGCCGCATCGTCAACGTCACCACCAAGCTCGACACCATGAACCGCCCCGGCAGCGTGCCGTACGGCCCGACCAAGGCGGCGCTGGAGATGGCTACCGAGATCTGGGCCAAGGAACTGGCCGGCACCGGCGTGACGGTGAACATCGTCAATCCCGGCGCCGGCGCCAACACGCCGGGCATGGCCAAGGAGATGCGCGAATGGTCGGCGAGCGGCAAGGCCGCGAAGCTGGTCGAGCCCGAGGAGATGGTCCCGCCGCTCCTCTTCGTGGTGTCGCGCGAGGCCGACACCGTGCAGGGCTACCGCTTCGACGCCAACACCTGGCAGGGCGACGTGGCGCCCGCGTTAAGTGCCCAGCGCACCGGCCGCAAAGTCGGCTTCGAGCTCTATCCGATCTCCGATTGCTTTGCCGCCTGACTGGGAAAGGTGACCCATGGACTGGAATCCCAAGCCGCTCGATCCTGGCCAAGTCACCGTGCATCGCCGCGGCCGCGGCAAGCCCCTGGTGCTGCTGCATTGCCTCGGCATGGACTGGCACTTCTGGGACGTGCTGGAGCCGCTTGCCGAACGGTTCGAACTGATCGCCTTCAGCTTGCCCGGCCACCACGACACGCCGCTGCCCAAAGGTCAGTACGGCGAGGCCGAGCTCAGCGAACTGCTGCGCGCCCTGATGAAGCGCGAAGGCGTCGTCAAGGCCTCGATCGCCGGCATCTCGATGGGCGGATCGCTGGCCCAGCATTTCGCCGGCACCTATCCCGACATGGTCGAGCGCGTGATCCTGTGCGATTGCACGCCGCGCTACAGCGAGGAAATGCGCGCCGCCTGGCCGGTCCGCGCCGAGGCGGCCCGCACCAAGGGCGTGGCGAGCCTGATTCCGGCGCTGGAGAAAGTGTTTTTCACCGAGGCCTCGCTGGCCGAGAACGGGCCCAACGTGCGGCATGTGAAGGAGAAATGGGCGGCGTGCTCGGGCGAAGGCTATGCGCTGGGCTGCGAATGGCTGGCGCACGTCGACGCACGCGAGCAGGCCAAGCGCATGCGCATGCCGACCAAGATCGTTCTCGGATCCAACGAGGGGCCGGCCTTCAAGGAGGCGGCCAAGTGGATGGCCGCGAACATTCCGGGCAGCCAGGGCCTCGCCGAGGTGCCCAACGCCGGCCACGCTTCGGTGCGCGAGCGACCCGACTTCGTCGTGGCGCAGTTCCGCCAGTTCCTGGGCTGAACGAACCTAGCCCGCGACGGCCGCCTCGGCCGCCGGCGGCAGATCGCGGGCGACCGGACCCTCGTCCAGCAGCTTGACGTCCGACGCCGACCAGCGCGCCGCCACGCGATCGCCGATGTCGAGCGGATTGCCGAAGAAGGTCTCGTCCTGGAGGTTGGCAACGAACTCGTCGCCTTCGCCCAGGCTCAGCGTCACCTTCACGTAGGAGCCCTGGTTCTCGATGGTATGGACCTCGCCCACCACCATGTTGAGCGCACTGGCGGGCTTGGCGCCCGGCGCCAGCTTCTCGAGCGCAATGCGATCGCGCCGCACCGAACCCCACAGCTTGCTGCCGCGGGCCGGCCGCGCCTCGCCCACCGGAAAGGCGAAGCGGCCGCCGCGGCCGTCAGCGACCGCCGCCGTGCCGTCGAGGATGTTCTCCACGGTGCCGCTCAGCACGTTCTGGCCGCCGACGAAACGCGCGACGTAGGCATTGCGCGGCGAGATGAAGATATCGCGGGCGCTGGCCGCCTGCTCGATATGGCCCTGCGCCATGACGACCACCGTGTCGGCGACGGCGATGGCCTCGAGTTGGGTGTGAGTGACGTGGACGAAGGTAATGCCGAGCTCGCGCTGCACGCGGCGCAGTTCGCCGCGCATGCGCAGCCTAAGATACTCGTCGAGCGCCGAAAGCGGCTCGTCCAGCAGCAGCACGCGCGGATTGGTGATCAACGCGCGAGCCAGCGCGACGCGCTGCTGCTGGCCGCCCGACAGCTGGGCCGGCAGCCGGTCGGCGAATTTCTCGAGCTGGACCTTGGTCAGGAGCTGGCGCGCCTTGCCATGGCGCTCGGCCAGTCCGGCGCCGCGCATCTTCAGCGCAAACGCCACGTTGTCGAGCACGCTGCGGTGCGGGAACAGCGCGTAGCTTTGGAACATCATCGCCGTGCCGCGCCTGATCTGCGGCAGGCCGAGCACGGATGTGCCGCCGATCCGGATGTCGCCGCTGGTAGGCGTCTCGTGGCCGGCGATCATGCGCAGGATCGTGGTCTTGCCGCAGCCGCTCGGCCCCAGCAGGCAGCAGTAGGAGCCGTGCGGGATGGCGAGGCTGAGGTCCTTCACCGCGACGGTCTCGCCGAACCGCTTGGTGACGCCAACGAGAGCGACTTCGCCGCTGCCGGTGACCGTGCTCATGGACTCACTCCGTCGCTGACAAGGTGGCGCGCGCAGCTCCGCGCGCACGCCGACGCTGGATGGTGGCAATGGCCGAGAGCGCGATGATGATCACGATGAACGAGATGATCGTGGTCACCGCACCCACGGCATAGAGCGTCGGCGAGGTGATGGTGGTGGTCATCGCCCAGATCTCGAGCGGCAAGGTGTTCTTGCTGCCGGCGGCGATCGCGGTGCGGGCGATCTCGTCGTAGGACAGCGTGAAGCCAAACAGCGCCACGCCGATGATGCCAGGCAGCAGCATGGGCAAGGTCACTTCGCGCAGCTTCTGCCAGGGCGTGGCGCCGAGGTCGACTGCCGCCTCCTCGTAGGACCGGTTGAAGCGGCCGAGCACGGCGAACATGATCAGGAGGCCGAACGGCAGGGTCCAAGTGAGCTGCGCCGCAAGGCCGGAGGTGAACCAGTGGGTCTCGAGGCCGAGCAGCCGGAAGGAGAGCGCGAGGCCGAGGCCGACGAAAAGGCCGGGCATGATCAGGCTGGCGATCGCCAGGTAGAAGGCGAAGGCCGAACCGCGAAAGCGCCGGCGAAAGCCCAGCCCCGCCACCACCGAGACCACCACCGTGATGATGGACACCAGCGCGGCGAGCCCGACCGAGCGGTGGAAGGCGCCCGCGATGTCGCCCACCCTGGTCTGCGAGATCAGCGACTTGAACCACATGAGCGACACGCCGTTCATCGGGAAGGTCATGCCGCCATTCGGGCCCTGGAACGACAGGACATAGATGACGATCATCGGGCCGTAGAGAAACGCCACGAACAACCCGAAGAAGGCCGCGAAAGCGTAGAACGTCCAGGGGCGGGATCCCTCGATGGTTTGCATGCCCCGACCTCAGCCTCCTGCCAGTTCCTTGCGGACATCGACGACGCGCAGGATGCCGGCCACCATGAGGGTCACGATGACCACCATGATGACGGCGCTTGCCGCGGCCGGCGGGTACTGCAGTGCGGCGACCTCGGTCTGCAGCGCCGAGACCACCGACGCGCTCTGCCCGCCGCTCATGGTGTGCACGACGAAGGAATCGCCCATCACCAGCGTCACCACGAAGATCGAGCCCAGCGCGATGCCGGTACGGCTGAGCGGCAGCACGATCTCGGCGACCACGCGGAAGCGGCCGGCGCCGGCATCGCGCGCCGCTTCCAGGAGGCTCTTGTCGATGCGCGCCATGGAATTGAAGATCGGCACCACCATGAACAGCGTGAACAGGTGGACGTAGGCCACGACGACGGCGAAGTCGGAGAACAGCAGGAATTCCAGCGGCTTGCTGATCAGGCCGCTGCCAACCAGCGCCTCATTGAAGATGCCGTTTCGCCCGAGGAAGGGGATCCACGAGATCATGCGGATGATGTTCGAGGTCAAGAACGGCACCGTGCACAGCAGGAACAGCCCAATCTGCCACAGCAGCGTGCGCACGTGGAACACCAGGAAGTAGGCGATGTTGAAACCCAGAACCAAGGTCACGGCCCAGACGATCGCCGCGAACTTGAGCGAGCTCAGGTAGAGCCGCAGGGTCACCTCTGAGGTGAACAGATCGACGTAGTTGTCGAGAATGAAGGTCGGGATGATGTCGGTGCGGCTGAAGTCGAAGAAGCTGACGACCAGCACGACCAGCATCGGCAGGCCGAAGAACAGCAGCAGCACGACGACCAGCGGCGACACCTGGACCCACGATGCCCGCTCGCCGGTGGTCTCCTGCACGTGTTCAACCGGCGGCGCCCCGACATACGCGGACGCCGCCTCTTCGATGCTCGTCATGGACCGTTAACGCAAAAAATCAGGACGATACGAACTCATTCCAGCGCTTGGTCAGGTAGCGGTCCTCGTCCATCACGGTGTTCCAGCACGCGATGTGGCCCATGCGCTCCCAGATGCCGCCGCCGTCGCGCTTGGCGCCCTTCTTCTCCATGATGGTGCCGTAGGGGTCCTTGATGTCGACCGCCGCCGGCTTGCCCTCGTACCAGTAGTCCCATTCGTCCGCCGTCAGGAACTTCTTGGCGGTCGAGGGCACCGACGAATAGTAGCCCTGCTTGGCGATGAAGCCGCCCTGCCAGCCGGAATTGTACCAGTTCAAGTACTGCCAGGCGCAGTCGAGCTTGAGCCCCTTGAGATGCGCCATCGGCACCAGGCCGACGAACCAGCCGCGATAGCCCTCTTTCAGCGGCACGTAGTAGCAGTCGATGCCGCGGCTGCGCACCGCGGTGACGGCCGGCGACCACATCGACTGGATCACCACCTCGCCCGATGCCATGAGGTTCACCGACTGGTCGAAGGTGTTCCAGAACGAGCGGAAGTGGCCGCCCTTCTTCATGGCGATCATGATCTTGATGGTCTTGTCGATTTCGGCCTTGGTCATGTTGCCCTTGTCGCCATACTTGAAGTCGCCGCGCGCCTCGAGCGCCATGGCGACGTCCATGACTCCGACCGGAGCGTAATCGACCAGCGCCGTCTTGCCCTTGTACTTGGGATCGAGCAGGTCCTTCCAGCTCGTGACCTTGTCGCGGCCGCCCACCAGGTCGGGCCGGATGCCGAGCGTGTCGGCGTTGTAGATGGTGGGAATCATGGTCAGAAACTCGGTTGGCTTGGTCGCGAGCTTCTTGGCGTCCTTGGTCTCGTAGAACATCGCCTCGATCGGCGCGAGGCCCTGGGTCGACGCCATCTCGCCGCTCGGATAGGCGCCCTTGGTGAAGAGCGGCACCGTGTCGGCCCAGTACTTGTACTTGGCAACCGGGATCGACTGCAGCACGCCCTTGCCGAGCAGGTAAGGCAGCTTGGTGCTGTCGATGTTGTTGATGTCGATCGTCTCGGGCTGCGTCACCGAGCGATTGATCTGCACGTCGTCGGTGATCGCCTGCATCACGACCTTGAAGCCGAGCTCCTTGGATGCCTGCTCGCCGATCTCCTTGATCACGGCGTAGGATCCGCCGGCCTGGACCAGAGTGATGTCCTTGATGTTCTGCGCCCACACTGTGGGAAACCCGGTGACCGCCTCGGTCGCCACGACTGCGCCGCCGGCGGCGGCGCCCTTGAGCAGTTGACGGCGGTTGAACTTGAAGCTCGATCGAGAAGACCTGCGAGTCATGGGACACCCCCGTTTGTCGTTGGAAGAGTGGGCCTGGTGAAGTTCTCCGCTTGAGATTCGCGTCGCAATAAGTGTGCCACCGACGGCGGCAAAACTGCCGAACGTTACGGCTGATGGCCGACGAAGTCCAACAGGACCGCATTGAATTGGTCGGGCTGGGTGACGTTGATCGCGTGCCCGCCCCACGGCGCCACGTGGAGCCGGGCACCGGGAATAGCCTCCGCAAGCTGCTCCGACATCAAGCTCGGCACCAGCACGTCGTCGCGTGCTCCTAGGATTAGTGCCGGGACTTCGATTTTTGCGAGATCGGCAGTCGCGTCGAAGTCGAGGAGCGCCGCGATGCGCCGCCTGAGGTTGATCTCCCCCTGGAAGCCGGCAATGCCGTGGGCTTCCTCCCGCTCGACTCGGGCGGCGTTCCGGGCGAGCCAATCGGCAGGATAGAGAAAGATCGGCTGGGCGCGCACATAGGCCGCCGGCCCTTCGTGCTTCAGCAGGGCAAGTCGCATCTCGAAACAGCGCCGGGTGTGGTGGGACGCCGTCGCCCAGCCATTGACGACGGTGAGCGAGCGCAGTCGCTTCGGCCGCCGCCGGGCGAGCTCGAGCCCCACCAATCCACCCAGGGCATGGCCGACGAAATGCGCCGCCTCGGTCTTGGCGGCGTCGAGCACCGCCAAAGCCTCGTCGGCCATCGCCGCAATGCTGTGGTCAACCGGCAACTCGCGTCGATTGCGACCGGTGCCAGCCTGGTCATAGGTGATGACACGAAACTGCGGCTCGAGCGCCGCGAGCTGCGGCGCCCAATAGCCGGCCGTGCCGCCCAGCCCCGACGAGAGCAGGACCGTGGGCGCGCCCGCCCTGCCCTCGCGGACGTCGACCGTCACCTGTCGATCGTCACTTCTTGGCGATATGCGCCGTCGAGGCGATCTCGACCAGGGCGTCGGGCCGCACCAGGCCGCACTGGATGCAGTAGCGCGCCGGCTTGTCGCCCGGAAAGTACTTGCCGTAGACCGTGTTCATGGCGCCGTAGTTGGCCCAGTCGGTGATGAAGATATGGTTGAAGGTGACGTCGGCCATGCTGCCGCCCGCCGCTTCGATCACCGCCTTGATCTGCTCGAGCACGAATTCGGTCTGCTTGGCGACGTCGCCCTTGTGCACGACGTTGAACTTGGCATCGAGCGCCAGGGTGCCCGAGACATAGAGCACGCCGTCGGCCAGCGCGCCGGGCGAATAGGGTGCGAGCGTCGGGCCGGAGCCAGGTGGAAAAATGGCCTTCTTGGGCATCAGGAATCTCCCTTCATGGTCGCCATGGGATTGACGTTGGCCTGCAAGGCGTTGCGGAACTCCTCTACCGAGGAGACCCAGCCGAAGAACTTTTCGATGTTGTAGAGCGAAGCCTGCTGGATGAAGTCGGGCCCGGCATGGTGCGTGGCGTCGTGCAGGACGACGCTGAAATATTCCAGGAAGAAGCTGTCGCGCAGCGTGGACTCGACGCAGACGTTGGTGGCGATGCCCGTGAAGACCAGCGAGCGGATGCCGCGGGCACGCAGCAGGCTGTCGAGGTTGGTATTGAAGAAGGCGCTGTAGCGCGGCTTCTGGACCACGACGTCGCCGGGCTGAGGCGGCAACGCCTGCACCAGTTCATAGTCCCAGCCGCCCTTGGCCAACAGCTTGCCCATGAGCTCGGGCCGCCGGCGCATGGTCTTTAGCGCGTGCGACTTGTGCCAGTTGGGCGAGCCCGGGCCGCCCGCCTCGACGTAGTCGGGATCCCAGCCGTTCTGGAAGAAGATCACCGGCATGCCGGCGGCGCGCGCGGCCGCCGCCGCCTCGCGGACCTTCTCGATGGCCGGCGCCGCGCCCGATATGTCAAAGCCTGCGAGATCAAGATAGCCGCCGGGCGAGGCGTAGGCATTCTGCATGTCGACGATGATCAGCGCCGTTTCGGCCGGGCGGATCATGATCGGCTCGGGCCGCGCCGGCAGATAGCGCGCCGCCGGATCCTCCGGCGGGAAGTAGCTGACGGGCTTGGCTTGAGGATCGCTCATTCGGCCGCCTGTACCAGCGAGGGAGCGGCCGAGGCGATGTGCCGGCGGCATTTCATCAGGGGCTGGATGCGTTCGCCAAAGCTCCTGGTGCCAACCACGAACTCATCGAACGTCAGCAGCACGCCGGCCATCCCTGGAATGGTCGCGATCTCGTCCATCATGCGCGCCACCGAGGCGTAGGAGCCGCACAACAGGCCGATGTTGAGGTTGACGTTGCTCACTTCCGACGACATGTGACGCACGTTGGTGTCGGCGCCGGACTTGGTGTCGGCCGAGCTTTGCTGGGTCAGCCATTTCAGCGCCTCCAGGTCGGCGCCGCTCTTGTAGAGGTCCCACTTGGCCTTGGCCTCGGCGTCGGTCTCGCCGGCGATGATCATGAACAGGCCGTAGGTCGCCACCTTGCGGCCGCTGGCGGCGCTCGCCTTCTGCAGACGCTCGACCGTGGGCGCACAGGCGGTCGGGGTGTTGAAGCCCATGCCGAAGGCGAAATTGTAGTCGGCGTACTTGGCGATGAACTTCATGCCGGCGTCGCTCTGGCCGGCGGAGATCAGCGTGATCGGCTTCTGCGGCAAGGGAAGCACGCGGCAGTCGTCCATCTTGAAGAACTCGCCCTTGAAGTTCGAGGCGCCGGTCGTCCACAGCTCCTGCATGACCTGCACGTACTCGGCGGCAAAATCGTAGCGGCGCGCGAAATACTCATCGCCCGGCCACAGGCCCATCTGGGAGTATTCCGGCCGTTGCCAGCCGGTGATGATGTTCAGCCCGAAGCGGCCGCGTGAGATCGAATCGATGGTCACGGCCATGCGCGCGGCGATCGCTGGCGGAATGACCAGGGTCGGGACGGTGGCATAGAGCTTGATGCGCGAGGTGATCGACGCCAGGCCCGCCATCAGCGTGAAGGATTCGAGATTCTGGTCCCAGAACCCACTCTGGCCGCCGAAGCCGCGCAGCTTGATCATCGACAGCGCGAAATCGAAGCCGTAGCGCTCGGCGTTGAGCGTCGTCTGCCTGTTGAGCTCGAAGCTCGGATTGTATTGCGGCGAGGTGGTCGAGACGATCCAGCCGTTCCTGCCGATCGGGATGAACACGCCGATTTCCATGGCTAGAACCTACTCCCTGGAAGTGACGAAATCGCGCACCAGCGGTACGTCCAGCTTGCTGACATATCCAGGACTCGCGCCGCCCGGGGTGCCCCAGCCGGTCACGCCGGCGCCGAAGAACTCGGCGTTGGCGGCGATGAATTCCTCCTCCTCGCCCGGCACGTCGTAGTCCTCGTAGATCGCGTCGACAGGGCAGACCGAGACGCAGATGCCGCAATTGATGCATTCGTCTGGCTGGATGTACATCATGCGCCCGCCCTCGTAGATGCATTCGACCGGGCAGACCTTCTGGCAGGTGCCGTCCTTCACGTCGATGCAGGTCGAGGTGATGACGTAGGCCATGGCGTTCGCTAGCGGCCCTGCCAGACCGGCGGGCGCTTTTCCTGGAACGCCTTCACGCCCTCGTCCTGGTCGATCGAGTTCAGCGCGGCGATCAGCGCCGGCACCTTCAGCATCTGCGCCTGCTGCGGCGAGAGCTGCGCGCCGCGGCGCACCATCTGCTTCACCGCCTTCACCGAAAGCGGCGCGCAGGCGAGGATGTCGGCCACCCACCTGTCGACCGCGGCATCGAGCCCGGCCTGAGGCACGACCTCGTTGACCAGGCCGAAGTTGAGCGCCTCGGCGGCCGAGATGCGCCGGCCGGTGAGCAGCATGCCCATCGCCCAGACGTGGGGGATGCGACGCGGCAACTGGGCGACGCCGCCTTCCAGCGCCAGCCTCCCGACCCTGGGCTCGGGGCAGCCGAAAGTGGCGTTCTCGGCCGCGACCACGATGTCGCAGCCCAGCACCATCTCCATGCCGCCGCCCAGCGCATGACCGTTGATGCGACCGATCACCGGCACGTCGAGCGTGTCGCGCAGACTGAGGCCACCGAATCCGCCCGGTCGGGTCGCGCCCCAATATTCCAATCCGGTCTTGTTGCCGCTCTGCTTCATGTCGGCGCCGGTGCAGAACGCGCGCTCGCCGGCGCCGGTCACCACGACGCAGCGCACGTTGTTGTCCTTCTCGATCGTTTCCCAGATGCGGATCAGCTCGGTTTCCGACGCCTCATCGATCGCGTTCATCCGGTCGGGCCGGTCAATCGTGACCCGGGCGACGTGATCCTGGACGGCGAAGCGAATGGTCATCCCAGCACCTTCGCGCCACGCAATTCGGCGATCCGTTCCGGCGGGTAGCCGAGCTCGCTCAGGATTTCATAGCCATGCTCGCCCAGCCCGGGCGGCGCGTGGCGAACGCGGAAGGCCTGCGGCTCCATGGTGATCGGCGACGCCACGAGCTTCATGGCATCGACCTCGATCACCATGTTGTTGGCCGCCGTCTGGCCGGACTCCAGCGCCTCGCCCAGGGTCTGCACCGGCGCGCACAGCAGGTCTTGCTCCTCGAGCCGGGCCAGCCAATGGGCCGTGGTGTTGGTCGAAAGCTTGGCTCGGAACATCTTGTGCAGCTCGGCCTTGTTTTCCGCCTGCTTGGCGAAGGTCGCGTATTTGGCATCGGCCGACAGGTCAGGCAGGCCGAGCGCGCGGCAGATGTCGTGCAGGGGATTGGCCTTGAAAGCGCCGACGATCACCAGGGCGCCGTCGGTCGTCTCGAACACGCCGGTCAGCGGGAAGGCGCCCCAGTTCAGGTCGCGCTTGCGGGAGAGCCACATCGAGGCTTCCTGCATCTGCATGGCCAGCATCGAATCGTAGAGCGACACCGAGAGCGACTGGCCGACGCCGGTCTTCTCGCGCTGCATCAGCGCCAGCAGAATGCCCTGCACAAGGTGCATGCCTGCGGAATAGTCGGCGAGCGCCGTCGAATAGAGCGTCGTCGGCAGGTGCGGATCAGGCTTGCGCGCCATGACGCCCGAGGTCGCCTGCGCCAGGATGTCCTGCCCGCCCTTGTGGGAGAGCGGCCCCGACTGGCCGAAGCCCGAGCCGAAGGCGCAGATGATGCGCGGGTTGATGGTCTTGAGCTTGTCGTAGCCGAAGCCCATGCGGTCCATGACGCCGGCGCGGAAGTTGTTCACCACCACGTCGGCGCTCTTCACCAGGTCGTAGACGATCGCCTTGCCCGCCTCGCCGCGCAGGTCGAGCGCGATCGACCGCTTGTTGCGGTTGAGGCTGCGGAACACCGGGTTGTTCAGCCCGTCGGGATCGTCAGCCAGCGAGCTGCGCGACAGATCGCCGGCGCCCGGCCGCTCGATCTTGATCACGTCGGCGCCATAGTCGGCCAGCATCTGGGTGGCGCACGGCCCCATCATGACCTGCGTGAAGTCGAGCACCTTGATGCCCGACAGCGGCTGCACTGCGCTCTTCGTCATTCGGCCGCCCTGAGCACAGTCGCGTTGGCCGCCGGCCGATCGCCGGGATCGGCGCCCTTGGCGCGCAGGCGGGCCTGCAGCTTGCCGACGTCGATGCGATCGAGCGTCGTGCCGCCTTCCAGCGCCAGCGCCGCCGCCTCGCCGGCCGCCTCGCCCATCGCCATGCAGGGCGGGATCTCGCGCGACATGCGCTGCGCCGACGAGGTCGCCGAGTAGTGGCGGCCAGCCACGATCAGACCCTGCACCTTCTTGGGCAGCAGCGCGCGGTAGGGCGTGTAGTAGTCGCGGCCGCGCGCCACCGAATCGGCAAAGTGCCGCCGCTCGGCCACGTCTTCCTTGGTCACGACGTAGAGGCCCTCGAGCAGCCGCGTCTGGCGGATGCCGAGCTGCGGCGCCACGTCGACGACGTAGCAACCCTCGAAGCCCGGCATCTTGGCATGCAGGTAGTCGACCAGATTGGCGATGCGCTTGCGCCCCTCGAAGTCGGCGCGCGTCAGGTCGTTCACCTTTAGCCCGTCGTAGTTTGCCATGTGCGGGCAGTTGCACCAGACCACGTCGGGCAGTGGCGTCTTGAGCCACCACTTGTCCCACGAGCCGCCAATGATGCGCTTGGCCTCGCGATCGAGCGCCTTGAAAGCCTCGGGCTCCTCGTACTCGAAGCGTTCGGCTTCCTCGATATCGACGCCGCCCAACCGGAACACCGTGGTGACGATATAGGCGCCCTCGATGAAGGGCGCGCCGGCGGACGCCGCGACATCGAGATCGCCGGTGGCGTCGACCACGATCTTGCCCAGGATCGCCTGCCGGCCCTCCTTGCTCTCGCAGATCACCCCCTTGATGGCACCGTCCTCGGCGATGGCGCGACTGAACCAGCTATGCAGGCGGAGGTTGATCTTGGCTTCGCCGACCATGTCGTTCGAGGCGCGCTTGAAGCCGTCGGGATCGAAGGCGGCGGCATAGACGATGGGCTGCGGCCGCTGCTGCGAGGTGAAGTCGAACACGCCCCAGCGGGACCACTTGCGCCACATCGCCGGATCGGAGCGGCGGTCGGCCTCCGGCGGCGTCACCGCCAGCCCCATCTTCTCCATGCGCGCGATCAGGTCGGCGCACAGACCGCGCACGGCGATCTCCTGGCCGTTGCACATGTCGTCCAGCACCAGGACCATGCCGCCGGACGCCAGCCCTCCGAGATAGGGGTAGCGCTCGAGCAGGCTGACGTTCAGCCCGTTGCGCGCACCGGCCAGGGCGGCGGCGATGCCGGCCGGCCCGCCGCCCACCACGACGAGGTCGGAGGCGGCAACCACGGGCACCTGGCCGCCCTTTTCGGCGACGAATTGCGGCGTTGCGGTCATGGGACGACTCCTCAGGCGTTGTGCGTGACGTTCCACCGCAGCATGCGGCCCTCGGCCAGCGTCACGACACCGAAGAACAGTGCCGAGAAGGTCGAGCCGACGACGATGGTGGCGTAGAGCAAGGGCGAATCGAAATTGTAGGTCGACTGGATGATCAGCGCGCCAATGCCCTTGGTCGAGCCGATCCATTCGCCGACGATGGCGCCGATCACTGCGGTCGAGGCGGCGATCTTGAGCGCCGAGAAAAGATAGGGCAGCGCGTTGGGCACGCGAATGCGGAAGAACACCTCGCTCTGCGTGGCCGACAGGATGCGCATCAGCTCGAGCTGCTCGGGCCTGACATCGCGCAGGCCACGCGTCATGTTCACGAGCGTCGGAAAGAAGCAGATGATGGCGGCGATGGCGATCTTGGGCTCCATGCCGTTGCCCAGCAGCAGCACCAGGATCGGCGCCTTGGCGACGACCGGGATGGTGTTGACCATCACCGCGATGGGAAACAGCGCCTCCTCTGCCGTCTTGCGCCACACGAACACGGTGGCGAGCGAGATGGCGGCGAAGTTACCCAACAGGAAGCCGCAGACCGCCTCGATCGCGGTCGGCAGCAGGTTGCTCATCAGCACCGGGAATTGATTGTGCAACTCGTGCGCCACCGCGACCGGCGACGGCGCGATGAAAGGCTTGATGTCGAACTGCACGACCGCCTGCCACCAGGCCACCAGGAAGAGCACAACGGCGAGCACCGGCAGGAGCCGCCGGCGCCAGGCGAGATAGCGCTTGCGACCGAGGAAGCGCGCCTGCGCTTCGGCGTCCTCGACGAAGGCGCCGCCCATTTGAGTGGGGTGGGGAGCCGTATCGACGTGATTCGCCATCAGCAGCCCTCCAGCACGCGGCGCAAGTGGCCCGCCAAGGTGACGAACTCCTGGCTTTCGCGCATGGCGAGCTTGCGCGGCGTCGGCAGCGTGACGGGCACCAGTTCGCGCACCCGGCCGGGCCGAGCCGCCAGTAGCAGCACCTTCTGCCCGAGGAACGCCGCCTCGTAGATCGAGTGCGTCACGAATACGATGGTGGTGCCGGTCGATTCCCAGACCTGCAGCAATTCCTCGTTCAGCCTATCGCGCGTGATCTCGTCCAGCGCGCCGAACGGCTCGTCCATCAGCAGCAGTCGCGGCCCGGACACCAGGGCCCGCGCGATGGCGACGCGCTGGCGCATGCCGCCCGAGAGCTCATGCGGCAGCGCCTGCTCCCAGCCGGTGAGGCCGACCAGCTGCAGCAGTTCCTGCGGCGAGCGGGCGCCCGGCAACGCCCTGCCGCCGCCTACCTGGAGCGGCAGCGTGACGTTGTCGATCACGTTGCGCCACGGCAGAAGAGCCGGATCCTGGAAGACGAAGCCGATCTCGCGGTTCTGGCGCGCCGTCGCCGGCACGTCGCCCAGCACCGCGACCTTGCCGCTGCTGGGCTCGATCAGGTCGGCCATGACGCGCAGCAACGTCGACTTGCCGCAGCCCGACGGTCCCAGCAGGGTGAGGAAGCTGCCGCGCGGGATCTCGAGATCGATGTCCTCGAGCGCGGTCACGGTGCCGCGCTCGGTGGTGAAGCGCACGGTGACGCGCTCGCACTGCACCGCGACGGCGCTATCGGCCGGCGCGGCAGCTTTGCGGGCGAGCGCGACCGCCATCGCTCAGCCGATCTTGGGCCGGTTGGCCTTGGTGGCGTCGAGGATCTTGGTGGTGATCACGTCCTCGAGCTTGGGCGGACCGGCGGAGAACTGTTTCAGGTCGTCGTACATCTTGATCTGCTCGGCCCATACGGCGGGATCGAACACGCCCCAGCCGTTGGCCTTGGTATTGGCGTTGAAGGCGAACTTGAGCAGCGCCTTGCTGCCCGCGACCTCGTCGTCGTGCTTGAGGTTGGGGTACTCCTTGACCAGGAAGTCGACCGTCTTCTCGGTGTTGTTGAGGGCGTATTCCCAGCCCTTCGACACCGCGCGCGTGAACGCGATCAGCATGTCGGACTTCTTCTCGATGGTGTCCTTGGTGGCGTAGTAGGGCAGCGCGTACAGCCGCACCCCGGTGTCCCACAGGAAGAGATCGATGCGATCCGGCCCAAGCGGCTTCAGCGTCGTGGTATTGGTGACCCAGCCGCTCACCACGTCGCACTGGCCGGTCAGGATCGGCGTCATCTCCGAGCCGATGATGACGATCTCGAGGTCCTTCTCGCCGATGCCGTTCTTCTTCATCAGCGCGTTCAAGAGCACCTTGGCGGTGGCCTGGATGCCGACCTTCTTGCCGATCAGGTCCTTCGGTGTCCGCACCGGCTTCTTGGGCAACGAGAAGTACGCATAGGGATGCCGCTGCAGGCCCGTGGCGAACGACATCACCGGGATCTTCTGCGAGGCGGCCAGCATCAGCGACGGGCTGGACGAGATCTGCCCGAGCTCGTAGCGGCCAGAGGCGACGATCGCCACGCCGTCGATGCTGGGTCCGCCCGGCTGGATGACAACGTTGAGCTTCTCGGCCTCGAAGAAGCCCATGTACTTGGCGGCGATCTCGCCGATCTGGTTATTCCCGGCGAGCCAGCCGAGCTGCATGTTGATGGTCTGGGTCTTGGCCTGGGCAAAGCCGCCCGATGGCAACAGGCCGGCGGCCGCGAAGCCGGTGGCGGCACTTCCCTTGAGCAGTTTGCGGCGATTGAAGCTGATCTGGCGCATTTATAAGCCTCCCTTGTCCCCGGCCGGACAAGGTATTGACGAGGGGTGCTCTAGAAAAGAACATTAATTCGCGCGGCGCGTTGCATTTTTGGCAGCGCCGGGCGGAAGGGCAGGATGCCATGCACGCTGCTGTTTTGCGCTATTTCGACCATGTCGCGCGCCACGGCTCGATCCGCAAGGCGGCGGAGGCGCTGGCCGTCGCCTCCTCGGCGGTCAATCGGCAGATCCTGCGGCTGGAGGACGAGATGGGCGTGACACTGTTCGAGCGCGGCCGCTCGGGCGTGCGGCCGACCGCCGCCGGCGAATTGCTGCTGCGCCATGTGCGCGAGACCCAGAACGAGTACCAGCGCACCCGCGCCGAGATCGCGAGCCTCGGCGGCACGGTGAGCGGCGACGTGCGCATCATCTCGCTCGAGTCGCTGCTGGTGCGCTTCCTGCCCGAGGTGGTCGACGAGATGTCGGCCAAGCACCCCAAGGTGACCTTCACGGTGCTGACGGTGCATCCCAGCGAGATCGCCGAGGCCTTGCGTTCGGGCGACAACGACTTCGGCGTGCTGTTCGTCGACAACCGCCATCGCGGCGTCGACGTGGTGGCCGAGTTCCCGACCGCGGTCGGCGCCCTGATGCGGCCGGATCATCCGCTGGCCAACCGCAAGAGCCTGACGCTCACCGAGTGCGTCGGCCATCCGGTGGTGATGCTGCAGGATCGCTGGCTGCTCGACGCCATCATGGCGACCGAGTTCGCCGACTCGGGCGCGCGGCTCTCGCCCAGGATCGTGTCCAACTCGATCGAGTTCATGCGCCAGGTGATCAAGTCGGGACTGGGCATCGGCTTTTTCACGCCGATCGGCTTCATCGACGACATTCGGAGCGGCGCGCTGGTGCATGTGCCGCTGGCCGAGCCGGGCCTGGCGCAAAGCCGCATCGGCATCCTGGTGCCGCGCTATCGCCGTCTCTCGCCGCCGGCGCGACTGATGATCGACCATATCAGCGAGCGCCTGCGCGCCTTCGGCGACGTCCTGCTGGTGCCGCCGCGCGCCCCGCGCCGCGCCGCGCGCAAGCGCCGGGCCTGACATGGCACTGGTCCTCGAAGGCGGCGCGGTCCTTTGCGTCGATGCTGCCGACCGCTTCCTGCCGGTGGCCGATATCCGGATCGACGGGCCCACGATCACGACGGTCGGCGCGGCTGGCAGCCTGGCTGAGCCCGGCGACCAGGTGATCGATGCGCGCGAGACGCTGGTGACGCCAGGCCTGGTGAACGTGCACACCCACGCCGCCACAGCTTTCTTTCGCGGCCTGGCCGACGACCGGCCGCGCGCCTTCTGGCAGGGCTACGCCGTGCCAGGCCAGGAGCGATTCACGATCGACGACTACGTCGCGTCGGTGCGAGCGGCTTGCGCGGAATTCCTGCTGAACGGCGTCACCTGCATCGCCGATCGCCTCGGCGACATGCAGCACATCGCGCCCGCCATCGAGGCGAGCGGCATCCGGGCGATCGTCGGCCACAGCCTCAGCGACCATCGCGCCGCCGCCGACTGGCGCACGGCCGAGGCCGTGCTGGAGCGCTTCGGCGCCGATCCCGGGAACCGTGTGTCCGCCGGCATCGCGCCGCACGCGCTGGATACCTGCTCCGACGATCTGCTCAAGGAGTGCGCCCGGCGCGCCGAGCGGACGGGCGCGCGCGTCTTCATCCATGTGGCGCAAAGCGAGCCCGAAGTGGCGGCGGTGCGGGCGCGCGGCCATGCCGGAGCGCTTGCCTGCCTCGCCGTCACGGGCCTTGCCACCTCGAACACCGTCGCCGCGCACGCGCTCTACCTGTCGGACGCCGAGTTCGATGCCTGGCCGCGCCACGGCATCCCGATCGCGCACTGCCCGGCCAGCAACCTCAAGATCGAGGCACGCACCCTGCCGCTTGCCCGCCTCGCCGGCCACGTGCCGATCGGGCTCGGCACCGACTGGACCGTCACCAACAACGGCATGGATCTTCTGGCCGAAGCGCGGCTCGCGGCCCTGGTCGGCAAGATGCGGGCCGACGATCCGGCGGTGCTGCCGGTGCGCCAGATGCTGCGCATGCTGACGATCGACGGGGCGCGCGTGCTGGGAATTGACCGGCTCACAGGCAGCATCGAGGCAGGCAAGCGCGCCGACCTGGTGCTGTGGAACCTCAACCGGCTCGAGGCGACGCCGGCGCACGACCTCGCCTCGAACCTGATCTACGCCATGAACGGCCGCATGGCGCGCGACGTACTGGCCGACGGTGACCTTCTGGTGCGTGCCGGCAAGCTTGTGCGCGGCGACGAGCACGAACTCGTCCGCGATCACCGCCGGCGCGGAGGTCGACTCGCGAGCTGAGGATCGCTAACCATCCAACTCGGGATAGCGACGGAAGATGCCAGTCTCCTTGAACGGCACGCGCCGTTCGCTCGCCAGATAGGCCTTCAGTCGCGGTCGTACCGCAACCGCATCGTGCAGGGCCGTCACGCGTGGCAGTTTCGCCAACTCTCTGTTTGATGCGAGAGGAAACGCGAAACGCAATCCCTCAACCAGCTGGAACAAGGACAGATCGGCATAGGTGACGGAGCTTCCAACCAGATGGCCCGCACCCGCCGGATTGGCCTCGAGAATCCGCTCGAACCAGCCGAGAAACTTGGGCATTCGATCGCGGCGGAAGATTGCGGCACGCGCCATCGCCTCGTCCTTTTGTTCGTGGAACCACTTGTCCTCGTCGATCGGATGGTGGGAATTGTACACCTCCTGGACGATGTCGGTGATCGTGAGCTGGATCTGATGCGTCCATAGCCGGCCGTCTTCATCGGCTGGCGCAAGTCCCATCCGCCCGCCCAGATACAGCAGGATCGCCGCGGTGTGGCTGACGACTGTCTCACCATCGCGCAGGAACGGAGGGGCGAACGGGATATGTGACATGCCCTTACCGCGCATCAACGCCAGCATGGCCGGAACACCGCGTCCCTCGCTTTCCAGGCCCCGCGCCACGTCGATATAGGCAGCCCCCGCATCTTCCAGCGCGAGGCGAACGAACTCGCCGCGTCCCTGAATCTCCGGCCAATAAAAGAACTCGTATGCCATGGAGCACCTCTCCTGCCGGTGACCAGTAGCCCGGTCGTGCGCAGTGATGCTGCGCGCCAGTGAATGGCGCGTCCTCACGACCCATTCTGGTCGTGAGCTCGAAAGACCGAGGTGAATCGGTCAGCGATCGGTTGTCTAAGCCTTCCAGCCCGCCGGCGGATCGCAGGGCTTGGTGCCCAACTCGCCAGGCGACGACACTTCGAGGATCTCGAGGGTGTCGGAGGTACGGATCTCGTTGTGTCGCATGTAGCCCGGGATGAAGAGCGAATCGCCCTCTTCGACGCGGATGGTGCGCAGATCCTCGAACTCGAGATCGACCCAGCCCTTCAGCACATAGATGAACTGGCCGTCGCACTCGTGATAATGCCAGCCGGTCGGGCGGCTCATGCCCTTGGTCGATGACATCACCTGGGCGCGCAAGCTGCCGCCGCTCGCCTCGGCGACGCCGAGGTCGCGATACTTGAAGAAATCGCGCCGGCCTTCGACCAGCACCGGTTTCTTGCTGCGGGCGTGCGCGACTTTCTGCTTCGCGGTCGGCCTGAGTGTGGTGTCAGGAGCCATCACTTCCTCCATCTCTTTGCCGGCTATCTTATCTGCCGATGTCGCCCAGAACCAGCAGCCAGACGCCATAAACCGCCAGCACGCCGCCGCCCAGGCGGGCGATCCACGGGCCGCCGACAAACAGCTTCTCGGCCAGCACCACGATTGCGAGCGCCGCCACCCACACGAGGTTCATCACGCCGCCCACGAACAAGAGCGCCATCAGGACCCAGCAGCAGCCGAGACAGTAGAGGCCGTGTGCCAGGCCCATGCCGAGCGCGCCACGCGGCCCGTCGCGCCAGTGGTTGACGACGAAAGCGAGAGGCGAGCGGCAATGGTTGAGGCAGGCCTGCTTGAGCGGCGTCAGCTGGTAGAGGCCTGCCGCGAGGAACAGGATTCCGCCCACCAACCAACTGTCGCTTGCCATGTCCATCGGCGAGAGGAGCGCCGCCTGCTCGAGGCCCCACTGGGCGAGTGTCGCAAGCACGCTGAAGCCGCCCCAGGCCAGCAGGTAGCCAACTACGAAGAGCGCTGTCGGAACGTAGGGCTCGTCGAGGGCGCGCCGGTTCCGGTTGACCGTGGCGAAGGTCAGGATCATGGGCGCGGCACTCGGCAGCATCATGCCGACCATCATCACCCACCACATGGCGAACAGCAGGAGAAGATCGACGGCGCCTTTGGGCGGCATCGCCATGTTGCGGTCCATGCCCGCCATGGCGCTGCGCATGTCGGCCGCCTGGCCGAAGAGATAGAGCCAGGCAAGCACAATGACGGCGGCCAGCGACACGCCGATCGCCAGTCGCTGATGGCGCAACACTCCTAGCCGCGCGGATGTTCGATCGGACAGCTCAAGCCGCCCAGGCGAAGGACGCGAAGTGGCCGTTGTTGCCCTTGCCGATCATGCTGAGGTCGAGGCCGAAGCCCTTGATCTCGGTCTTCTTGGAGCGGGCCAGCGCCAGCCGCCGGTTGGCGGGATGGGCGGTGTTGTCGATGTAGTAGGGCTCGCCCGAGCGATTGCGCGAGGCCACGCCCTCGATCTCGAAGGCGAACACGCCGGGAATTTCCGTGACGCGGCGCAAGCCCTCCGCCGTGAAAGCGATCGGCTTGTATTCGATGCCGCGGAAATCCTTCACCAGATTGTCGCGGATCATCTGCGGCGGCCCGCCGGCCTTGCCGCTGACGATGGCCGACAGTGCCTGGCGCTGGGCGTCGTTCGCCGCCTGGTCGACCACGCCGGCGAACACCCAGCCGCCCTCCGCCATGATGCGGCCCGAGCGGATGACGAAGGCGAACTTCAGCCCGTCGAGCGAAACGTCGCGATGCCGGCCACGGTCGATGCGATAGACCATCAACGCATAGCAATGCTCGTGCGTCGCCTCGCCCTGCGGGTTGGTGAAGATGCAGGGGCAGAGGTAGTCGCAATTGCAGCTTTCCATGTACTGGCCGCTCAGTTCCCAGGTCTTGTCAGCCATGCTGCGCTCCTTCGTCCCGCGATCACTTTATCTTCAGCGGGCCCGTTCTGGCGACAGGCGAATGACCGGCGTGCTAGCTTCGACCCATGAAAACCAAGCTTTGGGGCCGCACCGGCATCTCCGTCTCGCAACTTTGCTTCGGCACCATGTCGTTCGGCGGTGACGCCGACGAGGCGACGTCAGGCGCGATGTACAAGAGCGTGCGCGACGCCGGCATCAACTTCTTCGACAGCGCCAACGAGTACAACAAGGGCAAGTCCGAGGAGATCCTTGGCCGCCTGGTAAAAGGCCATCGCGACGAGCTGGTGATCACCACCAAATGCTTCAATCCGACCGGTCCGGACGTCAATGCGCGCGGCGCCAACCGCCGCCACGTGGCACAGGCCGTCGAGGCAAGCCTCAGGCGCCTGCAGACCGACCGCATCGACGTCCTGTTCTTGCACCGCTTCGATGCGGTCACGCCGATCGACGAGATGATGCGCGCGCTCGAGGACATGGTGCGGGCGGGCAAGGTGATCTATCCCGCGGTCAGCAACTGGTCGGCCTGGCAGACCCAATGCGCCGTCGACATCCAGGAGCGCAACAACTGGGCGCGGCTGCAGGTCGTGCAGCCGATGTACAGCCTGGTGAAGCGCCAGGCCGAGGTCGAGATCCTGCCGATGGCCGCGGCCAACGGCATCGGCGTCACCCCCTACAGCCCGGCCGCGGCGGGTCTTTTGTCCGGAAAATACTTCGGCGAGGCCACGGGAAGGCTGAAGACCAACAAGATGTACGAGGCGCGCTACGGCGATCAGTGGATGTTCGACGTGGCCGAGAAGTACGTGGCCTTCTGCCGGCAGAGCAAGCTCCATCCCGTCAGCACGGCGATCGCCTGGGTGGCGGCGCATCCCGCGGTGACGGCGCCGATCGTCGGGGCGCGCAACGTCGAGCAGCTGAAGGACTCCCTCGCCTCGGTAAACATCGACATGACACCGGAGCTCAGATCGGAGATCGCCGCCCTCTCGCGCACCCCGCCGCCGGCCACCGACCGGTCGGAGGAGCTGAAAGTGCCCCGGAAATAGTTCTCTGTCATCCTGAGCGCAGCGAAGGATCTCATGCTGGCACCAGAATCGTTGGCCGTTCGGTGAGGTCCTTCGCTTCGCTCAGGACGACAAGACATTCGCAGCCACTAGCTCTGGGAGATCGTGCACATGGCTTCCCTTCCCCTGGTCGGTCCCGACTCCTCGCCGCAGGCGCTGGCCGCCTTCAAGGGCATCGAGGCGAGCCGCGGTTATGTCTCCAACCTGATGCGCTGCCTGCTCCATTCGCCCGACGGCGCGCGCGCCTGGGCGGGCTGCGGCCACTACATGCGCTTCGGCACCGATCTCAGCGAACTGCAGCGCGAGCTGGTGATCTGCG
>JBPYDO010000095.1:0-27955 GCA_051985755.1 Reyranella sp. | reverse complement strand
CGCAGATCACGACTGAATACTCCGAGGGACCGCGACCGATGGCATTCATGTATCAAGGTCGCGCCGTTTCTGCCTGAGGTGCCGCTGGTTCGTGATGCCGGCAGTGCCTATAGTGCAGTCATGCGTTTGCGCAGCCTCCTTTGGCTGATCGCCCTCTGTGCCTTCGTGCTGCCGCCGGCCATCGCGCCGGCCGCGGCCATGGACGCCGGCGGGCATGTCATGATGAGCGATTGCCCGCATCATCACGCGGCGCCGCCGCCCGCGCCGTGCCCGGAGCAGGGCACGGCCAAGCATGCGGCGGGCCTTTGCTGCCCGATGATGGCGCAGGGCGTCGCCTTGTTGCCGGCAACGGCGGTCCCCGCCGATTTTGCGGTCTTTGACGCGCCCGTGGCGCCGGCGACGCGCGATCTGACCGGTCTTTCGCCTCACCAGGAGCCACCGCCTCCCCGAGCCTGAACCGTCCTCGGTTCACTTCAGGCAAGGAGAGGTAACATGGTGTTGCGACGTTCAATCGTCGGCGCACGCACGTCGCTCGGCCGCCGACGCTTTGTCGAAGGATTGGCAGCGGCCGCCTGCACGGGTCTTCCGGTCGCCAAGGCTTGGTCACAGGACGCCATCCTGCAGGGTGACCGCTTCGACCTGACGGTGGGCACTGTGCCGGTCAATTTCACCGGGCGCTCGCGCACGGCGACCGTCGTGAACGGCACGCTGCCCGGCCCGACCTTGCGCTTTCGCGAAGGCGACACGGTCACCGTCAACGTTCGGAACGCCCTGGCCGAACCGACCTCGATCCACTGGCACGGCATCCTGCTGCCCAACGCCATGGATGGCGTTCCCGGCCTCACTTTCCGCGGCATCATGGCGGGCGAAACTTTCACCTACCGCTTTCCGGTCACGCAGAGCGGCACTTACTGGTACCACAGCCACAGCGGCATGCAGGAGCAGACGGGCCTGATCGGCCCGCTGATCATCGAGCCGCGTCGGCGCGAGCCTTATGCGTATCAGCGCGAGTTCGTGGTGATGCTGTCGGATTGGACCGACGAGGATCCGATGGCGATCGTGTCCAACCTCAAACAGCAAAGCGACTACTACAACACCCATCGCCGCACCCTCGGCACCTTCCTGAAAGACGCACGGCGCGATGGTCTCGGGGCCACGCTGGACGACCGGGTAATGTGGGGCCGAATGCGCATGAGCCCGAGCGACATCATGGACGTGTCGGGCGCCACTTACACCTTCCTGATGAACGGCCGCACGCCTGCGGCCAACTGGACAGGTCTGTTCACCCCGGGCCAGACCTTGCGGCTGCGCTTCATCAATGGCTCGGCGATGACCACCTTCGATGTACGCATCCCTGGTCTGGAGATGACGGTGGTGCAGGCCGACGGCTCGGACGTGGACCCGGTGGCGGTCGAGGAGTTCCGCATCGGTGTCGCCGAGACCTACGACGTGCTGGTGACGCCGCGAGCGGACGCTTGCACCATCTTTGCCCAGGCGGAGGACCGCAGCGGTTATGCCCGGGGAACGCTCGCCACACGCCGGGGAATTTCGGCAGCCATCCCGCCGATGGATCCGGTCCCGCGACGCACCATGAACGACATGGGCATGGCCGGTATGGCCAGCATGGACATGAGCAGGATGAGCCCGGAAGAGATGAAGCACATGGACCATCAGCACATGGGCCATGCCATGCCGGCCGCGGCGGAGAGCAGCGTCCCGACCAGCAATGCCGACGGTGTCGATCCCAGCACACTCGCGGGCAATCCCAGCGTCGACAATGTCGCCGAGCGGCCGACGGATCGCCTGGGCGAGGCGGGTACCGGGCTCGATGGCAACGGGCGTCGTGTACTCACCTATCGCGACCTGCGTTCACGTACGCCGCACGCGCCCATCGTGCCGACGCGGGCCATCGAGTTCCATCTCACCGGCAACATGGAGCGCTGGGTCTGGGGCTTTGACGGCAAGAAGTTCTCCGAAGTCGGCCCGGTGCGCATCAGGCTCGGGGAGTCAATCCGCTTCGTGCTGATCAACGACACCATGATGGAGCATCCGATCCATCTGCACGGCTATTTGTTCGAAGTGGAGAACGGCCAGGATCGCCTGCCGCTCAAGCACACGATCAACGTCAAGCCGGGCGAGCGACTGAGTTTCGTGTTCACCGCCGACGCGCCCGGTCATTGGGCCTTCCACTGCCATCTCATGTATCACATGGAAACCGGCATGTTCCGCACGGTGCTGGTGTCGTGATCGGCCGGTTGGCGGGGCTGGCATCTCTGCTGACGCTCGGACTTGCGATGCCGGTGGCGGCACAGATGGGCCATGGCATGGAGAATGCGACGCCGACCGAGGCGGCGCCTTTCGGCGCGCCGGTCGAAGACCAGCGCGTCTTCTATCACGTACTGTTCGACCAGCTCGAAGGCCGGTTCGGCAACACCAGCGCCTTTCGTTGGCACGGCGAGGCGTGGGCCGGTACCGACAGCGATCGGCTTTGGCTGAGGAGCGAGGGCCGGTTGAGCAACGGGATCCTGAAGGACGACCAGCACCAGCTGCTCTACAGCCGGCCGATCAGCACGTACTTCGACGTCCAGCTTGGCGGACGCTACGACCTCGATTCCCTGCCGGGACGCGGCTGGGGCGCGGTGGGTATCGAAGGACTGGCGCCGCTGTTCTTTCGCGTCGCTGCCATGGGCTATGTGAGCGGCGACGGCCACTTCGCGGCCAAGCTCGAGGGCAGCTACGATCTGCTGCTGACGCAGCGGCTGGTCCTGCAGCCCATGATCGAGATGAACTTCTACACCAAGGACGATCCGGCGCGGCAGATCGGCAGCGGCTTCTCCGATCTCGATGCCGGCCTGCGGCTGCGCTACGAGATCACCCGCAAGTTCGCCCCGTATATCGGGGTGACCTATGACGGGAAATTTGCCGGCACCGCCGACTTTGCCCATGCCGCAGGCGAGGCGACCGACGAAGTGCGCTTCGTCGCCGGCTTGCGTACGTGGTTCTGAGCGTTCACCGGGGCGTTGGCGGCAGGAGGCGGTCGATCGCGGCGATCCAGGCCCGGCAGGCGTCGTCGTACGAAAGACCGTGGTCCTCGCGCATGCGGCCCCAGCTCTCGTAGTCGGTCAGCGATTCCAGGGCCATCAGGGTGACCTTGCGGTCGTGCTTCGAGAGCGTGGCGAGTTCCTTGCGATACATCTGCTGGAACCGCTGGAAGATCAGGCCGCGCACGACCTTCACGCGACGCGCGAGCTCGGGCGCGGACTTGCTGTGGTACAGGAGCATCCGCCAGAGCGGCAGCCACTTCTCGCAGTTTTGCGCGCGCAGCTCGACGTGAAAGCGGAGGCGGGTCTGCCGGTCGGCCCCGGGCTTGTCGCCGACCGGCACCGACAGTCCCTGTTCAATCGCATGGTCGCAGGCCGCGATCCCGAGCGTCTGGACGTCGGAGAAATGCATGAACAGCGTGCGGATGGAATAGCCGGCGCGCTCGGCGACCTGGGCCGACGTCGGGACTCGCTGCGTATCGCGCAGCAGGAGGATATAGGCCTCGATGATCTGCTTCTTGGTGCGCTCGCTGCGCGCGAGCCGGCCGTCGGACTCGCTGATCGTAGACTTTCGCCGCATGGCCCCCCGACCCAGCCGGCCGCGCCGTCGAGCGATTTGACGCCGCCCCCAGCCCGGCTGGTGTCGGCTCGATGCTAGGAGTCGCTTTTGCGATTTCAATCGCGTTTGGTTTCAATTCGGGAATGATTTTCGACGGCTAGGGCACAAAGCTTTGACGCTTGCAGAGTAGGTTGAAGAACCTATGCAACGGACGCCTCGACTTTTACCAAGGACGGTATGTGTTTTGCCCATGCAGATGCGTGACAGACCGGGCGCCTTCGCTCTGCGGAGCCGGAGGGGCCAGCATTTGGGGTCCAGCGGGACGGCCGACACAAGATGCAAACGACATGCAGGAATAGTTGCGATTCGGTTCGGGGCTTCACGAATCTGCGGCCCCTCGAAGTGGACTGCTATCCGCTGTGATCTGGTTCTCGCCCGTCAAAGGAGCCGCACCACAACGCTAGCGCTGCAATACAAGCGATTTGGAGAAGGCGTCCTGGGCGGAAACGAGCGGTCTCGAGCGACAGCGTTGCTTGAAAGAGCCAAGACCCTGCGGCGGCGGGCAGCGCGCGTGCGCGAGCTCGCTGAGACACTGGCTCAGGAAACCGACAGAATCCGTGTCCTACGCCAGGCCGACATGATCGAGAAGGAAGCGACCGAGCTCGAAAAAGAGGCGGCGCGCCTGGGACGGGGTTGAAGGAGTTTGGGCTCCTGTGGCCAGTTGGTCATCGGAGGAGGAGGGGGATCGATGCCGCTCAGCTGGAACATCTTTCATGACCAGAAGCTGGTGCACATCGTCTGCGATGGGGTGGTGACGCGCCAGGACCTGGAGGCGCATTTCGACGCCATCGTCGTGGCGGACGCCATGTCCTATGCCAAGCTGTTCGACGCCAGCCGCGCCGTCCCGACCTACGACGAAAACGACGTGCTGTTGATGGGTGCCAGGCTCAGCGCCTACGCGGCGACGCTCGAGGCCGGGCCGCTGGCCGTGGTCGGGCAGGGCGACCCCCTCAAGATCACGTTCCGGCGGTTCGTCAACGTCTCGCCCTCCAAGCGGCCGGCCGCCTTCTTCGCGACCGAGGCGGAGGCGCGCGCCTGGCTTAAGGAGCAAGTCGCGAAGCGGTCCGCAGCGGCCGACCGGAAATAACCGTCAGATGACGAACAGATCGGCGGCCGCACGACATCGGCCTGCCGGTGGTCGCGGGCAACTGCACCTCGAGGCAGGCCCCGCCTTCCGGCGGCGGCCACCGCCGCCCAAGCCATGCCGCTCCCGCCGAGCGCCATGCGGGCTTGCTTCCAGAGGCCGCGCCAACTTTCAGGGAGATACCACGTCCGGCGCTCCACCGGCGGCTGGAGGTCGAACGCCTGCACGTCGAACACGGTCCTGTCGGCGGAGCCCTAGTCGCGGGCGACAGCCTTGCCGCCGATCGTGTCGTAGTGCGTCTTGTGGGTCGCCATGCGTTCGAGAACCGACGCCGTCGTCGATGTCGCGATCAGGGCGCCGGCGAGCATCAACGCGGTGAGGATGATGTGACGCATGCGAGCCTCCTTGTCTTGTTTGGTTTCTTCAATGACGCGTGCCGCCGACGCCGGCGGAGAGCCATCCCTTGTTCCGATGCCTTTCGACCTGGTTGACCGGCGCCGACTTCACCAGCCGCAGCACGGCCTGGCGCAAGGGTCCCAACGGCAGCGGCTTGTTGACGAACACCGTGATGCCGAGCTCGGTGAGCTTCTGCTCGGGCAGGCCGTCGATGCGGCCCGACATCATGATGATCGCGGTGTCCGGCAGAAGCGCGCGGATCCCCTCGGCGACCTGCAATCCGTTCGAGTCGGGCAGGTTGTAGTCGAGCAGGGCAACGCGCGGGCTCAATTGGGCGGCCTGGCGGACACCCGACACGCCGTTGTGCGCCGTCTCGACCGAGAGACCGGACCGGCCGAGATAGTCGGCCATCTCCTGGCATTGGATCACTTCGTCCTCGACGATCAGGACGTCGCAACTGGGACCGGAATCCTGGGGCACGGCAGTCTCCTTCAGCGGTGGAACGAGGCGGGGATCAGTTTGAGGCCGCCGCCGGATGGCAAGGGCCCTTCTTGGGCGTCATAGATGGGCGCGCCCAGTGCCGGTCCGCGGACGGGGAGCCGCAGCGAGGTCGGGCGAATGCCGCCCGACCTCAGCGCCGCCGGTTCGATCCCGGCGATGGGACGCGTTTGCCGAGCGATAGCGACAAGCGACACCATGACGGGACCTGCCCCCCATGAACTGCCGTTGCCGGCCTGACCGAAGGCCGGCACCGCGACGAAGGTTTCGGCGGCCGCAGCGGTCGAGACGTTGAGGACTGCGGCGGCTCCTGCGATGGCTAGACCTCCCAGCAGAGAGCGCAGAGTCCGTCTCAGGACTTCGTGATTTGGTGCAGCCTTGGCGAAACCGGTTGGCATAGCGATTCCCCTCGAGCGACATTCGCTGTTTGGCACTGCCGCCGATGGGAGTCGTTCGCCGTCGGTTCCGATGTGGGACGGCTTTGCGTCCACTTCGGAGGCAAAGCCGGAGTAATGGCCGGGCAAGCATGGATTCACACACGAATCCTGCTGCTAACGATTGCTTCAGAATTGGGAACAACTTTCCGCGGCGATCGCGCAAATCGAACTATGCTTCAGCGGTCGGGAACGTTTCTGTCGGTGCGTTCCGCCACCATGCATTGCATTGACTGATGAGTATCAATCGTATGGCGAGAGATTTGTATCCGCGGCCTCGTGCACGAAAATAGACCGGCGAAATGCATTGGCCGGCATCTCGGCCGCGCTGTTCCTGGTGCTGGCGCCGTTCGCGGCGCGTCCGCTGGGCAGCGCCGGCCTAAAGGCAGAGGTGGCACACTCCCAGAACTAGCGACGTTGCCGTCGGCCGTAGGTCTCGAAGAACTTGTCGACCGCGTCCAGGCCGGGTTTGGTCAGCCGCACGATGGTCCGGCGCTTGTCGTCGGGATCGCCGGAGCGCTCGATGAAACCATGCTGCTGCAGAGTCTCCATGCGGCGCATCGCCGTGGTGAGCGGCACGCCGGACGCGGCTCCCAGGCTGGTAATCGTGACCTCGGCGTTGGTGAGCTGGGCGTCGTAGAGATCAAGCAGCATCTCCCAGCACGGATCGGAGAACAGCTCGGAGGGGAAATATTGGCCGCGCACCCTGCGGACCGCCCGGAGGTCGTCGAGTGTCGCCCGCTTGCGATCCATCGGCGACAGTTCTTTGACGGCCCCGGCCTTGTCCGCGGCCGACGCCTCGGGGTGGTGCTGACGGCGCAGGACCAGCGCCGACTTGACGGCACGCACCAGTCGCGGCCCGTCGATCGGCTTGGTCAGCATGTCGCGTGCGCCGAGCTGGATGGCGCGAACCGCGTCATCGAAGCCGGCATTGGCGCTGACGAAGATGATCTCGGGAATGTCGATCCCGGATTGCTTCTGCAGGTGCTCGGCGAACTGGAGCCCATTCAGTTCGGGCATGCGCAGATCGGAGACCACGACACGCGGGCGCCAGCCATCGGCCAGCAGGCCCAGCGCCGACCAGCCGTCGTGCGCTGACTGGCAGGCAAGACCCGCCCGCGAGAGGTATTCGACCAGCTCTTCAGTGGCCTCACGATCATCGTCGACCACCAGGACGTCGACCGCACCCGGCGGCGTTGCCGTAGCAACGGGCGGAGTCATCGCCGAGGCCCCCGGGACCAAGTGGGATCGAGATATTGCATCCAGAGTGGAGACATTAGACGCCGGTCAGGGTTCAAGCTTGCCTGCGCACAACTATAGTGCGGAAGTGGGTGTTGGCGCAGGCCTTGATACCGCTTCAGGGAGGGGCGAGGGGCCGTTGCCGGGGCAGGAAAATCCGTATGGCTGCCATGGGTTTGGAAGGGCAGATGTCGCGGCTGGCCGCCCTGCGCGACTGGCTTGGCGCGAGGACGGTCGTGCGCGCCGCGGCACGCCGGCCGATCATCGTGGCGACGCTCAATGTCGCGCTGATCTGGTCGCTCGCCCTGCTGCTCCTCTGGCAGGACTATCGGCAATCGGTCGATCAGTGGAAGGCCTTCGCCGCGACTTTCTCGCTGGCGCTCGCCGCGCACGTCCAGGACACCCAAGCGGCCGCCCAGCTGGTGATCAGGAACATCTCCGAGTGGGTCCGCCAGGACAACATCCAGACCGAGGAGCAGTTCCGCCAGTCCATGGGCACGTGGCGCGTCTTCAACGACATACGCGAGTACATCGTCGGCCTGCCGCAGCTCGGTGAGGTGCTGATCATCGCCGCCAACGGCGACGTGCTCAATTCCACGCTGGCCTTTCCCGCCACCCGGCCGAACCTCGCGGACGATTCCATCGTGAAGTCCGCCGCGCCAGCGCGGGCGCCGCAGCCGGGCCTCAGCACGACGCAGCGCACGAACGAAGGCAGCCGTCCGATGTTCCATGTCGTGCGCTGGGTGGAGGATGGTTCCGGCCGGCTGCTCGGTATCGTCGCCGTCGGCATCGACGCCAACTCCTTCGCAACCTTCGTGTGGCGCGTGCCACTGGCGCCCGACAGCTGGGGATCGCTCTTGCGCGCCGACGGCACCCTGCTGGCGACCAGCCTTCCCAACCCTCAGTCGCTCGGCAAGCGCTACGAGAATTCCCGGTCCTATCGCCTGTTCACCAGCGGACAAAGCGGCAAGCCGCAGTTCGCCCACGCGCCGGCGCCCTTCAATCCCGCCGCCAGCCCAACCCGGATCGTGGTGGCGACCGCGATCGAAGGCTTTCCCGCCTATGTTTCGGTTTCAGTCGGCGAGAGCGCTTTCCTGGCGCCGCTGCGCAGCCATTTCTATTGGGTGCTGGGCATTGCGCTCTTGCTGACGGTTGTCACGGCCGTGGCCTGCCTGCGCGCGCTGCGGCTGGTCGAGCAAGCGGAAGCGGCGCATCGCCTCGACTTGGAGCGGCAGGTCCTGGCCGCCATCGTCGATACGCCTTCGGCGCTCACCGCCGTGATCGATCGCCGCGGCCGCGTCGTGCACTGCAACGCGCGCTTTCGCGAGCTGTTCGGGGCCGAGGGCGAGGCGAGGGACGTGCTGGACAATCCTGCCTTCCAGGGGACCAGGCAGATCGTCGCCTTCGCCGCCGGCAACGGTCAGGCGACGGCGCAAATCGACCTCGAGATGGAAACGCCGAACCGCGAAGCCCGCGTCCTGCGCTGCTCGCTGTCGCGGCAGACCTTGGCCGACACCGGCGACTGCGTTGTCATGGTCGGACATGACGAGACCGAACGGCGCCAGGTGCAGCGGACGATCGCTCTGTCGGCCAAGCTCGTGACCCTGGGCGAGATCACGACGAGCATCGCGCACGAAGTCAGCCAGCCCCTGAACGTGATCCACATGTCGGCGCAGAACGCCCTGATGGAGGCCACTCCGGACCCGACGGGAGAGGACCGTGTCGGCGAACCCCTGTCCGATGCCGAGTTCCGCAAATTCGTCGTCGACAAGCTGCGCCGCATCGTCCGCCAGGTCGATCGCGCCTCGGAGATCATCTCCCTCATGCGCATCTTCAGTCGTCGGGCAAACGAGGCGCCGCAGCCCTTCGATGTGCGCGAGGTCTGCCGCAACGCCGTCTCGCTGCTCAACAAGCGATTCCAGGGTGAGGGCATCGACGTGCACGACCAGCTTCCAGCCGAGCCGCTGATCGCCGACGGCCATCAGCTGATCCTCGAGCAGGCGATGATCTATCTGCTGCGCAATGCCAGCGAGGCGCTGGCCGGAACGCCGCCCGGCAAGAGGTCGATCACGCTCACGGCGCACTCAGCCGGCAACCGCATCGTGCTGCGCATCGGCGACAGCGGGCCGGGCGTGCCGGCGGCGATCCGGGAGCGGATCTTCGAGCCTTTCTTCACGACCAAGCCTGCCGAGAAGCACCCGGGCCTGGGCCTCGCCATCGTCTACGGCATCATCCGCGATGCCGGCGGCAGCATCGAGCTGCTCGGCGACGAACCCGGCGCGATCTTCAAGATCGATCTGCCGCAGGGGATCGCCGCGTGATGCTCAGCGAGAGTCCGCCCGTTCAAGCAGCGCCAGGAGGCCTTTGAGAAGGGCGGTTGGAGACGGTGGGCAGCCGCGGATGTGGAGGTCGACGGGCACTGCCTTGTTCACGCCTCCCATGCAGGCATAGCTTCCGGCGAACAGGCCACCGTCGAGGGCGCAATCACCCACTGCGACGACCCATTTGGGATCCGGCGTTGCCCGCCAGGTGCGCTCCAGCGCCTCGCGCATATTGTGCGTCACCGGTCCGGTGACGAGCAGCACGTCGGCATGCCGCGGCGAGGCGACGAAGCGCAGGCCGAATCGCTCGAGATCGTAGAAGGCGTTGTTGAGCGCGTGGATCTCGAGCTCGCAGCCATTGCACGAGCCGGCATCGACCTCGCGGATGGACAGGCTGCGGCCCAGGCGCCTGCGCGCAGACGTGGCTAGCGCGTCGGCCAGTTCTGCCAGTGCCGTGTCGTCAGCCGCAGGCGCCGCCTCGGTGAGCGGCGAATTGAACAGGCCGTCGACGATCAACTTGCGCATCATCCGGTTCCTTCAGAGGTCATGGCCGGCGTAGGAACAGTTGAACGATTTGTTGCACAGCGGGAAGTCGGCGACGATGTTGCCCTCGATGGCGGCTTCGAGCAGCGGCCACTGGAACCAGGACGGGTCGCGCAAGTGGCAACGTGCGATCACGCTGTTCTCGAGTCGCAGCCACACGAGGATGTCGCCGCGAAAGCCCTCGACCAGCGCCATGCCTTCGGCCGGGCCGGGCGCCGCCGGTGGCGCAATCCGCCATGGGCCCTGCGGCAGGCTGTCCAGGATCTGGCCGATGAGGGAGAGGCTCTGCTCGACTTCGCGGATACGGATCCAGACGCGCGCATTGACATCGCCCTCGCGTAGCGATGGCACGTCGAAGCGCAGGGCGTCGTAGGGCGCATAACCCGGAGTTCGCCGGGCATCGAATTCGCCGCCCGAGGCGCGGCCGATGAAGCCGCCCGCCCCGAATTGTCGTGCCAATTCGGGCCGCAGGATGCCTGTGCCGACGGTACGGTCCTGCAACGAGGCGGTCTCGTCGTAGAGACGCACGAGTGCCGGGAAGCGGCCGCGAATCTCGTCAAGCAGCGCACGGATTTGTTCCGTGCCCTGCATGGCAAGGTCTGTGGCGACACCGCCCGGCACGATGCAGTCTCGCATCAGCCGGCTGCCGAAGGCCGCACCGGCGGCGCGCAGGGTTCTCTCGCGCAGGATGCCGCAATGGGCATGCATGAGCGCGTACGAGGCGTCGTTGCAGATCGCGCCGATGTCGCCGAGATGGTTGGCGACGCGCTCGAGCTCGGCCATCAACGACCGCAGCCAGACGCCGCGTGCTGGCACATCGGTACCCAGCGCTGCCTCGGCGGCGCGACAAAAAGCGAGAGCGTAAGCCACCGTGCTGTCGCCCGACACGCGGCCGGCGAGCTTGGTGGCTCGGTCGAAATCGGCTCCCGTCATCAGGCTCTCGACACCGCGATGGACATAACCCAGCCGCTGCTCGAGGCGCACCACGGTCTCGCCGCCACAGGTGAAGCGGAAGTGGCCGGGTTCAATGATGCCGGCATGCACGGGTCCCACGGGAATCTGGTGCAGTCCGTCGCCCTCGGCCGGCAGGAAGCGATATGGCACCCCTTCGCGCACTGACCCTTGGTGGCCCGGCGGTCCGTTCCGGCGCCAGCGCCCGTGGTCCAGCCAGGGGCGAATGTCGGGCGCTCCCTCGGCCTCAAGTCCGAACAAGTCGCAAATCGCGCGCTCAAGACGGATTGCCGGCGGATGCGCGCGGCCGAGCGATGGATATCGGCCGGACGGGCAGTCTAGGCTCAATACGGCGATCGCGAAGGGTTGCTCCTCGAGCAACGCCATGTGGACGGTATGTGGCTCGCCCCACAGAGCCAGCAACCTCGACTGTCCGTCGGCCAGGCGGGCGATCGCATGCCGCCACTGCTCGCTGTCGACCACGACACGCGGCCATGGCCGGTGTCCTACCACCAAGCGACCGGAATGAGCGAAGTCCATCAGCGCGGCCATGACCGGGCCCTAACCCAAGACCGCGGAGACGTGCTGGAACCACGCCACCAGAGGCGGCGGCAGATAGAAACCGGCAGCCAGCACCAGCGCCAGATGGGCAAGCATCGGGGCGTAGGATGCCTTGGCGGGCGCTGCACTGCCGACCGGATCGCCGAAGGCGATGCTGTTCAGGCGCAGGATGAGGGCGCCGAGAGCGATCAGGAGACCGACCACAAGGGGGATGGCGAGCAGCGGCTCGCGCGCAATCGTCGAGCTCACCACCAGGAACTCGCTCATGAAGATGCCGAGCGGCGGGAGACCTGAAATCGCCACCACGCCCAGCACCAGGCTCCAGCCAAGCCAGGGATGCGTGACGGTGAGCCCGCGAATGTCGGCGATCTTCTGCGTGCCCTTGACCTGGGCGATATGGCCGACAGCGAAGAAAATGCCCGACTTGGTCAGGCTGTGCATGGTCATGTGCAGCAGGCCCGCGAAATTCGCCAGCGGGCCGCCCATGCCGAAGGCAAAGGTAATGATGCCCATGTGCTCGATCGACGAGTAGGCAAACATGCGTTTGATGTCGCGCCGGCGGTACAGCATGAAGGCGGCGAAGATGAGCGACACCAGTCCCATGGTGACCATCAGCGGGCCGGGCGCCACGGCGTCCGCGTTGGCTGCCAGCAGCATCTTGAAGCGCAGCACGGCATAGAGCGCGACGTTGAGCAGCAGGCCGGACAGCACGGCCGAAATCGGCGTTGGACCTTCGGCATGGGCGTCGGGCAGCCAGGCATGTAGGGGCGCCAGCCCCACCTTGGTGCCGTAGCCGAGCAGCAGGAAGATGAAGGCGACGTCCAGCAGGTCGGGATCGAGCTGGGTGGCGTGCGCGACCAGCACGGTCCACACCATCGAATCGAGCCCCTCGCCGATCACGGGCTCGGCGGTGACGTAGACCAGGATCGTGCCGAACAGGGCGAGCGCGATGCCGACGCTCCCCAGGATGAAGTACTTCCACGCCGCCTCGAGCGCTTCGTGCGTGCGGTAGACACCGACCATCAGCACGGTGGTGAGCGTCGCCAGCTCGATCGCCACCCACATCACGCCGATATTGTTGGCCAGCAGCGCCAGGTTCATGGCGAACATCAGCACCTGGTACATGGCGTGGTAGAAGCGCAGGTAGACGGGGGTGAGGCGCCCGATCTCGAGCTCGTGCGCGACGTACGTGGCGCTGAAGACGCTGGTCGTGAAACCGACGAAGGTGCCGAGTGCCACGAACACGATGTTGAGGTCGTCGACGTGCAGGTAGCGACCGGCCCCGGGCCTTTCCGTCGCGAACAGTGAAAAGGCTGCAAGCAGGGTAATCCCGCTCACCAGCACATTGAGCCGCGCGGTCGCACGATAGCCGGGCAGAAGCGCCAGCAGGGCCGCGCCAATCAGGGGGATCACCAGGATCGCCTGCATCGGGCCGAACATGCTCATCCGCGTTCCCCGCGGAAGCGGTCGAGGGCGGCGACATCGACCGAGTCGAAGCGCTCGCGGATGCGGAACAGGAAGATCCCGATGACGATGAAGGCGATCAGGATCGAGAAGGCGACGCTGATCTCGACGACCAGTGGCATGCCCTTGGCGCCGGTGGCGGCCAGGACCAGTCCGTTCTCGAGCGACATGAAGCCCACGACCTGGCTCACGGCGTTGCGGCGGGTGACCATCATCAAGAGCCCGAGGAGGACCACGGCGAGCGCGAACGCCAGGTCCTCGCGCGCAATCGGCGCCGCACTCGCGGTGACCCGCAGCATGACGACCATCGAAAGGGCCACCAGCGCCATGCCCGCGAGCATGGTCGAGCCGATGCCGATCACGGTCTCGACTTCGCGATGGATGCCGAGCTGCGCCACGATGCGCCGCAACGCCACCGGGATGACGATGCCCTTGAAGCCGAGGGCAATCGCCGCCGTGACGAAGAGATGCGGCGCGTCCTGGATCCAGGCCTGCCAGGCGACCGAAAGGGCGAGCGCCATCGCCTCCAGGGCGAAGACGTTGATGAGTGCGTAGAGTCGGTCCTGGTAGAGCAGGATCAGGCCGAACAGCACGAGGCTTCCGGCCAGCAGATGGGCGACGTCGAAGGAGATGTTGGCCATCTAGAAGCCCCGCGAGACGAATCTCAGCAGCGCGGCCAGCAGGCCGAGCATCAGGGCTGCCCCCAGGAACTCGGGCACCCGAAAGACCCGCATCTTGGCGATGCTGGTCTCGAACAGCGCGAGCAGCCCGCCGATCACCACCAGCTTCACGAAGTAGGCGGCGGCGCCGATCACGAGCGAGCCCGGGGCACTGCCGGCCTGGGCGAGGCCCCAGGGCGTAAACAGGCAGGCGATCAACGAGACGTAGAGCACGAGCTTTACGGAGGCTGCGAGCTCTATCAGGGCGAGATGCCGGCCCGAATACTCCAGCATCATCGCCTCATGAACCATGGTGAGTTCGAGGTGGGTCGCTGGATTGTCGATCGGGATGCGACCGTTCTCGGCGATCGCCACCATCACCAGCGCCACCAGCACGAGTCCCAGAGAGACGCGCAGTCCGACCTCGGGCGATGCGAGGAAGCTCGAGATGGTTGCAAGCTGGGTCGAGCCCGCGATCAGGGCGAGCGTGAAGGTGATCATCAGCATGGCCGGTTCGGCAAGCGAGGCGATCATGACCTCGCGGCTGGAGCCGATTCCGCCAAAGCTGGTGCCCACATCCATGCCGGCGAGGGTGAGAAAGAACCTCGCCAACGCCAGAAACGCGATGATGGCGATCAGATCAGCCGACCAGGAGAAGGCGAGGCCCGTGGCGTAGGTCGGCACGAGTGACGCGGCCACCCACGTCGACGCGAAAACCAGGTACGGCACCGCCCGAAACAGCCAGCTCGCGTTCTCGGCCAGCACGGCTTCCTTGCGCAGAAGGCGAAGCAGATCGCGGTAGGGCTGGATCACCGATGGACCGCGACGCCGCAGCAGGCGCGCCTTGGCCTTGCGCACAATGCCGGTCAGCAGCGGCGCCACCAGAAGCACCAGCAGCATCTGTGCGCCTTGGGCAGCAAGGTCGCCGATCACACCCATAGTGCACGCGCCAGCAGGAGAAGCACCAGGGCGGCAAACACCAGGCTGAGGTAGCGCCGAATGGTCAGGAACTGGAGGTGGTTAAGCCGATCGGCGACCACACCCACGGCCAACGCCACGGGGGCATAAAGTCCCTCCCAGGCCAGGTCCAACAGCTGAACGTGCAGTTGAGCCGGCCTGGCGTCGCCCGGCGGAGGCATCGTCACACGTTCGCGGGCACGGAACACGACGGTGCCGAACACACGGCGGATCGGCTGCGCGAAGCTCGAGGCCGAGTATTGCGTGAGCGGGCTTGGTTCCGGATAGCCGCAGTCCCAGGCCGGCCCGCGCCGCACGGCGCGCGAGGCCAGTCGATGAATGGCAGCGGCGGCCAGCGACGCGGTGGCAAGCATGAACAGGAACACCAGGAGGCCGTTGTAGGAGCTGCGGCTCGCCGCAATCGGCACGATCGTCAGCCAGGAGATGCTCGATTGCCCGGGCACTTGGCCACCAAGCAGGCCGCGTGACACCGGGGCCAGGGCGTCGATCACGTAGCCCGGAAGCACGCCGGCCAGCAGGCACAGGCCCGCGAGGGCGAACATGGCGCTCAGCGAAAAGCCATCGGCTTCGCTCGCCCGCTCGGCCGCCACCGTGCGCGGCCGACCGAGGAAGCTGACGCCGAACGCCTTGACGAAACAGGCCGCCGCCAGCGCCGCCGAAAGTGCCAACAAGGCGCCGACCGCCAGGCTCGCGAGGCGCAGGCCCCATTGCGGCAGCTCGGGCGTTATCAGTATGGCCTGGAAGGTCAGCCATTCGGAAACGAAGCCGTTGAGCGGCGGCAGCGCCGAAATGGCCACGCAACCGACAAGGAAGGCAAGACTGGTCCGCGGCATGCGATGGATCAGCCCGCCGAGGTGATCCATGTTGCGCTCGCCGGTTCCCGCCAGCACCGCACCCGAGCCGAAGAACAGCAGGCTCTTGAACAGCGAGTGGTTGAGCACGTGGAACAAGCCGGCGATGAGCGCCAGCGCCGCCGGCACGACCAGGCCGGCGCTGCGGAAGGCCATCGCAAGCCCGAGGCCGATGAAGATGATGCCGATATTCTCGACCGTGTGATAGGCGAGCAGCCGCTTGAGATCGTGCTCCATCAGCGCATAGAGCACACCCATCACCGCGGTGATCCCTCCCAGAAGCAGGACTGCCATCGCTGCTCCCCAGCTCGGCTCGCCGAGCAGGTCGAAGGCGATGCGGACAAAACCGTAGACCGCGACCTTGGTCATGACGCCGCTCATCAGCGCCGACACGTGGCTGGGAGCGGCGGGATGAGCGAGGGGCAGCCAGGCGTGCAGCGGCACCAGGCCCGCCTTGGAGCCGGCGCCGAGGATTGCCAGGATCAGGACCAGCGTGCCGAGAGTGAGGCCCGGGTGCGCGCCGCGGATGGCGGCGAAGCCGAACGTGCCACTGGGGCCGGCCAGCAGCCCGAAAGCAAGGAGCAGGCAGAGCGTGCCGAAGCTCGCCATCAGCAGATAGACGTAGCCGGCGCGCGCGTTGTCTTGCTCGCGATGGTGGGCCATGACCAGCGCCCACGAGCTCAATGACATGAACTCCCAGGAAAACAGGAAGGTGAAGACGTCGTCGGCCATGACAACGAGGTTCATGGCCGCCAGAAAAGCGGGAAAGAACGGCAGCACGCGGCGAGGCGCTTCCTCGTGGCGTCCGTAGCCGAGGCCGAAGGCGCTGGCCGCGGCGGCGCCGAGATTGACCACGACCAGGAAGAACGCCGCCAAGGCATCGACGCGAAAGTGCGCCCCCAGCCACGGCAGGCCGAGCGGCAACGTCAGCGCGTCGGCTGTCCCACCATTGACGAGTTGTGTGATGGCGGCCGCCAACGCCGCGAGGCTGATTGCCAGGCAGACCCCGTAGACGATCGGAGATGCGGCTCGTGAGCGCCCACCGGGGATGGCGCATAGCGAGACAGCGATCAGCAACGCCGCGCACCAGAGTCCAAAAACCGTCAGCATGTACGCGGTGAGTGCCGTCACTTCCCCTTCGGTGGGCGCTCAGACACCTACAGGGATGCGCGAACTAATAAAACATCTTTTTTGTGGGGAAATTTGTCTTCGACTGCCGACAGTGGCTACAGTGTACCGACGGGCATGGAGAAACGAACCCTCGAAAGCCGGCTAGTTCGAACCGACAAGCAGATTGCCGCCGGTGCCGAGGAGATTTCCCGCCTCCAACAACGTATCCGCGAGTGCGAGCGTAACGGCCACGATACGTCGGCGGTGCGCCTGATGCTGGCGCGCCGTCACGAAGCGCAACTAACGCTGCTGGCGACCCGGGAGCGACTGAGAAAAGACATCGGCGCGCTCAAAAAATAGCGCGCGCGCTTTACTCCGCCCGTGCAGAAGCGAGCACTCGTCCTAGACCACCTCGGCCGGCGCGAGCGCGCAGGGGTGGGCGGGATCGCCGGACTCGATCTGCAAGGTGGTGTGGCCGATGCCGAAGCGCTCGGTGAGCTCGCGGCAAGCCTGCATCAGGAGCTGATCGTCAAGGCCGGCTTGCGGCCGCACGAGATGGGCCGTGAGCGCGATTTCCGTGGTGCTCATGGCCCAGATATGCAGGTCGTGCACCTCGGTGACGCCGGGCAGGCGGCCGAGATAGGCAGCGATGGCGTCGCGGTCGACATGCGCGGGAACCGCGTCGAGCGCCAGATTGACCGAATCGCGCAACAGCGACCAGGTGCCGACCACGATCACGAGCGCAATCGCAATGCTGACCGCCGGATCGAGCCACTGCCAGCCGGTCGCCAGGATGGCGAGCCCGCTCAGCACCACACCGAGCGAGATCGCCGCGTCCGCCGCCAGATGGGCGAAGGCGGCGCGAATGTTGAGATCACCGCCGCCTTTGTCACGATGGCGGCCGGCTCGGAAGCCCAGTGCACTGGCGCCGTTGACCGCGATACCGGCCAGCGCCACCCAGATGACGGTCATCTCGCCGACCGACTGCGGCGCGCCCAGCCTTTGCACGGCTTCCAGCACGATGGCGCCGCTCGCCACTAGGAGCAGCATGGCGTTGCCGAGAGAAGCCAGGATCGAGGTTCGCCGCATGCCGTAGGTGAAGCGTGCGCTCGGCCGGCGCTTGACCAGCGACGCCGCCATCCAGGCGGCGCCCAGCCCCAGCACGTCGCCGAGATTGTGTCCGGCATCGGCCAGCAGCGCGAGCGAGTTGGCGAGGAAGCCGTACACCACCTCGGCGACCACGAAAGCGGCGTTGAGCGTGATCCCGATCAGGAAGGCGCGGTCGTAGCTCGCGGGACCGTGGTGATGGCCATGATGATGGTCGTGGCCATGATCGTGATGCGCATGCGCCATGGCGCCCACGTTAGGCAGTTCTCGCGCCGTACACTATTGCGATTGAGTGGCGCGCTCCCCGCAATGAATGACTCAGGGACCGCGCTGGAACGCCAGCATATCGAGCACCAGGTCGCGGTGACCGAAACTGCACAGGATCGAATGCGCCTGGCCGCGATGGTGGGTCTGGTGATTGAAGAAGTGGCTGAGGGCCGGGATCAGCGCCTGCTCGAATTCGTCGGGCGTGCTCACCCGGCGATAGCGGATGGTGCCGGCAAGCCGCGCCTCGTCGAGGCCGTCGATATAGGCCACGATACGGCCATCCTCGGCTTCGCGGGCTATCCGCAGGCCCTTGAGATCGTCGTGCAGGATGGCGTCGAGCCGGTCGGGCGCTACGCCCTCGCCGGTGAAGCGCTGCATCCACACGCGGTCGGCCACCAGGAGATGGTTCAGCGTGCCGCGCATGGACCTGAAGAAGGCGCCGCGATCGGTGCGGTAGTCGGCGTCGGACAACACGGCGGCCGCGTCATAGAGGCGGCGGTTGGCCCAGGCGTTGTAGGCGGCGAACTGGCGGAAATGGTCTTTCATGGCGGTCATTGTCCGAGGCCCGCGGCCCAGTTCAAGATTGATTGGCCCGGTCAATGCTCTTTGCGGCGACCGGAATCAAATCGTCTGCTCGTCCGCGACCAGCCCATAGAGCATGACTTCGTGCCAGCGGCCGCCCTGGAACCACCGGTCGCGGATCGGCCCGCCCTCGAGCTTGAAACCCAGCCGCCGGGCCAGCGCGGTGGAGGGCTTGTTGTCGGGCCGGATCAGGGCTTCTACCTTGTGCACGTTGAGGTCGTCGAACAGGTGGCGCAGCAGCGCGCGGCCGGCCTCGAGCATCAAACCGTTGCCCTGGTGATCGGCGAGTAACAGCCAGCCGACATCGGCTCTGCGCTCGCGCAGCTCGCGGCGATGATAGTTGATCATGCCGATGACCTTGCGGCTTTTCCGTTCCTCGAGTGCCCACAAGACGTAGTGGCGCGGATGGAAGCCGAGATGCCAGCTCAGGATCCGGCGGGTCGCCGCGAGGTCGGGACTGTGATCGACGCTCCAGTAGCGCAGGTTCTCGGCATCGCCATACAGTGCATGCAAGGCAGCGATGTCACTGCTGCGAAAGGGCCTCAGTCGCAACCTTTCGGTAACGAAGACCGGCTGATTTTTTCGGGGAACCTTCCTGGCAGACGCCATTTGCTAGACTAGACGCGGAGACGTGTCATGACCAAGACAATCGGCATCCTTACCAGCGGCGGCGATTGTGCGGGCCTCAATGCCACGATCCGCGCCGTGACCCTGCGGGCCCATCATGGCTATGGCTGGAAGACGATCGGCATCAGCCACGGCACCCTGGGCCTTCTGCACCGGCCGGTCGCCGCCGAGCCGCTTGATCCTGCCCGCCTCGATGCGGCACTGGCCCGCCAAGGCGGCACTTTCCTCGGCACGACCAATCGCGGCGATCCCTTTGCGTTTCCCATGGAGGACGGCAGCCTGAAAGACCGCTCGGGCGAGATGCTGGAAGGTCTGCGCGAGCTGCATCTCGATGGCCTGGTCGGCGTCGGCGGCGACGGCAGCCTGGACATCCTGCGCCGCCTGCTGGCGCCTTCGAAGCTGCCCTTCATCGGCATCCCCAAGACCATCGACAACGATGTCGGCCGCACCGAGCGCGCCGTCGGCTATTCGACGGCGGTCTCCATCGCCACCGAGGCGCTCGATCGCCTGCATCCGACCGGCGCCAGCCACGAGCGCATCATGGTGCTGGAGGTGATGGGCCGTGATGCCGGCCACATCGCGATGGCGGCCGGCATTGCTGGCGGCGCAGATATCGTGCTGGTGCCGGAAGTGCCCTGGCGACTTGGCACCGTGGTGAAGCACATCGCGGACCTGCGGCGGGCCGGCGGCACCTCGGCACTGATTGTCGTGGCGGAGGCGGCTGGTCAGTCCGAGCAGGTGACGGACAAGGCGCCGCGGCATGCGGCGCCCGGTAGCGTAGGCACGCTGCTCGCCCTTCGGCTTTCGCAAGCGACCGGCGCGGAGGCGCGCGCCACAGTACTGGGGCATGTGCAGCGCGGCGCCATGCCGACAGCAGAGGATCGCCTGCTGGCCGCAGCGCTCGGCGTGCGCGCCGTCGATCTGCTCGCCGCTGGCAAGGGTGATCGCATGGTCGGCTGGTGGAACCGCACGGTGATCGACGTGCCGCTCGTGAGGGTCGTCGGCCTCGCGCGCACGCTCGATCCCGACGGCGCCATCATCCGCACTGCCCGCGCGCTGGGCATTTGTTTGGGGGACGCCTAGGCGAGGTCGCGTCGACTGAGCCAGAAGACCTCGCCCTCGCTGTGTTCCGTATCGAGCCAGAGAAACGCAAGCCGATGCTGTCGTTCGAGGGCGCGTCGACCGCGGCCGACCTCGCACAGAAGCCCGCCGTCGGGCGTGAGATGCCGCGCCGCTTCGGCCACGATGCGGTCTATGAACTCCAACCCGTCGGCGCCGCCGGCCAGGGCGAGGCCGGGCTCATGGCGATATTCCGGCGGCAATAGCGCCATGGCCTTGGCCTCGACATAGGGAGGATTGCTGAGAATGAGGTCGTAGCGTTTCGCCGCCACCGGGGCGTAGAGATCGCCGCGATGGAGCGCAATGCGATCGCCGAGGCGATGGCTCGCCACATTGCGCCGCGCCACAGCGAGCGCCGGGGCCGAAAGATCGACGGCGTCGACCTCCGCCTTGGGGAAGGCGAGCGCGGCCAGTACGGCCAGGCAGCCCGAGCCGGTGCAGAGATCGAGGATGCGCCGCACGCGCTCGGGTCTGATCGGCAGAGTTCCGTGACCGCGGAGATAGTCGCCGAGAACGTCGCCGATGAAAGAACGCGGGATCAGCACGCGGCGATCGACTTCGAAGCGCACGCCCTGTTGGTAGGCGGCGCCCAGGAGATAAGGCGCGGGCAGGCGTAAGGCCACGCGCGCCTCGATCAAGGTAAGGAGCCGCTTGCGCTCGGCTGCAGTTGGCCGCAGCGCCAGCCATGGGTCGATCGAGTGGATCGGCAGATGCAGGGCCTCGAGCACCATGAACGCCGCCTCATCGACGGCATTCGTCGTGCCGTGGCCGTAAGCAAGCTTGACCGCCTTGAAGCGCCGCACTGCGTACCGGAAGAAGTCGCGGACGGTGACCAGAGAACGTTTGGAGGCGGCCGGCATGCCGGCCTAGATTAGCCGACATGACGGGTGCTCTCATGTCCGGTCCGCTTGATGGCTTGGTCGTTCTCGACCTCACGACTCACCTTTCGGGTCCCTTCTGCGGCATGCAGCTCGGCGATCTCGGCGCCGACGTGATCAAGATCGAGAGCCCGCAAGGCGATTCGATGCGCGGCACGCCGCCCTTTATCGCGGGCGAGTCGGCGCCCTTCATGCTGTGGAACCGCAACAAGCGCGGCCTGCAGCTCGACCTCAAGAAGCCCGAGGACCTCGAAGTCTTCTGGGGCCTGGTCGACGGCGCCGACGTGGTGCTGGAGAATTTCCGGCCGGGCGTGATGCAGCGTCTGGGCATCGGCTGGCCGGCGCTGCACAAGCGCAATCGGCGGCTGATCCTGGGCTCGATCTCGGGCTTCGGCCAGACCGGGCCTTATGCGAGCCGCGGCGGTTTCGATCTCATCGTGCAGGCGATGTCGGGGCTGATGTCGGTGACGGGGCCCAAGGACGGCCCGCCCTACCGCATTCCGCTCGCCATCTCCGACGTGGGCGCCGGCCTCTATCTCACCATCGGCGTGCTGGCGGCGCTCAGCGAACGCGCGCAGAGCGGCGAAGGCCAGTGGGTCGAGACGTCGCTGATGGAGGCGACCGTGTCGCTCGGCGTCTACGAGGCGGCAAGCTACTTCGCCACCGGCACGCGGCCGGAGAAGCTCGGCCAGGCGCATCGCGGCTCCTCACCCTACCAGGTGTTCCAGACCGCCGACGGCTGGATGACCATCGGCGGCGCGCAGCAGAACTTCTTCCGCCGCGTCTGCGCCCTGATCGGCAAGCCCGAGCTCGCTGACGATCCGCGCTTCAAGGCCAACGCCGATCGCGTGCGCAACAACGATCTCCTGGTCGCCATCCTGCAGGCCGAGATCGGCAAGCAGCCGACGGCGCACTGGATGGCGGCGCTGGAGGCCGAGGGCATCCCGGCCGGCCCGGTGCTGCATCACGACGAGGTCTTTGCCGATCCTCAGATCCTGGCCCGTGGCATGGTGGCCGAGGTCGAGCACGCCAAGGCCGGCCGCCAGCGCACGCTGGGCGTGCCCATCAAGATGTCGAAGACGCAAGGGGCGGTGCGCCGAGCTGCGCCGACGCTCGGCCAACACGACCACGAGCTCAGGAAAGCTCGCCGTAAGGCTGCAGAGTAGCCCGGTCAGTTATAGCGATAGGCGTAGTAGGTCGGGTGCGTATCGTAGTAGCCGTAATAGGCGTAATGGCGATACGGATAGTCACTGTAGACCGTGCACGCCGCTGTCGACGCGAGCAAGCCGGCAGCGACGATAAGCTTGAGAATGCGCATGTGTCGCCTCCTCGCAATTGCCGCAAAGCGGCGGGGCGCCGGAGTGCACCGGCGCCCCGCGCGCGGCTAACCGTAGTAGCGGTATGTGTAGTACGGCGGCCCGTAGTGGTAGGCGTAATAACCGTCATAGCCATAATCGCGCGTGTAGACCGCGCAAGCCGCTGTCGACAGAAGCAGGCCGGCAGCGACGATGAGCTTCAAATAGCGCATGTGTCGCCTCCGTTGGTGTACGTACACTCAACGAGTCATACGAACGCTAAGGCGCCGGCGTTCCGCAATGAAAGTTTGAAATATCGGCCTTATTCGGAAGGCTATTTCAGCTTCACCCCGACCACGCGCACCAATCCGTCGGGCATCGGCTTGTAGCCCTCGACCTTGGCTGAGTGCGCGATCAGCACCAGCGGATGGTAGAGGTAGATGATCCAGCCGTTGGCCAGGAACCGCTCGGTGATCTTGCGATACGCCGCCTTACGGCCGGCAAAATCGAGGGCCGAGCGCGCCTCCTGGTGCCAGCGGTCGACGTCCTTGTCGCAGTACTTGCCGTTGTTCAAGGGCCCCTTGCAGGTCTGGTAGATGATCGAGTTGCCGTCGGGATCGATGCGGCCGCTCCACTGGTTCTCGTAGAGCTGGAAATCGCCATCCTCGGCGGCCTTGAGTCCGGTTGCCGCCTCGACGACCCTGAGCTTGATGTCGAAGCCGGCCTCGGCGGCCATCGACTGCACGACCTCGCCGACCGAGCGAGTCTCCGGGTTGTTGCCCAACATGAAGTCGACCGGGAGGCGGCCTTTGACGCCGGCCTCCTTCAGGAGCGTCTTGGCCTTGGCGACGTCGCGCTTGGGAATTGGGAAGTCCTGCTGATAGTACGGGCTCTTCGGGCTGACCCACTGGTTGCCCGGCACGAACTCGCCGTTGAACACGACCTGGTTGATGGCCTCGCGGTCGAGGCTGAGTTCCAGCGCGCGGCGCACGCGCGGGTCCTTGCCCAGCGGATTGTCGGCCTTGAGTCCGTTGGCGACATTGACCAGCAACCCGAACCAGCCGAGCGAAACGGCGCTGCTGAGCCGGAGCCCGGGATCGCCGCGCACCGATTTGATGTCGGTCGCCAGCACGCGCTCGATCAGGTCGAGCCCGCCCGACTTGAGATTGGCGAGCCGCACCGTTGAATCCACGATGGGCAGGTAGGTGATCTTGTCGATGTAGACGTGCTCCTTGTCCCAGTAGTCGGCGAACTTCTCGAGCACGATGCGATCCTCCGGTACGCGCTCGACGAACTTGAACGGGCCGGCGCAGACCGGATGAAGGGCGAACTTGTCGCCCTCGGCCTCGGCAGCCTTGGGCGAGAGCATCATGCCGGCGCGATCGGTGAGCTGCGCCAGCAGCGGCGCGAACGGCGCCTTGAGATGCAGCTTGATGGTCAGCGGATCGGCAACCTCGACGCTCTCGATCGCGCTGATCTCGCTCCTGCGGAACGAGCCCTTCATGTTGAGGTGCCGCTCGAGGCTGTATTTGGCGGCCGCCGCATTGAACGGCTCGCCGTCGTGGAACTTGACGCCCGGCCGCAGCTTGATGGTGACCGTCTTGCCGTCGGGTGAAGTCTCGTGGCTGAGCGCCAGCTGCGGCACGATGTTCATCTTGTCGTCGATGTCGAACAGCTTGTCACAGAGCGCGGCAAAGACGATGCGCGTCGTGTAGAAGCGCGAGGTCGTGGGATCGAGCGCGTCGCCATCATCGCCCAGCCCGATGCGCAGATGGGTCTCGGCCAAGGCGCCGCCGGCGCCCAGCGACAGCACGAAAGCAAGGGCGATACTTCTGGCGATTGACCTCATATCGGCCTCTTAGTGGGCGTAGCGCGCCGCCGCCTCGGCATACCCGACCCGGCGGCCTGGTGGCACCGGATGGCGGCCGGCAACGCGCTCCAGCATCAGCCGGGCGTCGTTGGCGCTGTCGGCTTTCACCGCCGAATCGAGGAACAGCTGCTCGAGCACGTCCTGCTGGGCGTGGCTGCCGCCCAGCAGGTACATCTCGCCGACGATCGGCCGCATCACCTTTAGTGCCTCGGCATGCTTGCCCTGCCGGTTGGCGAGCGCCGCCAGACAGAGGGGCAGCGCGATGCGCCGGACCAGGTGCGCCACGGTGCTGTTGCCTTCGCCCACGGCGCGCATGGCCTCGATCATGCGTTCGGCCGCGGCGGTCCGGCCGGTCGCGGCCAGCGCCATCATCCAGTGGGGCAGGGTGAAGGCCGACAGGCAGTCGCCGATGCGCGCCTCGGCCTTGTCGGCGAGCTCGACCCAGCGGTTGCCGACGTCGACGCCGTGCCGCTGCAGGCGGAACAGCATCGAGGCGGCGTTCTGCACGTCGATGTACATGTCGGGCAGCGCCTTGGTGAGCGGCGAGTTGAGATCGCGGAAGCCGTTGTCGTAGAGCGACAGCACCTCGTCGAACTCGCGCCGTTCCAGGTGGAACAAGGCGCGATGCCAGTAGAGATGGTGCTTGAGGTTGTTGGCGCCTTCCCAGTTGGGCTCGAGCCGCCGCAGCCAATCGATGCCTTCGCTGCGCCGGCCCTGCATCTCGAGCACGTGCGCCACCGCATGGGCGCCCCACAGGTCGGTGGGATCGATGTCGATCGCCATGCGGCCGGCCGCCTCGGCGAGCGTGTAGTTGCCCGACTCCTCGTGGGCGAAGCAGCGGCAGCTGAGCATCATGCCCCAGCCGGCGAACGCGCTCGACCAGTGCGGCAGCACCTTCTCGACTTCGGCCTGCATGGTGGCCGGGCGCCCCAGCCAGAAGGCCTGGAAGTGATGCAGCCGGAAGGCCAGCACGTCATGCGGATGCTGGCTGAAGATCTCGGCCCAGGTCTCGAGCAGATGCTCGAGATCGCCGTCGATCCAGCGCTGCAATGCCTCGATGTGCAGCGCCTCGCGCGGCGTGACGCCTGCCGCCCGCTTTCGCGCCTCGGCGAGCGACTCCGCTGCGCCGGCCAGGTTCGCCGTGTTGTAGGACGCCATGTTGAGATAACCGCGCAGCACATGGGCCAGCGCAAAGTCGGGATCGGCCTTCAGCGCCGCGCCGGTCTGTCGGCCGGCATCGGTGCGATAGCGCAGATAGGCCATGGTCGCCCGGTCGAAAGCGTCGCCGGCCTCGGTCGAGTCAGTCGAGATCGGAAGCCCGTGCAGGTCCTTGCGCATGGTGCTGTTCCCTCAGAGCGCGCCGGGTGCGGGGCCGCGCGTCGGCTTGGCGTTGAGCTTGGGCGGATGGGTGACGATCGACTTGAGCTCGGGCGTCGGCTTGCCGAGCTTGCTGAGGTCGGGCCGCGGACGGGCGAGCTCGGGGATCATGGCGAAGGCCTGCTCCATGGCGTGCGCCGCGCCCAGCACCTCGCCGTCGCCGCGGAAGCGGCCGATGACCTGCAGGCCGAACGGCATTTTCTTGTGATCGAGCCCGCAAGGCAGGGCGAGGGCCGGGTTGGTGGCCAGCGTGATCCAGTAGGTCGGCGCCAGCCAATGGTAGTAGTTGCGCAGCCTCTTGCCGTCCATGGTGTCGTAGTAGAGCTGCTTCCAAGGGAACGGCGTGACGCCGACCGTCGGGCCCAGCACCAGGTCGTAGTCGCCGAAGAGCTGCTGGAACTTGCGGAAGATGCGCGTCTGCTCGCCGTGCGCCCATGCGAAGTCGGCGAGCGTCATCTTGGCGCCGATCTCGTAGTTGGCGACGATGTTGGGGCCGAGCAGCTCGCGCTGATTTTCATAGGCGTCGCGGTAGCGCGCCACGAAGTTCACGGCGCGGATGACGTCGAAGCACCGGTCGGCGTCGCCCAAATCCATGTCGACCTCGTCGACGGCGCGGAACAGGTGCTTCATCGCCTTGATCTTGGTGCGCAAGGTGGCGCGGATGCCCTTCTCGACCGGCACGCCGCCGAAATCCTCGCTCCACGCCACCCTGAGGCTGCCCAGATCGACCGGCCAGGGCTCGGCGAAGGCCGCGCCTTCGACCGGAAAGGACAGCGGATCCTGGTCGTGCTGGCCGACCTGGGTCGCGAACAGGAGGCAAGTGTCGGCGACGGTGCGCCCCATCGGGCCCAGCACCGAAATCGGCGTCCAGCCCATGCCGCGGCGCTCGACCGCGACCATGCCCGGCGAGGGGCGGAAACCCACCACGCCGCACATCGCGGCGGGAATGCGCAGGGAACCGCCGGTGTCGGAGCCGGTGCACACCGGCAGCATGTCGGTGGCGAGCGCCACCGCCGAGCCGCCCGACGAGCCGCCGGGATTGAGGTTGGGGTTGAACGGATTGCCGGTGGCGCCCCACACCGGATTGCGGCTGTTGGCGCCGGCGCCGAATTCGGGAACGTTGGTCTTGCCGACCACCACGGCGCCGGCCGCGCGCACGCGCCCCACCATCACGTTGTCCCAGCTCGGCACGAAGTCGCGGTAGAGCGGCGAGCCGTAGGTCGTGAGGAGGTCCTTGGTCTCCTCGAGGTCCTTGATGCCGGTCGGAAGACCGTGCAGCAGCGGCAGTTCCTGGCCGCGCCGCACCGCCGCCTCGGCGGCCTTGGCTTCCTTGCGGGCGCGGGCCACGCACATCGCGGTCACGGCATTGACCGCCGGGTTGATCTCTTCGATGCGCGCCAGGCTCGCTTCCAGCAGTTCGACCGGCGAGATTTCCTTGGTGCCGATCCGCCGGCGCAGTTCGACGGTCGAGAGCGCCAGCAAGTCGCGATTGGACATCGTTCCTCCCTCCGAATTCCTTTGCCTCAAGGCCGGTGAAGCTTGACCGGCTCACGCGTAACGGTGCGGCGACCGCGCTTGTACGCGGCCTGCACCGGCGCCACCGTGCGCAAGGCCGTGACGGGGTCGGGTGCATCCAGCACCACCAGGTCGGCCGGGCCGCCGACGGCTATGCCATAGTCGTTCTTGCGCATGAGCTTCGCTGCCGAAGACGTCGTCATATCCCAGACAGCCTTGACCTCGTCGTCGTTGCCGCGCTGGGTGACGATGGCGTGCATGTTGGCCTGACGCAGCAGCTGGCCGTCACCGAACGGAGTGAACGGATTGAGGATGTTGTTCGATCCGATCGAGCACAGCACGCCCAATTCGGTGAGCCGGTTGAGGTCGACCACGTTGCGCGGCACGTTGTGGTCGGTGTGGCGGCCGCCGAGATAGAGGTCGGTCGCGGTCAGCACGGTGGCCGCAACGCCAGTGTCGGCCATGCGTTTGGCGACCTTGTCGAGCGCGGGTTGGAGCATCGTGGCGAGCTTGCCGACGTGGCCCACGGCGACGCGGCCGCCCATCTTGTATTTCTCGGTGAGGTCGCA
>JBPYDO010000094.1:0-5705 GCA_051985755.1 Reyranella sp. | reverse complement strand
GCGGGAGAGCACACCCTTCACACGGGTGGGGTCGTAGGTTCAATCCCTACAGCGCCCACCATCCTGCTTCGCGCAAGCGCTTCGCAGGATTTGCCCCTAGTCAAAGCGCGAAGCAGGATGCCCTCCGAAGCCTTGGCGGAGGAGGGCTGCCAGATGCGATATGTCTATCTGTTGCAAAGCGAACCTGCCGCCGATCAGCGATATGTGGGCATTACATCCGATCTCAGATCGCGACTAGCCCGGCACAACACAAAGCAGTCTCCTCATACCTCGAAGTACGCGCCTTGGACTCTGGTGACTTACGTGGCCTTCTCGGACGAGTCGAAAGCCGCATCTTTCGAGCGCTACTTGAAGTCGGGTTCTGGTCACGCATTCGCCAAGAAGAGACTATGGTGAGCGTAATGATCAATCCTGCTTCGCGGACGGCATGACCAACGCGCTTTCGCTTCGACCCGGTGATCGCGTCCCCGACTTCGCGCTGCCCGGCCTCGACGGCAAGCTGCGCAAGGCCGTGTGGTCGTTCACCGGTGAGCCGGTGGCGCTGCTGGCGGTCGAAGACCTGGCGATCATCGACCCCGAGCCGTTCGCGCGCCTCGCTGTGGCCTGCAAAGAGTCCTCGGCATTCCTGCTGGTCGTGGCCGGCACGGCTCCCGCGGCCGCACCGTCGCTGTGGGCCAAGCTCGGCGGCGACGGCGAGGGCCGCCTGATCTTGTGCGACGGTGAGCGCAAGGTCCTGCCAGCGCTGCTCAGCCAGGCGGGTATCGGTCTTGGCCCGGCGGGCATGCTTCGCCAGCGCGTCATCGTGCTCGATCCCAACCAGCGGGTCGCCGGCACCTTCGACAGCCGCGCACTCGCCGAGGCGGCCGAGGCCATGGCACGGCTGGCAAGCGGCGTGCGCAGTGCGGAGGGTGCCGACCGTATCATCTCGACCGCCATGGCGCCGGTGCTGGTGCTGCCGCGGGTCTTCGAGCCCGACTTCTGCGCCCAGGTGATCCGCCTGTGGGAAAAGGGCGACCACAAGGACATCGGCGTGTCGAGTCGCTACGGCAATGTCGGGATGACCGAGCTCAAGCGCACCGAGGACTATCTGGTGGCCGAGCCGATGATGCAGAAGGCGATCTCCGACCGCCTGGCCTACCGCATCGGGCCGGAGCTGGGCAAAGTCTTCGCCTTCGATCGCGGCTTCAGCTTCGACGCACACGTCGTTCTCTCCTACAGCGCCGACGGCCAGCACTTCTTCGGCGCCCACCGCGACAATGGCGCGCCGACCACGGCCGACCGGGCCTTCGCGGTATCGCTCAACCTCAACGACGACTACGAGGGCGGCGAGTTGGTGTTCCCCGAATACGCCGCCGTCAAGGTGAGGCCGCCGGCCGGCGCCGCCGCCGTGTTCTCCTGCTCGCTGCTGCACGAAGCCTTGCCGGTGACGCGCGGCCGGCGCTTCGTCCTGACGACGTTCTTCCGGCAGAAGAAATGAGCCGGGCCTGGCTCGGCGCGCTGGCCGTGCTGGCGCCGCTCGTCGCGTCGGCGCAGCAGCATCCCTGGAAGGCACACATGGAAGCTTGCACCGAGTGGAAGCACCCCGGCGCCCGCATCGGCACGCGCAACGAGTGCAATCGCCCGGTCACCATCATGTTCATGGACTATGGCGATCGGCGGGTCGTGGAGAACGACGTGCCGCCCGGTGGCTGGTTCGACTCCGGCGTGGACGGCCCGTCGCCCGGCTACATGTTCACGGTTTGCCCGGTGGGCTATGTGCCGAGCGTGAAGTTCTCGCTCGAGAACCAGGCGGCCATCATCCAAAGCCTGTACAACTGCCTGCCGCGCGACAAACCCGACGTCTAGCCGGCCCTCGCTCCAACATAGGGATCGTTGACGCCGTCCAACGGCCAGACGGGTCGACGCAGTTTCTGAAACTTGAGCCGACCGATGTCGGGCGAGCAGATGCCGCCCGAATCGACCAGCACGATCTCGCGGGCGATCGGGCCGTAGGCGGCGCGGAAGTGCTGCACGCTCTTCACCACGACGACACTCTTCGCCCGGGGATCGATGCCCTGGCTCAGGAAGACCTGCAGGTCAATGGTCTGGATGCGGTTGGAGATCGTCACGACGTCGACGCCTGCGATGCGCAGCACCGCCGTCGGCCCCATGTTGCTCTCGACACCGGCGTTCATCGGCCCGTCGTTCTTGAACAGGCCATCCGACAGCATCTTGACTAGAGCCTTTGCCTTGACGGGAGCGCCCATCGAGGGATCAGTGCCGCCGCCAAGCGACACCTCGATCTCAGAGCCAACGCCCGCCTTCATGGCCTGTTGCACGGTCACGGGATCGTAGATCGTGCCGAACGCCACGTCGTCGATGCCGGCGTCGAGCAGCGCCTGCAAGAGCCGCGTGGTGTCGCCGTAGCCGCCGCCTCCCGGATTGTCGGTGCCGTCGGCGATCACCAGCGGCCCCGGCTTGCCGACGCCGGCGCGTGCGGCCGCAATGCCGTCGGCGATGGGGCGGTAGGCCGTCGTCTTGATGGTCTCGTCGCGCCGCCGCCAGATGTCGTCGACCAGCTCGCGCGCGATCACCCTGGCGCGCCCTTCCGCCGCGGCCTCGTAGCTCACCGCCACCGACGGGCCGGTGTAAGGAATATCGGCCCAGGTGAAGCCTGCCTGGATCGACACGACGTTGATGCCGGGCTCCTTCTCGAAGGCATCGGCCTTGGCCAGGAGGTCGCGCATCAGGCCCGGGTATGTCGTGCGGCCGCCGTCGGCCCCCTCCAGCATGGCGGGCTGCAGCAGCAGGCAGCGCGGCTTCTTCTTGCCGGCCATCGCCTCCTGCGCCAGCGCCGCCGCCTGCACGGCGCGCTCATAGCCATCGATGTGCGGATAGGTGCGGTAGCTCACGAGCGCGTTGGCATGCCTGGCCATGCGCGCCGTGGCGTTGGCGTGCAGATCCAGCGTCACGACGATGGGAATGTCCGGGCCAACGACGCCGCGCAGCGCCTCGAGCAACGCGCCTTCGGCGTCGTCTTCGGTCGCCGTCACCATGGCGCCATGGAGCGAGAGGCACACGCCATCGAGCCTGCCGGCCTTCCGCGCGGTGGTGAGGATGATGTAGCGGATGGTCTCCCAGCAGTCCTTCGTCAGCGTGCCCGAAGGCGTGGCGTTGGCGGCGATGGCATAGACCGGCTGCCAGCCGTATTGGTCCGCCGCGTCGATATAGCCGCCCATCTCGTTCTTCGTGCCCTTGAACCTGGGAACGATCGCCTCGCCTTCGGCCAGGAAGCGACTGCGGTATTCGTCGAGGGTCGTCGGCAGCTTCGAGAAGGTGTTGGTCTCGTGCATGAACTGCGCGAGCAGGACGCGGTACGCCATCTGGGAACCCCTAGAGTTTCGCCGTCTTGAGCCACTCGGCCTGGCCCTCCTCGCCGTCGACGCCGGTGGTCTCGAGGAAGCGGCAGACCATCATGTAATAGCCGACCGTGAGGGTGAGCTCGACCACTGCGCCGGGCGAGAGGAAGGCGTGCACGGCCTTCAACGTCTTGTCCGAGGCCCGGACATTGCGCACGACGTCGTCGGTGAAGCGCAGCACCGCCTTGTCATGGTCGGTGAAGGCAGCCGCCTCGATGGTGCTGTCGCGCAAGGCCGCGATCTTGTCCTCGGCGACGCCCGCTTCGCGGGCGATGCGCTCATGCTGGAAGACCTCGTAGGCGGCACGGCTCAGCCGGCCGACGCGCAGGATCGCCAGTTCCCGCAAGGCCGGATCGAGCTCGCTGCGATTGAGCAGCGCATTGCCCATGCGCACGAAGCCCTTCATGCCGTATTCGGAATTGGCCAGCATGCGGTAGATGTTGAGATGCGGCTTGAGCTTGCCCAGGAACTCGGCGTGCTTGCCGGTGGCGTTCTCAACTTCGTAGTACGGAATGCGTGACATGGCGGCTCTCCTCCGGCGGACGAGCCTACCAGCCGCTCACATCCAGCCCCAGCGCAATAACGGATTGAACAGCCGTCCCCAGCGACTGGTCAGCACGATCGGCTTTTCCAGGACGATGAGCGCGATGCAGGGCGGCCCGGGATCGGCGATCGGCTCGTGCTCTTGCGCACCTGGACCCACGGCAAAATCGCCGACGACATAGTGGCCCGTTGCGTCGCTGTAGCCGCCCTGCAGTACCACCGTATATTCGCTCGCAACGTGGCGATGCATCGGCAGTCCCTTGCCGGGCTGCAGTCGCAACAGCGCGACGCGGGGCGAATCGCCGTGCAGGGCGATGTCGATCCGCTCCAAGGCGCCGCCGAAGACGCGCTTCCAGCTCTTTCCTGCGAGATAAGGCCGCAAGGCCGCCGGCGCCCATTCGAAGCCCGGCGGTGGCGCGGCAGGCGGTTGCTGCGGCTCGACGGGCGCCGCATCCAACCGGCTGAGGGCATCCGCGAGGCCTGCTTCGTCTGCCGCCGACGGCTCGGCTTCCAGGAAGGCGCCGCCCAGGGCCGCCAGCCCGTCGACCGTGCGACGGGCGGCGGGATCGAGGGCGAGGTGCAACGCCACCGCCAGCGCCAGCCCCTCCGGCAGGACGCCGGTGGCGTAGTCGAGCAGCAGCTCGTCGGGCGCCGGATGGCGGCTCATGACTTGTCGTCCTTCTCGAGCGCCGCGCGCAGGCGTGCCAGCGCCAGCCGGATCCTGGATTTCACCGTGCCCAGCGGCAGGCCAAGCTCCTGGGCGATGGCGCTGTGCGACTTGTCCTCGAAAAAAGCCTTGCGAATGACGTCCAACTGTTCCGCCGACAAGCCCTCGATCAGGGTTTTCACCCTTCTATACGTCTGGCCGGCCGATACGGATGTGCCGACGTCGCCGGCCTCGGGCTGGAACACCACCAGCCAATCCTCAGTCGAGAGGTTGGGCCGGGCGGCGCGGCGCAAGAGGTCGATGCGCTTGTTGCGCGCGATGGTGTAGATCCAGGTCGCGGCGGACGCCCGCGTGCGGTCGAAGGTCGCCGCCCGGCGCCACACCATGATCATGGCTTCCTGCGCCACCTCCTGCGCCGCCTCGGCGTCGGTGCCGCCGCGCATCAGGAAGGCCCTGACGCGCGGCGCGTAGTGGCGGAACAGCCGGGCGAAGGCGGCGCTGTCCTGACGGGCCGCAATGGCCTCGATCAGTTCGGCGGCCTCGTCGGCTGTCAGCACGGCAGGGGAAGCTAGACCGGGCGTCCCTTGGCGCCCAGGTCCCAGAACAGGCCGGTCATCATGCGCAGGCCCTCGCGCGCCAGCGGCGCCAGCAGGTGCTCGTTGGGCGCGTGCTGTGAGCAGGCGCCATAGGAATGCGGCACCCACACCGTCGGCATGCCGAGGATGTCGGTGAACACCTCGTTGGGCAGCGAGCCGCCGAGATTGGGCAGCATGTTGGGCTTCTTGCCCATCGTCTTCTCGATCGAGCCGGCGGCGAACTTCGCCCAGGGATTGTCGGGATCAAGCCGCGTGGCGTGCATGATTTGGTCGCGCGCCGGCGTAAGCTCGATATCGCTGAAGCCATGCTTGTCGAGATGCCGGCGCAGCGCCGGCAGGATCTCGTGCGGATCGGTGCCGACCACGAAGCGTAGCTGACAGTAGGCGATGGCGCTGGGCGGGATGGCATTGACCGGCCGGTCGGGATTGCCGGTCCGGAAGGCCAGCACCTCGAAGGAATTCCAGCCGAACACGCGCTCGATCGGGGTGAGCGACTTCTCG
>JBPYDO010000093.1:0-17586 GCA_051985755.1 Reyranella sp. | reverse complement strand
TCGCCGATCTTGATGTCGTCGTAGTTCTCGAACGCCATGCCGCATTCGAAGCCGTGCTGGACCTCGCGGACTTCGTCCTTGAAGCGCCGCAGCGTCTTCAGCACGCCCTCGTGGATCACCACGTTGTCGCGCAGCAGGCGCACCTTGACGCCGCGCTTGACCATGCCCTCGGTCACCATGCAGCCGGCGACATTGCCGACCTTGGTGATTCGGAAGACCTCGCGGATTTCCGCGTTGCCCAGGAAGGTCTCCTTGTAGGTCGGGTCGAGCAGGCCGACCATCAGAGCCTGGATGTCCTCGGTGACCTTGTAGATGATGTTGTAGTAGCGGATATCGACCTTGTCGCGCTTGGCGATTTCGCGCGCCTGCGGATTGGCGCGCACGTTGAAGCCGATGATCAGCGCCCCGGAGGCCTTGGCGAGCGTGATGTCGGCTTCGCTGATGCCGCCCACGCCGTTGTAGACGACGCGGGTCGCCACCTTCTCGGTGCTGAGGCGCGAGATGGCGCCGGCCAACGCCTCGGCCGAACCCTGCACGTCGGCCTTGATCAGCACCGGCAGCTCCTTGGCCGTACCCTCGCGGATGCCCTTCAGCATCTCCTCGAGCGTGCCGCGACCACCGGCCGCGCGGGCCAGTTCGGCCTGTCGATCGCGGCGAGCGCGGAAGTCGGCGATCTCGCGGGCGCGCGCCTCGCTGTCCACGACATGGAACTCATCGCCCGCCTGAGGCGTGCCGGACAGGCCCAGGATCTCGACCGGGAAGGCCGGACCGGCGCTTTCGACGGCGTTGCCGCGATCGTCGACCAGTCGGCGTACGCGGCCCCACACGGCGCCGGCGACCAGAACGTCACCCCCCTTGAGGGTGCCCTTCTGCACCAGCACGGTCGCTACCGAGCCGCGGCCGGGATCGAGCTTGGCCTCGACCACGACACCATCGGCGGCGCGCTCGGGATTGGCCTTCAGTTCCAGGACCTCGGCCTGCAGTAGGATCGCCTCTTCGAGCTTGTCGAGGCCGGTCTTCTTGATCGCCGAAACCTCGATCGACTGGACGTCGCCGCCCAGTTGCTCAACCTGGATCTCGTCCTGCAACAGATCGGTGCGCACGCGATTGGCATCGGCGCCGGCTTTGTCCATCTTGTTGATGGCTACGATGATCGGCACGTTTGCCGACTTGGCGTGGGCAATCGCCTCCTTAGTCTGCGGCATGACGCCATCGTCGCCGGCCACCACCAGCACGACGATGTCGGTCACCTTGGCGCCGCGGGCGCGCATGGCCGTGAAGGCTTCGTGACCCGGCGTGTCGAGGAAGGTGATCTTCTGCTTCGACGGCAACGTCACCTGGTAGGCGCCGATATGCTGGGTGATGCCGCCTGCCTCGTGCGCGGCCACGTCGGTGGCGCGCAGCGCGTCGAGCAGCGAGGTCTTGCCGTGATCGACATGGCCCATGATGGTCACCACCGGCGGCCGCGGCTGCAGCGTATCCGGCGCGTCGGTAGCCTCGGCCAAGCCGGTCTCGACATCGCCCTCGGTGACGCGCTTGGGCCGGTGGCCCATTTCGGTCACTACCAGTTCGGCCGTGTCGGGATCGATCGCCTGGTTGATGGTGGCCATCACGCCCATGCGCATCAACGTCTTGATGACGTCGGCACCGCGCTCGGACATGCGCTGGGCCAGTTCCTGGACGGTGATGGTCTCGGGAATCGTGACCTCGCGGTAGACCTTCTGTTGCACCGTGTCGTCGGCGTGCTCGCGGCGGCGCTCGCGAAGCAAGTGGCGCCTCTGTTGCGCCACCGACCGTGCACGGAAGTCGTTCTCGCCCTCGACGGCGCGACCGACGTCGATCTTGTCCGAGCGGCGCTTGGGCGCCTCGCGGCGTGCGCCCGGAGGCTGCGGCAAGCGCTTGTTGACTCCAGGCCGCATCGGCGGCCGGCGCAGTGCGCCAGGACCGGAAGGTTGGGCGCCTGGAGCGCCCGTGGCGCGTCGTATCGGGGCGCCAGTTGCCGCGGGACCGGACTCGATCTCCTGGGCCTGGCGGGCCATCGGCGCCTGCGGCGCAGTCGCGGCCTGATCGAGGCGCTTCTGCACCAGGGCGTCGACCTTGCGCTTGGCCTCGTCCTCGAGCTTGCGGCGCGCCTCGTCCTCGGCCAGCCGCTTCTTGTGCTCTTCCTCGGCGGCGCGGCGGACCCGATCCTCGGCCTCGCGGCGCTTGGCTTCTTCGGCCGCACGTTGGCGGGCAACTTCGGCGTCGCGGTTGGCGTCGACCAGGGCGCGGGCGCGCGCTTCCTTTTCTTCCTCGGTGAGGGTCTTCAGCACGATGCCGCGGCCGACGGTGTCCCCTGCGGGACGGGCTGGCGCCGTCGTACCGGCGCGGGTTGTCGCCGTGCCGGCGCCGCTGCCAAGCTTCAGGGTGCGGCCGCTCGGGGCGGCAGGTGTCGCCGGGGCGGCCGTAGTCGGCGGCGCGGCGGCAGGCGTCGCGCCCGACGGGCGCTTGACCGGCTTCTTGACCTCGACCGTGACCGCGCGGGTGCGACCGTGCGAGAACTTCTGGCGCACCTGGGTCGCATCGCTCTTGGCTGCGGACGAGCCGGTTCGTGCCGTCGTCGACAGGGTGAGCGGCTTGGTCGGTTTGGTCGTTTCTTTCTGTTCCGTCATATGGCGTGTTGTCCTTGGTACACTACCGGCAGTCAACGGGAGGCCGTCAACCGCCGCCGATCAGGCGGTAGCCGCGCCAACGCGCCGCCCCGCCTGCGATCCGTTCGATAAAGCGGCCCGAATCGTCGTCGCGGGCCAGCGCAATATAAACCGTCTGCTCGCGTCCGAAGACGCGGCCGAGGGCCGCCGCATTGCCCAGCCGCTCGAGGGGCAGGCCGGACGCCACGAGCTTGGTCAATCCGTCGCCCTGGGCTTCGTCGGCCACGACCAGCAACCCGGCCTGGCGCCGCCCGATCATTTGTTCGACCCGAACGAAGCCCGCCACCGCCCGCCCGGCGCGGCGGGCGCGGCTGAGGTCTTCCAGAACGCGCTCGAGCAGCAGGCTCTCGACACGCTGGCCAAGGTCGGGCGCCGCGGTCACCGCCTGGCGCGCGGCCTTGGCGAACAAGCGCCTGGCGATGGCCTGCTCGACCACCGCCCGTTCGGCCTTGACCCACAGGCCGCGTCCCGGCAGGCGACGGGCCAGGTCGGGCACGACCTCCGCCTGCGGCCCGACGACGAACCGGATCATGCGCGCCGGCGAGCACTGCTCGCCGGTCACGATGCAGGTGCGCAGCGGGCCCAGCGATGCGGCTTGCTCGGGCATTGTCATGGCGACGGCCGGGGTCACTCTGGCGATCCTCCAATCCTTTCGGCGTTCAGGCCTTGGTTTCCTCCGCGGCCGCTTCCTCGGCCGGGAACCAGTGCTCGCGCGCCTTCATGATGATGGCGTTGGCGGTCTCGGTATCCATGGCGCTCTCGCCGACGATCTCGCGCAATTCGTCGGACGCCAGATCGGCGAGGTCATCGCGCGTCTTCACGCCCTTCTCGCCGAGCGCCACCAGCATCGGCAGGCTGAGCCCTTCGGTCGCCCGCACCTCCTCTTCCATGCCAAGCTCTTCCAGGCGGCTGGTGAGTTCGGCGTCGCGCTTCTCGATGTATTCGCGGGCGCGGCGCTGCAGCTCGGTGGCGATGTCCTCGTCGAAGCCTTCGACTCCGGTCAGATCCTCGATCGCGGCGTCGGAAACGTCCTCGACGGTCGCGTAGCCCTCGGCGACCAGCAGGTGGGCAATGACGTCGTCGACATCAAGGGCGGTCTTGAACAGCTCGGTGCGCTCGCGCGTTTCCTTCTGGCGGCGCTCGCTCTCCTCGGCTTCGGTCATGATGTCGATCTCCCAGCCGGTGAGCTGGGAGGCGAGCTTGACGTTCTGGCCACGGCGGCCGATCGCCAGGCTGAGCTGATCGTCGGGCACGACGACCTCGGCCTTGTGCCTCTCCTCGTCCATCAGCACCTTGCTGACCTCGGCCGGAGCGAGCGCATTGACAATGAAGTTGGCGGTATCGGCCGACCAGGGAATGATGTCGACCTTCTCGCCCTGCAGCTCCTGCACCACGGCCTGCACGCGGCTGCCGCGCATGCCGACGCAGGCGCCGATCGGATCGATCGAGCTGTCGTGGCTCAGCACAGCGATCTTGGCGCGGCTGCCCGGGTCGCGGGCGACGGCCTTGATTTCGATGATGTTGTCGTAGATCTCCGGCACTTCCTGGGTGAACAGCTTGGCCATGAACTGCGGATGGCTGCGCGACAGGAAGATCTGCGGGCCGCGCGGCTCCTCGCGCACGTCGAAGATGTAGGCGCGCACCCGGTCGTTGACGCGCAGCGATTCGCGCGGAATCGACTCGTCGCGCCGGATCACGCCCTCGGCGCGCTGCAGGTCGACGGTGACGTTGCCGTAGTCGACGCGCTTCACCACGCCCGACACGATCTCGCCGACGCGATCCTTGAATTCCTCGTACTGGCGCTTGCGCTCCGATTCGCGCATGCGCTGCGTGATCACCTGCTTGGCGGTCTGGGCGGCCACCCGTCCGAAGTCGATCGGCGGCAGCTCATCCGTCAAAAAGTCTCCGACCTGGGCCTCCGGATTGCGGCGCTGCGCTTCGAGCACCGAGACCTGCACGTTCTCGTTCTCGATCGGATCGGCGACCTGCATGTAGCGCAGGAGCTTGATCTCGCCGGTCTTGCGGTCGATCTCGGCGCGGATGTCGTGCTCCAGCCCGTACTTGGCGCGGCCGGCTTTCTGGATCGCCTGCTCCATCGCCTCAAGCACTTCCTCGCGTTCGATGCCCTTTTCGCGGGCGACCATATCGGCCACCTGCAGCATCTCCAGCCGCGGGATATCGGCAGTCGTTGCCATGATCGTTCCTCTTCCTTCCCTTCAGTCGTCAGTGAGTGGAATCCGCGCCCGTCTGGGCGCGGCGGTGTTCGTCGAGCAATGCATCGGTGAGTTCCAGCTTGGCCTTGCTGATGGCGCTAAGCGGCAGATGCGTTTCCGTTCCGTCGTCGAGGCGCAATTTCACGGCGCCGTTTTCGAGCCCGAGCAAGGTGCCTTTGAAGCGGCGACGGCCGTCGACTGGCTGGGCGATCTCCACGCGCGCGACGTGCCCGACCCAGCGGACATAGTCCTTCTCGCGCGTCAGCGGCCGATCGATGCCGGGCGAGCTCACTTCCAGCGTATAACCGGTGGGTATGGGATCCTCGACATCGAGCACCGCCGACAGCGCCCGCGAAAGGGTGGCGCAGTGCTCGACATCCATCGGCCTTCCGTCGGCCGGCTCGACCATGATCTGCAGCGTGCCGCCGCGGCTCATCGCGACGCGAACGACCTCGTAGCCCATGCCGACGATGGTCGGGGCGACGATGTCTTCGATGCGACGCAACAATTCCGTCACGTGAACGCTGGCTCCTGCCGATTTGGGCCGGCGGGACTCCACAAATGAAAAGAGCGGGTTTTTGGCCCACTCTTTTTTGTTTGGTTCGTCCCGCGAACCCGATGAGGATGCCCGCGGATATAGGCGCGGCAGGCCCATGTGGCAAGCCCTTCTTGAGGCCAACCTGCTGCTTTTCTTAATGATTTCCGAAAACCGCCAGCCGCGGCCCGGCCGCCGTGGCAAGCCCTTCGGCACCAGCGTGCAGTCCGGAGAAGGTCAATGTTGCGTCCTCATTTTCATGGTTGGTGGGTGGTTTTTTGCTGCTTCGTTGTCGCCCTCTACGGATGGGGCCTCGGTTTCTATGGCCTCAGCCTATATCTGGTGGCCCTGACCAAGGCCCATGGCTGGACGCCGGCAACGGTGTCGGCCGCCATCACCTTCTATTACGTCGTGGGCGCCTTCCTGGTGATGCAGGTGGGCGATGAAATCGAGAAGCGCGGCGCCCGCATCATCGTGGTGGGTGGCGTCGCCATGATGGGGCTGGGCGTCCTGGGACTGACGGTCGTCCGCCAACCTTGGCAGCTCTATCTCGCTTTCCTGGCGATGATCCCGGGCTGGGTTGCGATGGGCGGCGGCGCGATAAACACCATCATCGCCCAGTGGTTCGACAGCCGGCGTGGGCTTGCCGCAAGCCTGGCGCTCAACGGCGCGAGCTGCGGCGGGTTGCTGTTCGCGCCGGCACTCGCCTGGGCCATCGACACATTAGGCTTCGCGACGGCCTGGGCCGTCGGCATCGTGCTGCTGACGCTCTGGCCATTGGCCGCCTTTGCGCTCCGTCCGCGACGGCCCGACGAGCACGACTCAGGTGACGAAGCGGCCGCCAGGGCAAAAGCCGATGGCGAGCCGATGAGCCGGCGCGCCCTTCTCGCCGAGCCGCGCTATCTCACCATGGTCGGCGCCTTCTCGTTGGGCCTGTTGGCGCAAATCAGCTTCATCGCCCATCAGGCCGCTTTTCTCGAGCCGACCCTCGGCCTCAAGGGCGCGGGCTGGGCGGTGAGCCTCACGGCGCTTTCCGCCGTGATCGGCCGCTTGGTGGTGGGCTCGATCATCGACAGGATCGACCGCAGGTTCGCGACCTCGGCCAATCTCGCCGTCCAGATCGCCTCCATGGTCGTGCTGCTGTCCACTTCTTCAGTCGCCGGCCTCTATCTCGGCTGCGCCCTATTCGGCTTGGGCGTCGGCAACCTGATCACCCTGCCGGGCCTGATCGTGCAGCAGGAATTTCCACGCCGCGATTTTGCGCGCGCCGTCAGCCTCAACGTCGCCATCACCCAGCTCATCGCGGCGCTCGGACCCTATATCCTGGGCGTGCTGCACGATCTCTCCGGCAACTACCGAAGCTCGTTGATCGCCTGCCTGGTGCTGCAGGTCGCGGCGGCTTCGCTCGTCCTGCTTCGCCCGCGCGCCAGGATCATCGACGCTTAAGCCGCAGGAACACCGGCCGGCGGCCGGCCAGCATCTTCTTTTCGTAGCGCGTCGGCGGCCAGTCGTTGCTGCGCGTCCGCCAGTCCGCCGGACGCTCGGCCAGCCATTCGAAGTCGGGATGCGTCGTGGCGTGTTCGACCATCCACTGCAGGTAGCCAGGATCGTCGGTTGCCAGCCTGAGCTCGGCGCCCGACCGCATGAGACCGGCCAGGAGGTCCAGGGTCGCCCGCTGCACGAAGCGACGCTTGTGATGGCGGACCTTGGGCCACGGATCGGGAAAGAGAACGAACACTCGAGCCAACGATCGCGGCGGCAGGGCCGCCATCAACAAGCGCGCATCGTCGGCGAACAGGCGGATGTTGCCGACGCCGGCCCGCTCGATCTCGGCGAGGCACTTGGCGACGCCGTTGACGTAAGGCTCGCAGCCAATCAGGCCGACCTCGGGGTGTTGCTCGGCCTGCCGCACGAGATGCTCGCCCGAACCGAAGCCCACCTCCAGCCAAACGCCGCCCGCTGGCAGGCGGCCGCCAAAGGCCTGGGCGAGATCGACGGTGTCGGGCTCGGCCGGCAGGCTGAGCGCAAGTTTCGGTAGAAGCGTGCCGAGCAGCGCCTCCTGCCCCGCCCGCAGCCTCTTGCCCCGGCGGCGACCGTAGAGTGTGCGCCGGCGGGTCTCCGTCATTGCCGGCTTACATCACCACGTCGATCAGGTAGGGGCCCTTCTGCGACATGGCGTAGGTGAGTTGCTTGGTCAGCTCCTCGAGATCGCTCGCCTTGGCCGCCGGCACGCCCATGCTCTTGGCGAGCAGGGTGAAGTCGAGCGTCGGGCGATCGAGGGTCAGCATGTCGATGGCGCGCGGCCCGGGATTGGCGGCGCCGACATCGGAGAGCTGGCTGTAGAGGATCTTGTAGGAGCGGTTGGAGAAGATCATCACGCAGACATCGAGGTTCTCGCGCGCCATCGTCCACAGCGACTGGATGGTGTACATGGCGCTGCCGTCGCCGATCATGGCGATCACCTTGCGGTCGGGGCAGGCCACGGCCGCTCCGACGGCCACCGGCCCGCCGAAGCCGATCGAGCCGCCCATGTTGTTCAGCCAGTCGTGTGGCGGCGCGCCAACGCTGTAGGGAAAGAAGCCGCGACCAGTGGTCACCGATTCGTCGACCACGATGGCGCCTTCGGGAAGCGTCGCGCCGAGCGCCGCACCCAGCCCCTCCAGGGTGAACTTGCCGCTCGGACGGTCGGGCCGCTTGGCTTGCGCGACATTGGTGGGCTTCTCCTTGTGCGCGTCCAGCTCGGCGGCCAACGCTTCCAAGGAACCGACCGGGTCGCCTTCGACCGGACAGAGAACCGACACCTCGCAGCCCTCGGGAACGAGCACCGAAGGCCTGCCGGGATAGGCGAAGAACGCGGCCGGTGCCTTGGCGCCGCACAACACCATGTGCTTGGTGCCCTTCAGCATCTCGAGCGCGGTTTCGACCACGAAATGCAGGCGCAACACCGGCACGCGTCCGGCGCCGCGCTCGATGCGCGCCGTGCCGCCGGCCGCCTGCACCTTGCAGCCGGTCTTGGCGGCGATCTTGCCGGCGAGCTCGAGGCCCCTGGCGCGCAATGCCCGGCCGCCCAGGAACAGCATGGCATTGCCGCCCTTCAGCGCCTTGGCGGCCGCGACCACCGCTTCGTTGGCGGGCTTCTGCGGCAAGGGGGTCTCGGGCGTCTCGGCGGCGCCGTCGGCCTCGGTCCAGGCGGTGTCGGCCGGCAGGATCAGGGTCGCGATCTGCCCCGGCGCCACGCGCGCCGCCTGAATCGCGAGCGCGCCGTCCTTGGCCACCGTCTTGGCGGTCGGCGACGTCTTGACCCAATGCGAGAAGGGCTTGGCGATGCCTTCGATGTCGGCGGTGAGCGGCGTGTCGTACTTGATGTGATAGAGCGCGTGTTCGCCCACGATGTTGACGATGCCCGACCCCGCCTTCTTGGCGTTGTGCAGATTGGCGGCAGCGTTGGCGAGTCCCGGCCCAAGATGCAGCAGGGTCGAAGCGGGCTTGTCCTTCATGCGGTAATAGCCGTCGGCCGCACCGCTGCATACGCCCTCGAACAAGCCAAGCACGCAGCGCATGCCCTCGACTCGATCGAGCGCGCCGACGAAATGCATCTCCGAGGTGCCTGGATTGGCGAAGCAGACTTCCACGCCCCCCTTGACCAGGGTCCGTACCAGGCTTTCCGCACCATTCATCACGCTTCTCCCGTCCCTCGATGAGGGCGCCACCCTAGAGCAGCGCCCGCGCCCTGACCATCTTGGGGCGGGGCTTGCGGACGGCCCTTTCGCCCCATGGAAACCTGATCCGGCCCGACCGGGCCTGCGCTGTCGGCCTTCCTGTCGCGTTGCCAAGACCACGCCGGATCGCCAAGAGTCCGCTGTCCTCGAGGAGCTCCGACGAATGTCGCTGATCCGCACGGCCGGTGCCCTCCTGGCTGCGCTCTTGGTCCTGGTCGCGCTGCCCGCAATGGCACAGGAACTCCGGATCGGCCTCAGGACCGAGCCGAGCTCGCTCGACCCGCAGTACCAGAACACCGCCGCCAACAACCAGATCGCGCTGCAGCTGTTCGATCCGCTGGTTGCGCGCGACGACAAGCAACGCCCCATCCCGGCGCTTGCGCTCTCGTGGAAGGCGGTGAGCGATACGGTCTGGGAATTCAAGCTGCGCGCGGGTGTCAAATTCCACGACGGCTCGCCCTTCACCGCAGAGGACGCCGTGTTCACCTTCGAACGCGCGGCCAAGGTGCCCAACAGTCCCTCGCCGTTCACGTCGCTCACCCGGCAGATGACCCGGTTGGAGATCGTCGATCCGCTGACCTTGCGCATCACCACCAACCAGCCGGCGCCGCTTCTGCCCTTCGATCTCTCTGGCCTGCCGATCCTGTCGCACGAGGCGGCGGCGGGTGGAGCGCCGGAAGGCAAGTCGAGCGCCGAGCTCGATCGCGGCGAGGGGCTGGTTGGCACAGGACCGTTCAAATTCGCCGCCTGGCGTCGCGGGGTTGAGCTGGTGCTGACGCGTAACGACGACTACTGGGGCGCCAAGCCCGCCTGGAGCAAGGTCGTGTTCCAGCCGATCGCCGACCCTACCGCGCGGCTTGCCGCGCTGCGCGACGGCCAAATCGACTTGATCGAGGACCCGCCGGCCTCCGAACTTGCGAAGCTGAAGAAGGATCCGTCGCTTGTACTTGTCACCGCGGTCTCGGGCCGCCTGATTTACATCGCGCTCGACCAGTTCGCCGAACCATCGCCCGGCATTCCCGACACGGCCGGCAAGAATCCCCTGAAGGATCGGCGCGTGCGCCAGGCGTTGAGCGAGGCGATCGATCGCAAGACCTTGGTCGACAAGGTGATGGTGGGCGTGGCACAGCCGGCCGGAGACTTGCTGCCCTGGCCGTTGTTCGGCGCCCGCAAGGATGCCGAACCCGGCAGATTCGACCCCGGCGGCGCCCGCGCGCTCTTGGCCCAGGCCGGCTATCCAAAGGGCTTCGCGCTGACGCTCGGCACGCCCAACGGCCGCTTCATGAACGATCTCAAGCTGGCGCAGCTGGTCGGGCAGTTCTGGAGCCAGGTTGGCGTGCGGACCGAAGTCGAGGGAAGCGCTCCGCCGGAATTCTTCCGCAAGCGTGATGAATTCCGGTACAGCGCCTATCTCTCGGGCTGGAACGCCGATACGGGCGAAATGTCGAATCCACTGCGCGCGCTTATCGCCACCCCCAACCGCGAGAAGGGCATGGGCGGCAGCAATCGCGGCCGCTACTCCAACGCGGCCGTCGATGCAAAGCTCGACGAGGCGCTGCGCACCGTCGACGACAAGCGGCGCGAAGCGCTGCTGCGGGAGGCGAGCAAGCTCGCCCTCTCGGACTTTGCCGTCTTGCCGCTGCAGTTCGAGATGTCGGTCTGGGCGATGCGCAAAGGCTTGGTCTGGAGCGGCCGCGCCGACCAGGCCACCCTCGCTGCATTCGTGACGCCGGCGAAGCCGTAGAGCTGCGACTGCACAAAAGAAAACGGCGGGGCCAGTTTCCCGACCTCGCCGTTTCGCACGCACCTTCGACAAGCGTTCGTCGCACTTGCCGCGGGGCGCGGCTGGCCACAACCCCGAAGGGCCGCGAGTGGCCAGTGGACTGCGAGATCCCCGCTCGCTACCACCATCTGCGGGGCGCTTCTGGTCTATGCGCATAGACCATTAGCATCGAGCCCCAGCACCGGTTTCCCGTCAGCGTTCTCCCCCTCGAGAAGGAGAAGCGGCGCCCCGTCGAAGACGACTTCTCGGGACACTCCAGAGGCCCATCAGCAGCTTTCGCTACCGCGAGGGACCTTGCGATCCCTCTCTCCGCCCGGTGCACCCCGCTCATCGCGGACACCCAGCTTCGTGAGACGAACCATCTTCCCGGCGACGTCAAGCTTCAAGCATCAGATTCCGATGGCGCCGGTGGATTGGCTGGAAAACGTGGACTGAGTCGCGCGCACCACTATACAGGGTGGCGCCATCCCGCCCGACGCGCTAAATCCGCGCCGCAATGATCTTGTTTCCCGCCATCGATTTGAAGGACGGCAAGTGCGTGCGCCTGCTGCGGGGTGACATGGCGCGCGCCACGGTGTTCAACGACAGCCCGGCGGCGCAGGCCAAGGCCTTCGCCCATGCCGGTTGTGAATGGCTGCATTTGGTCGACCTGAACGGCGCGGTCGAGGGCCATCCCGTCAATCGCGCGGCCGTGGTCGAAATCCTGAAAGCCGTCGAGGTGCCGACCCAGCTGGGCGGCGGCATCCGCACCATCGAAAGCATCGCGCAGTGGTTCGAGGCCGGCGTCAAGCGCGTGATCCTGGGAACCATCGCGGTCAAGGAGCCGGGCCTAGTGAAAGCCGCCTGCAAGCAGTGGCCGGGGCAGATCGCCGTCGGCATCGATGCGCGTGACGGCATCGTCGCGGTCGAAGGCTGGACAAAGCAAAGCACCATGCGCGCCCTCGATCTTGCCCTGCGCTTCGAGGATGCCGGCGCATCGGCGGTCATCTACACCGACATCGATCGCGACGGCGCGATGGGCGGGGTCAATATCGACGCGACGATCACGCTCGCCCAGCACCTCACCACGCCGGTCATCGCCTCGGGCGGCGTTAGTTCGCTCGACGACCTGCGCGAACTGCGTCCGGCCGAGGAGCACGGCATCGTCGGCGCAATCGTCGGTCGCGCGCTGTACGACGGACGAGTGACGGTGCCTGACGCGATTCGCGTGCTGCGCGGGGAATGAGCATGCTCAAGGTCCGCATCATCCCCTGCCTCGACGTGAAGGACGGCCGTGTCGTCAAGGGCGTGCAGTTCGTCGACCTGCGCGACGCCGGCGATCCCGTCGAGCAGGCGCGCGTCTACGACGCCGCCGGCGCTGATGAACTCACCTTCCTCGACATCACGGCGAGCCACGAGAACCGCGACACGATCCTGGACGTCGTGGCGCGCACCGCCGAGCAGTGCTTCATGCCGCTCACGGTGGGCGGCGGCGTGCGCTCGATCGAGGATATCCGCCGGCTGCTGTTGGCAGGCGCCGACAAGGTTTCCATCAACTCCGCCGCCGTGGCCCGCCCGGCCTTCGTGCGCGAAGCCGCGGAAAAATACGGCGACCAGTGCATCGTGGTGGCGATCGATGCCCGCCAGAGCGCGCCCGGCAAATGGCAGGTCTTCACCCACGGCGGCCGCAACAACACCGGCCTCGATGCGGTCGAATGGGCCGAACGCATGACCGACCACGGCGCCGGCGAGATCCTGCTCACCTCCATGGACCGCGACGGCACCAAGTCGGGCTTCGATCTCGATCTCACGCGGGCGGTATCGGACGCCGTGTCGGTGCCGGTCGTCGCCTCGGGTGGCGTCGGCACGCTCGACCACCTGGTCGACGGCGTGCAAAAAGGCGGAGCCTCGGCCGTGCTCGCCGCCTCGATCTTCCATTTCGGCGAATTCACCATCGCCGAGGCCAAGGAACGGCTGGCGCAGGCGGGTGTCGCCGTCCGGCAGATGTCGCATCGTAAGTGAAAGTGGCGTATGATGGCTCGAGCGCCCGGTCCAAGAGGCGCGGAGCGTTCCCCTCGCAATGGCCAAGAAAAAGAAAGCCAGGAAAAAGGCGCTGAAGAAGAAGCGCCGTGAGAACGGCAAGGGCGACGGGCATGTGCTCGACCGGCTCTACGCCGTGATCGACGGCCGCCGCAACGCCGATCCCGACACCTCCTATACGGCCCGCCTGTTCGCGCGCGGCCGCCAGCAGATTGCAAAGAAATTGGGCGAGGAGGCGGTCGAGGCGCTGATCGAAGGCATACGCGGCGACAAAGGCAGGCTCGTCGCCGAAAGCTCCGACCTCCTCTATCACCTGCTCACCTTGTGGGCGGCAAGCAGCGTCAAGCCTAAGGCGGTGTGGGGCGAGCTGGCGCGGCGCGAGGGCCTGTCGGGACTTGCCGAAAAGGCGGCGCGCAAGCACAAGTGACGGCGCCATGCCGTCCTACGATCGCAACAACATCTTCGCCAAGATCCTGCGCGGCGAAGCACCCTGCACCAAGGTCTACGAGGACGAGCACGTGCTCGCCTTCAACGACATCCATCCCAAGGCGCCCGTCCACGTTCTGGTGGTACCCAAGGGCGAATACGTCTCGATCGCCGACTTCAGCGAAAAGGCACCAGTCGAGACGATTGTCGGCTTTTGGCGGTCGGTGACCAAGATCGCGCGCGAGCTGGGCATTGGCGACGGCTACCGCGTCGTCTCCAACCATGGCCCGAACGGCGGGCAGTTGGTCTTCCACTTCCATGTGCACATAACTGGCCATCGACCCCGCGCTTGATCGCCGACGACGTGAAGTCGATCATCCGGCCAATCATCAAGCGGAGGAACGATGCACCGGCAGAAGAAGTTCTATGCCTGGGGCTATGCCGACGAGGATCTGTCGCCCGACGAGATCAGGCCCTGGGAAGCCGAGATCGCCCAGCGCTACGGCCTCAATAGCTTCGACGTCACGCCGCCGCCCAAGCCGGAGGAAATCACCCTGCGGGCGCCGCGCGTTGCCGTACCGGCCGCGCTGCAGACGCTGGTGCGCACCGATCACCTGACGCGACTCGAGCACAGTTACGGCAAGGCGGGCTTCGACACCTGGCGCATGTTCATGCGCTCGGTGCCCAATCCGCCCGACGCCGTCGCGTTTCCCGAAAGCGAGCAGGATGTCGTGCGCCTGCTCGACTGGTGTGACGAGATCGGCGCCAAGGCGATCCCCTATGGCGGCGGCTCGTCGGTCGTGAAGGGCATCGAGCCCGAACCGGCGTTCGACAATGTTGTGACCATCTCGATGCGCCACATGGACAAGGTGCTGGAGGTCGATCCGGTGAGCGAAGCGGCCCGCATCCAGGGCGGAGTCTATGGCCCGGCGATCGAGGATCAGCTGCGCCGCACGCCGTTCACCCTGCGCCACTACATGCAGGCTTATCGCTGCTCGACGCTGGGCGGCTGGATCGCAACGCGCTCGGGCGGCCATTTCGCCACGCTCTACACCCACATCGACGACTTCGTCGAAAGCACGCGCGTCGTTACGCCCGCCGGCACGCTGGAGACTCGCCGCCTGCCCGGTTCCGGCGCGGGGCCGAGCCCCGATCGGCTGTTCCTCGGCTCGGAGGGGATTTTGGGCATCATCACAGAAGCCTGGGTGCGGCTGCGCAAGAAGCCGGGCTTCCGCGCCTCGGCGAGCGTGCGTTTCCGGCACTTCCATAACGGCGCCGATGCGGTGCGCGGCATCACCCAGGCGGGCCTCTACCCCGCCAACTGCCGCCTTCTCGAGGCGCGCGAAGCCCTGCCCGGCATTCCCTGGACCAGCGAAGAGGCGGTGCTGGTGCTTGCCTTCGAATCGGCCGACCATCCGCTCGAGGCCTGGATGAAGCGGGCGCTCGAGATCTGCGCCGATCATGGCGGCGTGCCGGACAAGAGCGAAGGCGACGATGAGAACGCCCATCGCTCGGGCGCCGCCGGCGCCTGGCGCAGCCGCTTCATCCGCGCGCCCCACTATGGCGAACATGCCGTGGCGCGTGGCGTCCTCAGCTCGACCTTCGAGACCTCGATGACCTGGGATCGCTTCCGCGACTTCCACGCCCGCATCACCCGGATCACCCAGGACACGCTGCGGCGCGTGACCGGCCGCGATGGCACGGTCACCTGCCGTTTCACCCACGTCTATCCCGACGGGCCCTGCCTCTATTTCACCTTCGGTGGCATCGCCGACAAACGGCGCGGGCTCGAGCAGCTGATGGAGGTGCTGACCACCTGCACAGCCGCCACCGTCGAGCATGGCGGCACGACCACGCATCACCACGCCGTCGGCCGCTTTCACCGCCCGTTCTACGACAAGCAACGTCCCGAGCTGTTCGCCCGGGCCTTGCGCGGCGCCAAGCGCGAGCTCGATCCCAAGGGAATGATGAATCCCGGTGTGCTGATCGATCCGTGAAGTCTATGCTCGGCGGATGCTGCGCTCGCTGACGCTTCGGCCAAGCGAGGTCCCGCTGGCCGCCTGGCGGGACATCTATCGCGGCGCATCGGTGGGGCTCGACCCGGCCTGCTATCCGGCGATCGAACGGTCGGCCGCCGCCGTGTCGGCGCTGCTGGCGAAGGGCGAGCCGGTCTACGGCATCAATACCGGCTTTGGAAAACTCGCCACCGTGCGCATCGCTGCGTCCGATCTCGCGGCGCTCCAGCGCAATATCGTGCTGTCCCACGCCGCAGGCGTTGGCACGCCGATGCCGGTGCCGCTCACGCGTCTCATGATGGCGCTGAAGCTTGCCAGCCTGGCTCAGGGTGCCTCGGGCGTGCGGCTCGCTACGGTCCGTCTGCTGGAGGCGATGCTCGCCAGGGGGCTGACGCCAGTGGTGCCCTGCCAGGGTTCGGTCGGTGCGTCCGGCGACCTGGCGCCGCTCGCCCACCTGTCGGCGACGATGATTGGCGTGGGTGACATCGCGGTCGCCGGCGCCGTGATGCCCGCCGCCAGGGCGCTGGCCGATGCCGGACTCGCGCCGCTTGTGCTGGGCGCCAAGGAGGGCCTCGCCTTGCTGAACGGCACGCAGTTCTCGACCGCCTATGCCCTTGCCGGCCTGTTCGAAGCCGAGATCCTGTTCCGCTCGGCCTTGGTGACAGGTGCGCTGTCGACCGATGCCGCGCGCGGCTCGGACGCGCCGTTCGACGCGCGCATTCATCGCCTGCGCCGTCATCGCGGCCAGATCGAGGCTGCCGACGGGCTGCGCCGGCTGATGGCGGGCTCGGCGATCCGCGCCTCCCATCTGGTCGGTGACGAGCGGGTCCAGGACCCCTATTGCCTGCGCTGCCAGCCGCAGGTGATGGGCGCCGTCCTCGACCTTCTCCGCCGGGCGGCGACGACCCTGGCCGACGAGGCCAACGGCGTCACCGACAATCCGCTGATCTTCGGCGAGACCGGCGAGGCGCTGTCGGGCGGCAATTTCCACGCCGAGCCGGTGGCCTTCGCCGCCGATACGATGGCGCTGGCGATCTGCGAGATCGGCTCGCTGGCCGAGCGCCGCATCGCCATGCTGGTCGATCCGGCATTGTCCGGTCTGCCGGCCTTCCTGACCCCTCGGCCCGGTCTCAATTCGGGCTTCATGATCGCGCAGGTCACGGCCGCGGCGCTGGTGTCGGAGAACAAGCAGCGCGCCTATCCCGCCAGCGTCGATTCGATCCCGACCTCGGCCAATCAGGAGGACCATGTCTCGATGGCGGCGCACGGCGCGCGACGTCTCGTGGAAATGGTCGACAATGCCGGCACCGTGATCGCGATCGAGCTGCTGGCGGCGGCGCAGGGTTGCGACTTCCATGCCCCGCTGCGCTCCAGCAATGCACTCGAGGCGGTGCGCGCGCTGGTGCGCCGGCAGATCCCGCACCTCGATGAGGATCGCGCCATGCATCCAGACCTGCAGGCGGCGACGGCCCTGATCAGGAGCGGCGCCGTCATCGAAGCGGCCGGCATTGGCCTGCCGGGCCTCTCGGATTTGCAAGGAACAGCCCCATGAGCCGCATCGACAACGATCGCCAGATCCGCGCGCCGCGCGGCACCGAGCTGTCGGCCAAGAGCTGGCTGACCGAGGCGCCCCTACGCATGCTGATGAACAATCTCGATCCGGACGTCGCCGAGAAGCCGGGCGAGCTGGTGGTCTATGGCGGCCTCGGTCGCGCGGCGCGCGACTGGCAGAGCTTCGACCGCATCGTGGCGGCCCTGCGCGCGCTCGACGCCGATCAGACCTTGCTGGTGCAATCGGGCAAGCCGGTCGGCGTGTTCCGCACCCACAGCGAAGCGCCGCGCGTGCTGATCGCCAATTCGAACCTGGTGCCGCATTGGGCGACATGGGAGCACTTCAACGAGCTCGACCGTAAAGGGCTGATGATGTTCGGCCAGATGACGGCAGGTTCGTGGATCTATATCGGCAGCCAGGGCATCGTTCAGGGAACCTACGAGACCTTCGTCGAGATGGGACGCCAGCACTATGGCGGCAATCTCGCCGGACGCTGGATCCTGACCGCCGGACTGGGCGGTATGGGCGGCGCCCAGCCGATGGCGGCGACCATGGCCGGCGCTTCGTGCCTGGCCATCGAATGCCGGCCAAGCAGCATCGAGTTCCGCAAGCGCACCGGCTACCTCGATCTGCA
>JBPYDO010000092.1:0-9750 GCA_051985755.1 Reyranella sp. | reverse complement strand
GTGCGGGATGTTGAACTGGCCGGGATCGGTGCCGGTCGTGCCCCAGCACATCAGGTGCTTGCCGTCGGGCGAATATTTGTGGACGCAGGAATTGCCATAGCCGTCGGACACATAGATCTCGCCCTTGGGCGATAGCGCCGTATGGGTGCAGCGGTTGAACGGCTGCTGGCTGAGGAACGGCGCGGGCTTGTTGGGCACGCCGATGGTCAGCAGCACCTTGCCTTCGGTTGTGGTCTTGCGAACCGTGTGGTCGCCGTCATCGGTGCAGTAGAGCGTGTCGTCCTTGTCGATGTGGATGCCGTGGGCGCGCCCGAACAGGCCCTCGCCCCACGAGCGCAGGAAATTGCCGTCGCGGTCGAACACCATCATCGGGTGCTGGCCGCGGTTGAAGACATAGACCTGGTCCTTGCTGTCGACCGCGACCGCCGCGACGTCGCGGAACTCCCAGCCGTCGGGCAGCTTGGCCCAGTTCTCGACCACGCGATAGCGGTGCTCGCCGCTTCCCAAGGTTACCGACATTGGTGCCCCCCAATCTCCTGTCACGCCACCAGAATGGCGTCCGAAATCTTCTCGGCCGTCATTAGCACGGGAAAATTCGTGTTGGCGCAGGGCACGATCGGGAAGACCGAGGCGTCGACCACGCGCAGGCCCTGCACGCCCTTGACCCGCCCCTGCGTGTCGACCACTGCCATGGGGTCGTCGGCGCGACCCATGCGGCAGGTGCAGGAGGCGTGCCACACGCCGATCGTCGCCTTGCGGATGAAGGCTTCCAGCGCCTCGTCGTCGCCCATCACCTGCTCGAAGGTGAAGCCCTCGACCACGAAGTTGTCGATCATGTAGCGCCTGAGCGCGGCCGGGCCGTCCATCAGCCGGGCCACGATCGAGGTCAAGATCTTGTTCTTGGTGTTGACCACGCCGATCTTGCGCACGCGGTCGGAGTAGGAGGCGGGGAAGGGATTGTCGGTCACCGCCTTCAAGGGGGCGCTGAGCTGGAGCGCCGCCATCTTGCGGAAGCCGCTCATCAGGCGATCGAGATCGCGCTTGTCGGACAGCAGATTGAACTCGACCGTCGGTTCTGCCCGCCAGTCGCGCGAGGCCAGCCGGACCTGGCCGGTCTCGGAGTAAGTGCGGTTGATGAAGGTGAGCAGCGAGGCGATCTGCTCGCCCACCGCATGCCAGGCGGACTTGCTGACGACGGCCACGAACATGTCACCCTTCGGTATGCCCGGCATGCCAGAGGAATAGCGGATGCCCAGATGGATGTGGCGCCGCGTGTGCTGGTTCATGCGCGCGCCGGGCCGGATGTAGGACGAGAGCGAGATCGACGGATGGTCCATCAGGCGCTGGCCGACGCCCTCCAGTGCGGCGACGACGGGGATGCCCATCTCCTTCAGGTGCCCGATTGGGCCGATGCCGGCGCGCATCAGATGCGCCGGCGAATGAATGGCACCCGACGACAGGATCACTTCCTTGGCTCGGAACTCCTGCTCCTTGCCATTGACGTTGGCGGTCACGCCGACGCAGCGCGTGCCCTCGAACAGGAGAGACTTCACCTGGGTGTCGGTCGAGAGGGCGAGGTTGGAGCGCTTGCGCGTCTCGTTGTCGAGGTAGCCCATGGCTGCCGACACGCGCTGCTCCTCGGCGTTGGAGTGCGTCACCGGAAAGTAGCCATCGACGAACTCGCCGTTCTGGTCGGGCAGGAATTTCATGCCGGCTGCCTTGCAGGCCTCGCCGACGGCGAGCGCATGCCGGGTCCAGTGCTCCATCGGGATGCGGCGCACCGGGATGCGGCCCTGCTTGCCGTGCCAGGAGTCGTCAAAGTCGAGATCGCGCTCGACCTTCTTGAAGTAGGGCAGGACCTGGTCCCAATCCCAGCCCTCCGCGCCGCGATTGACCCATTCAGCGTAATCGGTCGGCGCGCCGCGATTGGCCATCTGGCCGTTGATCGACGAGCCGCCGCCCAGGACGCGGGCCTGCTCGTATTTGCGCAAGGGCGGCCGGTTTTCCTGCGGATTGTTGTGGCTCACGATCTGCGTGTGGACCTTGAGCTCGGTCCAGTGGAAGCGCGGATCGAAGTAGGCGGTGCCGGAGTAGGAATCGCGGATCTCGGGCGGTTCGTTGCCGGGCGGCGTATCCTGGCCCGCCTCGCATACCAGGACCTTGTTGGCGCTGCGCGCCGAAAGCCGGTTGGCAAGTACCGAGCCTGCCGAGCCGCCGCCGACGATGATGTAGTCGTAGGCCACGTGCTGTTCCCTTCTGGCGTTTCCCCTTTTGTCGGCTGCTAGGCTAGCACGGCCTTGCCCGTTGCCGTCAGGGCTGCAATCGTTCAGGCGCGCCAGCAGGGAGGTTTCGTATGCCGGACGTAACTGCCGCGAACAGCGACATCGCCACGCCGGAACTGATGAACGCCATCTCGGAGGCCTTCAACAGCCGCGACGTCGACCGCATCGCTTCCTTTTTCGCCGAAGACGCCGTCTTCTGCCTGTCGCGCGGGCCCGAGCCGGTCGGCCGTACACTTCGAGGCCGTGAGACCATCCGCAAGGCGCTGGCCGACCGCTTCAAGGTGATCCCCGACATGCGCTGGGAGCACAAGGAGCATATCTACGCCGGCAACCGTGCCATCTCCGTGTGGACCGTGAAGGGCAAAGGCAGCACCGGCGAAGACCTGAACTACGAGGGCTGCGATATCTACACCATCAAGGGCGGCAAGATCATCGCCAAGAATACCTTCTGGAAGATCGTCGAGCACAAGGACCGCCTCTGATGAGGCGGGCCGCGGCCGCGTTGGTGCTGGTACTGGCGCTACCCATCGGGCTCGCCTGGCCCGTACGAGCGGATGATTCTGTTGCCGTTCAGATCGTCGAGTACGGGGTTTATTCGGCGGATCTCAGAATGATCAAGAAAAGGACCGCGAATGGCGGCAAACTGGCGAAGGCCAGCAATATTTGTCACGTCGTCACGACTGTGACCATACCGGCGCGCCGCGGCTTGCAATTTGGCTTCCGCTTCCGTGTCGACGGCCCCGATCTCGGTGAGAGGGTCGCGCTTAGGCAAACGTTGAGAATTCCACCTGCTCCGATCGACACGTCGGAGCCTTTGGTCGATAGCAACACCATCAAGGCCGTCGCGGGGGCGATGAACTACACCGCGTTCGTCTTTCGCTCCAGCTGGCTGGACCGATTGGGCGTGTGGACCTTCGAACTCAGCCTGGGCAACCGGATCTTGGCGGTGCAGAGATTTTTATTGGTCGAGGATACAGGTGCGGAGATAGAGCCAGACGACGCTTCGACCTGCTTCCCGGTATCGAGTCGTGAAGGAGAGAGACCATGGCACTCGATCTGAACATCTGCGGCGGCACGGTCGTCGACGGTTCCGGCAAGTCGCGTTTCACGGCCGACATCGGAGTCAAGGATGGTCGTATCGTCGAGATCGGCCGCGTCACGACGCCGGCGTCGCGCACGATCGACGCCAGCGGCCTGATCGTGGCGCCAGGCTTCATCGACGGCCACACGCACATGGATGCGCAGGTCGCCTGGGACCCGCTGGGCAGCTGCTCTTGCTGGCACGGAGTCACCTCCGTGGTGATGAGCAATTGCGGCTTTGCGCTGGCGCCCTGCAAGCCCCAGGACCGCGACTGGTACGCGCGCTGCCTGTCGGCGGTCGAGGACATCCCGACCGAGGCCATGGCGGCCGGCATCGACTGGACCTGGGAGTCCTTCCCCGAATACCTCGCCACCGTCGAGCGCCTGCCCAAGGCGATCAACTACGGCATGTATATCGGCCATTCGGCGCTGCGCATGTACGTCATGGGCCGGCGCGCCCTGTCCGAAGTGGCGACTGACGATGACATGACACGCATGGCCAGGCTGGTGCAGGAGGCGCTGAAGGCGGGCGCGCTGGGCTTCTCCAGCTCGCGGGCCTCCACGCACCTCACACCGGATGAGACGCCGGTCGCGAGCCGTCTCGCCGAGTGGCAGGAGATCGACCGCATCCTGGCGGCGATGGCCGAGCTCGACTCCGGCATCTTCCAGATCGGGCCGGATATCGCGAGCGGCGCTCGTCATCGCGTGTTCCTCGAGCGGCTGCGGCAGTCGGCGCTGCAGTTCAAGCGCCCGATCATGTTCGGCGTGCTGGCGACGCGGCAGGGCGACGATCCCGCGCCCTGGCACTACCAGACCAGGTTCATCGACGACACCGTGGCCGCCGGCGGCCGCATGTTTGGCCAGGGCACGACGCGCTCGATCAACGCGATCTTCTCGCTCAAGTCCTACCTGCCGTTCGACGTCCTGCCGGCCTGGAAACCGATCCGCGCGCTGCCCATGGACGAGCAGAAGAGGCGGCTGCGCGATCCCGAGGTGCGGCGCGCCCTGGTCGAGGCCGAAGGCAAGATGAAGCCGCGCGACAAGGTCTTCCAGGGCGGCGGCGCGGCGACCACCGATCCGCGCAAGCCGGACTATGCCAACCTGTTCGCCATGCAAGGCGTCGAGTGGGACGATCCGACGGTCGCCGAGCTCGCGGAGAAGCGCCAACAGCATCCCGTCGAGGTGATGATCGACCTCGCCCTGGCGAACGACAACCAGGTGTTCGTGCAGCCGCTGGTCAACGAATCGCCCGACGAGGTGCTGGGCATCCTGCGTCATGCGCGCACACTTGCGACCTTTTCCGATTCCGGCGCCCATGTCTGCCAGGAGATGGGCTCGTCGCTGCAGACGCATTTCCTGAGCTACTGGGTGCGCAGGCGCGGCGCCTTCACGTTGGAGGAAGCGGTCAAGAAATTGACACACGACAACGCCGTGGCCTGGGAGATGAATGGCCGCGGCCTCTTGCGCCAAGGCTACCAGGCCGACCTGGTGCTATTCGAAGAGGATCGCATCCGGCCGTGCCTGCCGACGGTCGAGACCGATCTGCCGGGCGGGGCGCGACGCCTGGTGCAGAAGGCCGAGGGCATCCGCGCCACCTTGGTCAACGGTGCCGTGGCCTTCGAGAACGGCGCGTCGACCGGAGCCTATGCAGGCAGCGTATTGAAAGGGAAACTCGCGTCATGAAGCGTAGCGTTATTGTATTGATCCTCATGGCGATGGCCGGTTCGGCCGCCGCGCAGACGACGGTTACGACGCACAACCAAGCGGCAGCGGCGGGGGCTGCGGGCGTGGCCGCCCGCATGCAGGCGCTGGGCTATTCCGGAATCCACGATCTGCGTCGCGGCCCGGACGGCCAGTGGACCGGCAAGGCGGTGCAGAACGGCGTCGAAAAGAACGTGACGGTATCGCCCGACGGGACGGCGATCGGGCGTTAGAGGCCGTCAGCTGCTTCTGGGCGGCATCGGCACGATCATCGACACGCGCTCACGATAGCGCCGATAGGTGTCGCCGAAGTGCGCCACCAGATCGCGCTCCTCGAGCCACATGCCGACGAAGATGTAGCCGGTCGCCGCCGCCGCGAACAGGAGGTGGCCGGCGCTCATGGTCGGCGTCGACCAGAAGGCCAGGATGAAGCCGGCATAGATCGGATGCCGGACGAATTTGTAGAAGAGCGGCGTCTTGAACGTGGGCGCCGCCGCTTGCTTGCCCTGCCACGCCGCCCACACCTGCTTCAGTCCGAACAGGTCGAAGTGGTCGATCAGGAAGGTGCTGAGGAACACCACGCCCCAGCCGAGCCAGAACACGGCGATGAGGAGGGCGGCCCACGGATTGCCGACCTGCCACACCGTGCCGGCGATCGGTCGCCACTGGCAGAACAGCAGGCCGAGCGCCAGGGCGGAGCACAGGACATAGGTGCTGCGCTCGACGCTCGACGGCACCAGGCGCGTCAACCATGCCTTGAAGGGCGCTCGCGCCATGACGCTGTGCTGGATGGCGAAGATGCCGAGCAATACAAGATTGACGATTACCGCGGGCACAAGCGCCGCGACAGGTCCGCCGGCATCAACCGAGCGCGGCGCGAAGCCGCCAACGAACGCGATGCCATAAAGAATGGCGGCCATGCCGACCGCGTAGCACGCACCGCCGTACACCAGAGCTGCAAGGTTTCCCATCGTATCTCCCCCGAGCCGTTGGTCGCACTGTTGTAATAGCAGCTTAACGAGGCTCCTTCCATTGACGAGTCAACTAACCGTCTCGGGGAATTCCACGACGAACAGCGCTTCAGGCAGCTTGGGTGTGGTCAGCGTGCCACCAAGTTGCATCGCCAGCATCGAGGCGATCTTCAGTCCCAAGCCGGACTGACCGATCTGAAAGTCGCTTGGCAGCCGCGCTGCCGGCGTTGCCACGGCGAAGCGCATGCGGCCATCGGCGCGGCTCAGGCTAACATTCACACTGAGAGCAATTTCCGGTGGCGCGTGCTTGACGCTGTTGGTCAAAAGTTCGTTGGCGATCAGGCTGAGCGGGATGACACGCTCGACCGGCCATTTCGTAGTGACTGAATCTACCGAAATACGAGATTCGCGCGAGGCGACTCCGCCCTCGACGAAAGCGCACACCTTCTTCAGGTGATCGCTCATGTCGATCAGCGCGCCGGGCGCATAGAGATTGTCGTAGGTGGCGGCGATCACCTGCAGGCGGCGGCCGGCCTCCTCGAGGCGGGCGCGGACGCGCTCGTTGGTGGTGGCGCGGCTGTGGGTGGCGATCATGGCGCCCAGCAGCTGCAGATGGTTCTTGATGCGATGCTGCAGCTCCATCAGCAGGACCTGGCGCTGGTGGGCGAGGGCGGCGTTGGATTCCGCGGCGCGCACCGCAATGTGGGTCAGCAGCACCATCAGTCCGCCGGTGACGGCGAAGCCGGCTAGTCCCAGCGCGTCAGAGAGGTTAAGCGGCTTCCAGCCAAGACCCGGCGGCAGCAGGAAGTAGACCGCGCCCAGGACGCTCAGCACCGTGGCGTAGAGGCCGACGCTCCAGCCGCCGACGAAGGCGCCGATGGCGATCACCGCGTAGAGCGTGACGTAGGGCACGCCGACCATGTATTCGTCGAGCGCCAGGCGCAGCCCGATAGCGACCACCACCAGGAGAGTGGCCACGCCGAAGGCCGCGACTGGCCGCCGGCGCAGCAGCGGATTCTCGCCGACTCGATCGAGCCAGTGTGCTGACTTGTCCCCGCTCATCGCGGGCATTCTAGCCCGCCCCGCGGCGGCTCTAAGTCAATTCTCGCCGCACGATGGCTGCACCTTCCGCCAACGCTTTCAGTTTGCCGAAGGCCGTCGCGCGCGGCAGGTACTTCATGCCGCAATCCGGCGCCGGCAGGAGCTTGTCCGGCGCAAGCTGCTTCAATCCGGCACGGATGCGCTCGGCGACCTTGTGCGGCGTCTCGATCTCGGGATCATTGAGATCGAGTACGCCCAGCATGACCTTCTTGGGCGCAAGCTCGCGCAGCACGCCGAGATCGATCTTGGGCTGCGCCGCCTCGATCGAGATCTGCTGGGCGATGGTGTCGGAAAGCTGCGGCAGGAAGGAATAGCCGGTGGGCTTGCTAAGGCCGGGCACCACCGCGGCATAGCCGAAGCAGAGATGCACGACCGTCGGTACGGCGAGGCCCTGCAGAGCACGGTTGATCACCTTAACGGCATAGCGCTTGGCTTCATCCGGATTGTTGCGCAGCCACGGCTCGTCGAGCTGGATCACGTTGGCGCCGGCCTTGACGAGGTCGTGCGCCTCCTCGTTCACCGCCTGGGCGTAGTCCATGCACATCGCCTCGGCGTCGCCGTAGAAGTCGTCCTTGACCTGCTGGCCCATGGTGAAGGGGCCGGGCAGGGTGATCTTGGCCGGCTTATCCGTGTTGGCGCGCAGGAACTGCATGTCGCGCAGCTCGACCGGCCGAACGCGCCGGATCTTGCCGACGACGCGCGGCACCCTGGTCTTGCCCGACCGCGCCATAACCTCGCCCGGCCTCTCGAGATCAATGCCTTCGAGGGCCGTGGCGAAATGGTTGGAATAGCTTTCGCGGCGCATCTCGCCGTCAGTGATGATGTCGATGCCGGCCCGCTCCATGTCGCGGATGGCGAGCAGCGTGGCGTCGTCCTGGGCCTGCTGCAGCCAGGGTTCCGGCACCCGCCACAGTTCCTTCATGCGGGTACGCGGCACGACCTTGCTCAGCATCTCGCGGTTCACCAGCCAGTCGGGCTGGGGATACGACCCCACTACCGTGGTTTGCAGCAGCCGTTCACCGGACATAGTAGGAAACCCTGCAGCCGTTTTCGCGTTGCTCGTTGCGCCGCAGTTTGAGAGGGGTGTCGTTCGCTGTCCATGGCTCTTCCTCGCATTACTGCTGCGCTCGCTGCCGGGGCGCTCGCGTCGGTTGCCGCGTGCAGCGGCTTCCTGCCGAACACCGCGGTCTCGCGCCATCTCGCCGCCCGCTATGCCGGCGCGCTCAAGGCGTCGACGCCGATCGCCACCGTCGTTCACGATCGGCACTTGCGCCCGCCCGATCCGGCCTCCGACGTGCCGCTGCTCGAGCAGCTTTATGCCGAGCTCGCCAAGAGCGACGTCAAGGGTGCCTTCGCCGGCGTGACCTACGAGCTGACGCAGGGCAATCGGCTGGCGCCGGATTGGATCGTGCAGAGCCCCAACTGGTGGGGCCACAAGGGCGCGGATCTTCCGTACTTTCCTTTGCAGTGCTCCGCCTGCGAGCGCGATGTGTTGCTGCCGGCCTGCTCGAGCGATGCCGATTGCGGCCACGGTACCTGCAACGAAATCTGGGCGGCGCCCGACGCGCCCTCGAGCGCGCGGCGCCATGTCTGCTTCGGGCACTCCGACGCTCTTATCGTGCGGATTCACGACCTGATCGCTTCGGCGCACCAGCGGGTCGACATCACGCTGCTGCAGCCGCCGACCGATACGCGCTTCCTGGGCGCGGTGCGCGACGCGCTCTACGCGCTCGCGCTGGGCCACGACCCGGTCACGGTGCGGATACTGATCGGCCACTATCCAACCGGCGAAGTCGATCCCAAGAAATTCCTGGCGACCCTGACGGCCGGGCTCGACGAGCTGCCGCAGACGCAGCTCTCGGTCAGCGTCGCGGCGATGCGCTCGTGCGAGGCCTTCGAGAAGTGCGACAGCTTCTCCTGGAACCACTCCAAGATCATCGCGGTCGACGGCAAGGAGGTGCTGGGCGGCGGTCATAACTGGTGGTCCGCCGACTATCTCATCGAGCAGCCGGTGAACGACCTGTCGTTGCGCTTCAGCGGCCCGGCGGCGGCCAGCGCGACGCACTTTGCCGACGCCTTGTGGGACTTCGTCTGCCGCCACCGCGACAAAGCACCGGCGGTCGCGGTGGCGACATGGACGGGCGGCGAGGCCAAGCCGACCAACGATTGCCTGAAGCCGCCGGCGCGGGCCGAAGCGAAGCCTGACAAGGCCAGGCCGCACAGAGCCAAGCCAGACGAAACCAAGCCCGAGGGGCGCAGCGTGCCGATCCTAACCGTCGGTCGACTGGGCGCCGGCATCACCAGAGATTTTGCCAACCAGAGCGAGCTGGCGCGCGACCTCATGTTCGGCGCTGCGCGCAAGAGCATCCGCATCGTGCAGCAGGATCTCGGATTCAATCTCGGGCGCGCCGACACCCTCTATCCCGACAGCTCGATCGACCGGCTGGTCGACTTCCTGTTCCACCGCGAAGGCGACATCTACATCGTACTGTCGAACCTCAACGCCATGGGCAACAGCGGCAGCTTCTACTCCAACGGCGTCAGCCTGGCGCAGCTCGCCCAGCACCTGCGCGATGCGGTGCAGGACCGGCTCTACCGGCGAGATCCTGCATCGC
>JBPYDO010000091.1:0-5937 GCA_051985755.1 Reyranella sp. | reverse complement strand
GCTTCAACGTCGCCCGCCTCGCCCGCCGGCTGCGCCAGGCGGTCGACGCCGAGCTCGGCGCCTACGGGCTGACGGAAGCGACCTGGCGGCCGCTCGCCTATGTCGGCCGGCTGGGTGGCGGCGTGCGGCAGAAGGAACTGGCGACGGCACTCGGCATCGAAGGACCCTCGCTGGTCCGCCTGCTCGATGGTCTCGAGCGGCGTGGCCTGATCGAGCGGCGCGAGGACGAGAATGACCGGCGCGCCCGCGGCATCCATCTCACCCGCTCGGGCCGCGATCTCGCGGTGCGCGTCGCCAAGGTCGGAACGGAAATCCAGCAGCGGCTGCTGAGCAGCGTGCCATCGCAGGACCTCGAAACCTGCCAGCGCGTGCTCGCCCATTTCGAACGCCAGCTCGACGACAAGCTCGCCGGCGGACTGGCGGAGACCGAGGAAACCTCAACAAGGAGGAGTCGATGACCCAGATCGCCTCGCCAATCACCACGAAGATAGTCGTCAACGAACCGAACCGCTGGCGCCTGGAGACCCCCGGCGCCAACTGGCCGCGCAGCGCCCGGCCCGATGCGGCAAAGAAGTACTTCATGGCGTCGGCCGACGGCCATGCCAACGAACCGGCCACGTTGTGGCTCGATCGCATGGACAAGAAGTATCACGAGCGCCTGCCGCGCGTGGTCACCGACAAGGACGGCGTGCAGTGGCGCGTCTGCGAGGGCTATCGGCCCGACCGGCTGAGGCTCTCGACTCTCGAGGGCGAGGACATGGCGCGCAACAAAGCGGGCGCCGATCCGTTGGGCCGGCTGGCCGACCACGACCGCGACGGTATCGACGTCGAGCTGATCTTCCCCAACAAGGGGCTCGCCATGTGGGCGACGCCCGACCCGCAATTCGCCATGGCGCAGTGCCGGGTGTGGAACGACTGGGCGTGGGAGCAGTTTGGCAAGCACCAGGACCGCATGATCCCGGCGGGTTCGATCGCCACCGGCGACCTGGAAGGGTCGATCGCCGAGGTGAAGCGGCTGGCCAAGCTCGGCTTCAAGTGCCTGACCTTGCCCTGCAAGCCGGTGTGGGGCGGCCACGACGTCGAGCACGTGAACTACAACCTGCCGCACTTCGATCCTTTGTGGGCGGCGATCACCGACGCCAGCCTGCCGATCACCTTCCACGTCTCGACCGGCCGCGATCCGCGCGCCGCGCGCGGCAATGGCGGCGCGGTGGTGAACTACGTGTCGCATTCGCTGTCGCCCACCATCGAGCCGGTGGCCAATCTCTGCGCCTCGGGCGTGCTGGAGCGTTTCCCGACGCTGCGCTTCGCCACCATCGAGGCCGGCATCGGCTGGGTGCCGTGGCTGCTCGGCGCCATGGACGAGGCCTACAAGAAGCATCACTTCTGGGTGCGGCCCAAGCTCAAGCACCTGCCGAGCGAGTACTACCGCATGCGTGGCTTCTCCTCCTTCCAGGAGGACAGGGCCGGGCTCGATCTCTGCGAAGGCCATGATCTCGCCGACAACTTCATGTGGGCCAACGACTACCCGCACCACGAGGGCACCTGGCCGCACTCGGCCGAGGCGATCGAACGCACCATGGGCCAGCTTTCCGACGCCACGCGCGCCAAGGTGCTGGGCCTGAACTGCGCCCGCTTCCTGGGCATCGAGGTGCCGGCGAAATACCGGCAATGAGCACCCGCACCCTGCGCGGCAAGGCCGCGGTCGTCGGCGTCGGCGAGACGACGTACTGGCGGCACGGCAAGTCGCCGCACTCGGAGTTCAAGCTCGCCCTACAGGCGATCCTGGCGGCGGCCGAAGATGCCGGCATCGACCCGCGCCGCATCGACGGCTTCGCTTCATATTCCAACGATCGCAACGATCCGTCGCGCATCGCCGCGGCGTTGGGGATCAAGTCGCTGCGCTTCTCCAACATGAACTGGGGCGGTGGTGGCGGCGGCGGCTCGGCAGCGATGGGCAATGCCGCGGCAGCCGTAGCCTGCGGCATGGCCGATTGCGTGGTGGTGTTCCGGGCCCTGGCACAAGGGCAGTTCCAGCGCTTTGGCGCAGCACCTCCGGGCGGCGCCGCCGCAGGCGAGCCCGCCTTCAACGCGCCCTATGGCGTGATGTCGCCGGCGCAGCGCTACGCCATGCGCGCCATGCGCTTCCTGCACGAGAACAGGATCGCGCCGTCAGCCCAGCGCGCCATTGCTCTTGCCTCCTACCATCACGCTCAGGCCAATCGGCGCGCGGTAATGCATGGCCGGCCGCTCACCGAGGAGGCCTATGACAGCTCGCGCTGGATCGTCGAGCCATGGCGGCTGTTCGACTGTTGCCAGGAGAACGACGGCGCTGCGGCCCTGATCGTCGTGCCGGCCGAGCGCGCCAGGGATTTCAGGCACAAGCCCGCCTATTTCCTGGGCGCCGCGCAGGGCTCCGAGCACCGCAACGGCGCCCGCGTGCACAACGCGCCGCTCTACGCCACCTCGAGCTTCACCACGGTGGCGCCGCAGCTCTACGGCATGGCGGGACTGACGCCGGCCGACGTCGACGTGGTGCAGTCCTACGAGAACTTCACCGGCGGGGTACTGATGAGCCTGGTCGAGCACGGCTTCTTCACGGCCGAGGGGGCGAACGAGTTCCTGACGCCCGACAATCTGATCGCGCCCAAGGGCAAGCTGCCGCTCAACACCTCAGGCGGCAATCTCGCCGAGTGCTACATGCACGGGCTGGAGCTGCAGATCGAGGCGGTGCGCCAGCTGCGCGGGCAATCGACCTCGCAGGTGCCGGACGCCGAGGTCTCGATGGTGATCTCAGGCCCCATGGTGACGCCGGTCTCGAGCATGATCCTGGGCGCGGAGGCCGTGCTGTGAGCTACCTGCCGCCCGGCCTGCCGACCCCGGTTCCCGAAAACGACGGCCTAGACAAGCCTTACTGGGAGGGCACGCGACGCGGCGAACTTCTGGTCCAGCGCTGCAAGAGCTGCGGCAGCTTCCAGTGGGGACCGGAATGGATCTGCCACAAGTGCCTGTCGTTCGATCTCGACTGGCACAAAGTGTCGGGCAAGGGCCGCATCTACAGCTGGGAACGGCCCTGGCATCCCGTGCATCCGGCACTCAAGGACCACGGACCCTACATCGTGGTGCTGGTCGAGCTGCCCGATGCCGGCAACGTCCGCATGCTGGGCAATCTCCTGGGCGATCCAAAGCAGGACGTGCCGATCGGTGCGGCGGTCGAGGCGGTGTTCGAGCACCACAACGACGCCAAGCCGCCCTTCACGCTGGTGCAGTGGCAGCGCGTCTGACCTGGAGCGGGGCGTCACCCGCCGATGCGCCTATGAAGGCGCGCTACTGGTCGGTCGGATAGCTGTTGTTGTAGGTCCTGACTCCCGCCGGCTGCGGATCGTCTTGCTGCGTGGCGGCGCCCATCGGAATGCTGCCACCCGGCGTCGACAGAAACGGTTCCCCACCGGGGAGGCCGTAGGTCGTGCCGGTGGTGCCGACAGGCACGCCCGGTGTGCCGGCGCTGAGCTCGCCCCCCGGAGTGAGGAGCTTGTTCTGCTGCGGTTGCTGCTGCTGTTGCTGTTGAGCCTGCGCGGCGACTGCCGCGAGTGAGAGCGCCGAGGCGAGTGCGAGCATCTTGATCATCATGGGCCCATATTCTTCCCGAGCGCGCCCCGGCGGCTTGCGTCAAATCTGTGTCTCGCGGGCTTTCAACTGACGCATGATCTCGGCCACGATCTCGCCAGGCCTTCCGCCGATATCGACCACAATCGGCGCCTCGTCGGGCCCCGGCTCCTGCAAGGTCGAGAACTGGCTGTCGAGCAGCGCAAGCGGCATGAAATGCTCGTGGCGCTGCGCCATGCGATGGCCGATCAACTGGCGCGAGCCCTTGAGGAAGACCAGCATCACGTCCGACCGGCGGCCGATAATGATGTCGCGATAGGGGCGCTTCAGTGCCGAGCAGGCGACGACGCCCGGCTCACCGCGTGCACGCCACCGGTCGATTTCCGCCGCGATGGCTTGCAGCCAGGGCAGGCGGTCGGCGTCATTGAGCGGCGTGCCGCTTTTCATCTTGGCGACGTTGGCCGGCGGATGCAGGTCGTCGCCTTCTAGGAAGTGGCACCTGAGCGCGCCCGCCAGCATCGCGGCGACCGTCGTCTTTCCCGAACCTGACACGCCCATGACCACGATCACGAACATGGGATCAGTTTCACGAACATGGGATAGGTTGCAACTCGCGCTGGGGCGTATCGTTCAGGCCTCGGAGATCGCGATGCGGGCCTTCATCGTCCTCGTGGCTTTCCTGGCGACCGGCGCAGCTGCCTGCGGCCAGACCGTGATCACGGGCGAGGACTACGCGCCGCAATACGACTACTCGGAGTTCTACGCAATCGCCGACGGCAAGCCCTTCACCGTCATCATGTGGGGCAATCCCTTCCGTTCGCTGCCGGATGCCGACGTGCGGCAGCGCCTCCTGCCGGTGATGCAGGCCAACCGGCCGCAGGCGCGACTCACCTTCACCTACGCGACCCCGGTCGAGCTGCCGCGTCCCTTCTATCGCGTCGTCCTGGTGTTCGACCCCGCCCCCGACCTCACCGCGGCGAGCGTGTGCGCCAACCAGGTCCGCCGCCGCCCGGAGCCACGGCGCCCCTTCGACCTGTTCGCCGTCTACTGCCGCAATGACCTCGCGCTCTCCCAGGCGAGCGCGTCGACGGCCGCCGTCGGGCCTGAGGATCCGCGGGTCGCCGATCTGTTCCGGCAGCTCTTTGTCGTGCTGTTCGCCCAGCGCTATCCGCGACGGGAACATCCTCACCCCTTCATCTTCCGTCGCTGAGGCGGCGCCAGGCCGCGATTTGCCGAAACATTTCCCGCCGGCTCACGTTACACTCCGTCGATTTTAGACGGCCGGACGGAGCTTGGTTTGACCCGACGATGGCGCCTGCTGACGGGAGGCGTGGTGGTCCTGTTGGCATTGGCAGGCGGCGCCGCGGCCGTTAGCTGGACGTCGCCGATCCCGCCGGTTGCGACGCCCGACCCCGCCGCCTTCGACCGGACCCTGATCGCCAAAGGCGAGGCGCTGTCCCATCTCGGCGACTGCCAGAGCTGTCACACCGCGCGGGGCGGCCGGCCCTTCGCCGGCGGACGCGGGCTGGCAACGCCGTTCGGCACGATCTTCGTCACCAACATCACGCCCGACCCGGAGACCGGCATCGGTCAGTGGTCGCAGGACGCCTTCGTGCGGGCGATGCGCCAGGGGATCGCGCGCGACGGCAATTTTCTCTACCCGGCCTTCCCCTACGACCATTTCACCCGCGCCAGCGATAGCGACCTGGCGGCGCTCTACGCCTTCCTCATGACGCGGCCGGCGGTCAAGGAGACGACCCCAACCAGCCGGCTGCGTCAGCTGCTCGGATGGCGCCGGCTCATGGCGGCGTGGAACCTCGCCTTCCTGCGGGCCGGCGCGCTTGGCGACGAGCCGGGCAAATCGGCGGAGTGGAATCGCGGCCGCGCTCTCGCCGAGGGGCTGGCGCATTGTGGCGCCTGCCATACGCCGCGCAACCAATGGGGCGCCGAGCAAAGCGCCGCGGCCTATGACGGCGCCTGGGTCGAAGGCTGGTACGCACCGTCGCTCAACGCCCATTCGCCCGCGCCAAGGCCCTGGACACAAGACGAGCTCGTTGCCTACCTGACCACGGGGCTGGCCGCGCAACATGCGGCCGCGGCCGGACCGATGGCCGAGGTGACGCGCGAGCTCGCTCAAGCCGCGCCCGGCGATGTGCGCGCGATCGCCGCCTATTTCGCCGCCCTGATGGCCGACGCGCCGGCGCGCAGCGGACGCGGGCTCTCGCTCGACAAGCCCGACACCGACAAGAGCCATCCCGAAGGGGCGGCGCTGTTCGCCGGCGCCTGCGCCGCCTGCCATGCGCCCGGCGCACCGATGATGCAGCAGGGCCG
>JBPYDO010000090.1:0-6524 GCA_051985755.1 Reyranella sp. | reverse complement strand
CTATTTCGTCGGTGTGCCCGACGTCACGACGCTGCCGCTCCTCATGTTCACCGCCAGCATGGCCGGCAACTACCAGATTGCGGCCATCACCGCGCTCGTCCTTCTCGTGCCGTCTGTTGGCTTCATGCTCGTCCTTGAGCGTTTCCTCAAGGCTGATGTCTTGGCCAAGGTCGGCGGATAGACCGATCGTGCCTCCCGGCCACCGTTCAATGATGGGAACCCCTGCCTTGCTGCTTTGAGATTTGGTTGGCAATCGTTTGTTTCACGGTGCTTGCGCCCTTCAGCAGGGAGATTTTCGGCGGCGTGACCTTCGACTTCCCGCCTTGGCCGCTGGCTTCGGCCAACTCGGTCAGCGACTCTTTGGAATTGGATTTGGCGAATCCGGATTTATCCAGCGCTTCGCCGATTTGAGCCTCGGTCATTTGGAGACGGCCGCCGCCTTCTCCTTGGCCGCCGACCTTGGGACCGCCCGAGTCGGGCGATTCAGGCTTTTCAATCAGGTTGCCCGCCAGATGGCGATGCGGCGAGATGATGATCGCCTGCTCGGGAACTTGCCCTGCTTCGACATGGATCGTCGATCCCTCGCGGGTGGCAGTCTGGCTTTCGCCCTGCGCCCGTACGGTCATCGATCGACCGTAGAGAAAGTTGGCCGTCGTGCCGGAGGCGTTCACCTCGAAGGTGGCAATGCCGCCGCGAATGCCGATCGAGGCCGACGGCGTCGTGATTTGGATCTCGTTGCTCTTGCTGATGGCGCCGCCGACCAGGCGGAACACGCCCTGGCGGCGCTGAGGTTCAGCTCGCCCTTCTTGCTGGCGGGATCGTAGACGAACTTGTCGAGCACCAAGGTGCTGTCGGGGCCGACCGTCAGCGACGTGCCGTCGAGGAACACCAGGTGCGCGCGGTCGTCTGCCTTGGTCGTGACGCGCTCGTTGGCCTGCACGTCGACGCCGACCCGCAGGATACGCTCCTGCTCGGTCGGCGGTTGGCCGAGCGGGTCGCCGGCGGTGGCAGAGGTCACCCCGACGCGCGCCCATGACGGTCCGCCGGCCGACAGAGCAGACGCGAGAGCGAAAGCCACGACGATGCGACGCATTTGGGCTTCCCCGGAGGTAGTGGATTTGCGCCAACTCGACGACTTAGACAACCTGATTGTGGCGAGCGTTCGTCAAAATCGGTTCAGCGCCTGTGCGGTTGCGGACATGCAGTGATTTTGTCTCCGCCTTGGCTTGGAGAGCTCTGCGGTCCGGCGTAGCCTGCAGAAATGACAGATCGTGGCTCGATCCACAGGCCGGCGCGGCGGCTCACCTCGTCGGGCTCGGAATCGCTCGACGAGCTGGTCGCAGAGGAAGTGGCGGTGGCGCTGGTCTATAACGGCGTCAGTCATTCCGTGATGATGGCGACACCCTGCGACCTCGAGGATTTTGCGCGCGGCTTCTCGCTGACCGAGCACATCGTCGAGAAGCCGTCGGAGATCTACGACATCGAGGTCGAGGAGGCTTGCGTCGCGTCCGGCGGACGCGGCATCGAGGTCCGCCTTGAGATCGCGTCCAAGTGCATGGCGGTGCTGCAGGAGCGGCGCCGCAGCCTGGCCGGACGCACGGGCTGTGGCCTGTGCGGCGTCGACAGCCTCGAGGCAGCGCTGCGGCCGGTCGCTGTGCCGCCGGTCGCGGGCACGGTGTCGCGCCAGGCGATCGAGCGGGCGATGGCGGCACTGCCCGAACATCAGCGCATCAATCGCGAAAATGGCGCCACTCACGCCGCGGGCTGGGCCAACATGGAAGGCCAACTGGTGGCTGTTCGCGAGGATGTCGGCCGGCACAACGCGCTCGACAAGCTGGGCGGGGCGCTGGCCAAGGCCGGCGCCAATGCACCGGGCTTCGTCGTCGTGACTAGCCGCTGCTCCTACGAGATGGTGCAGAAGGCGGCGATGCTGGGCGCGGCGGCTATTGCCGCGGTGTCGGCGCCGACCTCGCTTGCCATCGCGACCGCCGAACATGCGGGCATTGGGCTGGCGGCCTTCGTGCGCAACGGCAGGCTCACGGTTTACGCCCACGGCGAGCGCATCCTGACGTAGCGTCATGAGCTCGCCGCGGGTGATTGGTGTCGTGGGCTGGAAGAATTCCGGCAAGACCACTTTGGTCGAGCGGCTGGTCGCCGAGTTCGTCCACCGCGGCTGGCGTGTCGCGACGATCAAGCATGCCCACCACGACGCCGACATCGACAAACCAGGCACCGATTCCTTTCGCCACCGCGCCGCCGGCGCCGCCGAAGTCGTCCTGGTGGGCGGCCGACGCTACGCGATCGTGCACGAAGGGCCCGAGCCGACTTTCGCCGAAGTGCTGGCGCGGCTTGCGCCCTGCGATCTCATCGTGGTCGAAGGGTACAAGCGCGAGGGTCACCTCAAGATCGAGGTGCGCGCTGACCACGATCGGCCGTTGGCGCCGAGCGATCCCAATATCGTCGCCATCGCGGCCGATCAGAGGCCGCCCGAGACTCAATTGCCGTGGTTCGTGCGCGATGACGTTGCCGGCATCGCGGATTTCATAACGTCGAGGAAGTCCTAGCGGCGGCTGTTACCCGTGCCGGCCGTGGCGGCCGTTATTGCCGTTTCCATTGCTGTTGCCGTTGCCGTTCCCGTTGCCATTGCCGTTGTTGCCCTGGCTGTTGCCGTTGCCATTGCCGTTTCCGTTGCCACCGCCGTTGCCATTGGCGTTGTTCCCGGCATTGGCTACGGCCGAGGTCGTCGTCCTGGTGATGCTGTTAACCAGCTGGGTGAGCGCCGGCAGATTGGCAAGCACGGGCGGTGCCGTGTTCTGCTTGCCGAAGTTTTGCGCACCTTTGTCAGCGTTGCCCTGAAAGGTGCCGCCGCCGGGGCTGCCGCTGCCGCCACCGCCTCCGCTGGCGCCGTTGCCGTTGCCACGTTGGACGCCTTCGAGCTGGCCGAGCTGGCCTGAGAGGCCACCATGCGCCACGAGTGCAGGCAGGCCGGGGACGGAGCCGAGATGAGTAACGATCTCCGTGCCCGGGCGGGTCGCGGACTGGGTCTGGCCCTGGCTCGTGACCGTCAGCTTGTCGCCGAACACGAAGACCGAGCTCGTTTGCGTCGGCCCGACGTCGCCGATCGTGATGCCGCCCCGGATGCCGATCGTGCTGGACGGCGTCTGGATGCTGATAGCGTTGGTCTTGCTGATCTTGCCGCCGACCAGTCGGAAGACGCCCTTGCTGACGTTGATCGCGAGATCGCCCCGCTTGGTCGTGGGATCGTAGACGAACTTGTCGATGGTGAGCGCCGCGTTCGGTCCGATGGTGAGCGAGGTCCCGTCGAGGAACAACAGGTGTGCGCGGTCGTCGGCCTTGGTCGTGATCAGCTCGTTCGCCTGCACGTCGATGCCGATGCGCAGGATGCGCTCGTTCTCGCTCGGCGGCTTGCCGAGCGGATCGCCGTCGGTCGCCGAGGTGATGCCGACCTTGCCCTGGGCTGCAGCTGCGCCGGCAAAGACGATCGACAGTGCGCCAAGCAGGGCGACACGCGAGAGGGAAAATCCGACTGCAACGGTCCGCGCCATCTCAGTCTCCATGGTTCACGCGCTTAGAAGCGCCAGCTCACGCCGAACATCACGCTGTCGTTTTCGAAGGAATAGTTGGGTAAGTTCGCCGAACGCACGAAACGGCCGCCAGAAAGGGTGAAGTTGGTGCGATCGTCAAGAGGAATGGAAAGAACGACGTTAATAATGCTGTCGAGCTGTGAGTTAATCACATTCGGATCGACGGTCGGATCGGGCGCGTCGTACAGCCACCACCCGTAATTGTATGTCAGCCCGATGCTCCACGACTGGCCGGTCTTGAACACCGGGTCGGCAAACCGCACGGTCACGCCTGCGCCGATCTGGCTGTACATGTAGCTGAGCGACGGGGTGTTGTCGGTCTCGAAGCGCTGGCCGCTCCAGCTCACGAACAAGCCGACCAGCGGCGTCACTTCATAGGTGAAGGTGGTCGTACCCGTATATTCCATGCCGGTGTAATCACTGTTGGTCGGCAGGTACCAGGTATCGGGATGCGACTGCCGGCGCCAGATCGCGATGGTGTGGTTGCGCAGCCCGTCGGCGAGCAATGCGCGCACCTCGAGGCCGCCGCCGTAGGCAACGTAGTACGACGTGTCGTTCACCATGATGTAGCCGCCGGTGAACAGGGGCCTGAGACTCACGTCCTCGAAAATGCCGTCGAACACCTGGAAGCGCGGACCGGTCACGAGGTCGAGCAGGGTCACGTCGGCGGCGGTGACCGTGAACTGCCGGCTGGCGTAGGCGGTGAACTGCGTTTCTATCGCCGACTTGTCCTGCCGCCCGAGATCGTAGCGGTGCCGCAGCACCATCGAGCCCACGATGCCCCAGTCGGGGGCGCCGACGGCGGACTGGTTGATGTTGGCCGCGGAACCGAACAGCCGGACGGTCGAGGTCGGCGGCCCGAGATTGGCGTCCGACTGATAACGCCAACCGAAGAAGAACTCGCCTGAGAATTGCGACGGATTCTCCTTGTGCTGGGTTTCCGACAAATATTCCTGGGCGCGGCTGCGCACATCGTCGGGGAGATTGGCCGACTTCAGCGTGCCCTCGAGATAGGTCCGCGCCACCTCATACGATCCCAGGCGGTAGTACAGGACACCAAGCTCCAGGCGCACGCGTGGCAGGTCAGGATTGACCAGCAGCATGCGCTCGAGCGCCGAGATCGCGCCTTCGAGGTCGCCGGTCTTGGCGGCAACCGTGGCGAACTTGAACAACACGTCGAGATCGGCGGGCTTGTTCAGCATGTCCTGGAACGCCGCATCGTACTGGCGCTGCAGCTCGGGCGAAGTAGACGTCTGTGCGCGCCCGCCATTGGCAATGAGCAGGATTGCCAGGCCGACCAGAATCGCAAACACACCTGGTACGCGCTTCAAATTCAAGAGCAGAGCAGCCCCCCAAAGACCCCGCGAGCGCGGAGTCGCCACACGATGCACAGAGTGCTAAATCGGCGCGTCGGCTACAATCAAAAACCGGTCCGGAAAGGACTATCCGCAGCCTAAATCAACAAACTCCTTACGACATACAGCCAGCTGAGCGGAATTGGCGCGCGCGCGGCCCGCACGCGCAGCAGCACGCGGCGATACTGGCGATCGCCAAGGGCCGCGATGAAACGTTCACTCCCGCTGATCAATGTCCGCAGCATGCGGTCGAGCATCTCTGCGTAGGTGCTTCCCCGGTTGCGCGCCGAGAGGTGCAGGCGGCCGCCCAGGATCGGGTTGTTGGCGGCGAAGTTTCGCCCGTGCAGGCGATAGGAGTAGAGCGCCTCGTCGATGAGCAGCGAACCCGACACCATCTGCGCCAGCACGACGACGTAGAAATCCATGTGCAGGCGAAACGCCTCGTCATCTTCGGGAAAAAGGAGATCGATCAGCGAGCGGCGAAACATCATCGACGAGGTCGAGACCCAGACCCAATGCGCGACTCGCTTGGTATAGAGCCTGTAGGGTGTCTGGCTTTTCCAGGCAGCGCCCTTCGCGGAGTCGATCTTGGGAATGCGCGCGGGATCGATGGACGCGAAGGCCTGATCGCGATCGACCCGGGCGCGATCATGCCCGAACCAGTAGACAGTACCGGCGATCAGGGCGCCCTGGCCGTCGATCAGGCGGGCATTGCTGGCGGTGAAGCCGACGGCATAGGTCTCGTTCAGATGGGCGGCGAGGTGGCGTTCGAGGAAGTCCTCGTTCCACAGATCGTCCGAATCGAGGAAGCAGATGAAGGGTGCGTTGGTTCGCTTGAGACCGGCGCGCGTGGCGCCTGTCTGCCCGACATTCTTGTCGAGCCGCACCAGCGAAAAGCGCGCGTCGTTGAGCTCGTCGAGCGTGCGCTGGATGACGGCGACCGAATCGTCGGTCGAGGCGTCGTCGACGATCACGCACTCGAAGCCGCCTAGTGTCTGGCCCGCGACCGAGCGGATCGCCTCAGCGATGTAGTCGCGGCAGTTGTAGCAAGTGACGACGACGGAGATTTTCGGAAGCTTCGTCTCGCTCACGATTTGGCGGGGCCCAGGAAGTCGAAGTCGACGCCTTGATCGGCCTGCCGCACCTCGCGCTGGAACAGGCCGGAGTAGCCGCGGCCGCTGCCGTTCAGCGCCACCAGCGGCTTCCAGGCCTTCTTGCGCTTGGCGAGCTCGTCGGCCGAGACCAGCAGCTCGAGCTTGCGTTTGGGCACGTCGAGCGTGATGCGATCGCCGGTCTTGACCAGGGCGAGCGGTCCGCCGACCGCCGACTCCGGCGCGACGTGCAGGACGATGGTGCCGAATGCCGTGCCGCTCATGCGCGCGTCGGAGATGCGGATCATGTCCTTTACGCCGCTGCGCGCGAGTTTCATCGGAATCGGGAAGGACCCGGCCTCCGGCATGCCCGGCGCGCCCTTGGGTCCGGCATTGCGCAGCACCAGGATGTCGTCGGCCTTCACGTCGAGGTCGGGGTCATCGCCGCGCGCCGCCAGATCCTCCAGCGAATC
>JBPYDO010000089.1:0-8669 GCA_051985755.1 Reyranella sp. | reverse complement strand
TCAATCGCGCCCAGCAGGACGGCTTCCTGCCCTATGTCGAGGACGGCACCGTCACCTTGATCGGCGCCACGACCGAGAACCCGTCTTTCGAGCTCAATGCCGCTCTGCTGTCGCGCTGCCAGGTGCTGGTGCTGCGCCGGCTCGACGACGAAGCGCTGGCCGTCCTACTGGCCCGCTCCGAAGCGGCGCTGCGGGCCAAGCTGGCGATCGACGAGGCCGGACGCCAGGCGCTGTTCGCCATGGCCGACGGCGACGGTCGCTACCTGATCACGCTGGCCGAGCAGCTTGCCGAGGTGAAGGACAAGGCGCCGATCGCGCCGGAGCGGCTGGCGAGCCTTCTGCAGAAGCGCGCGCCGCTCTACGACAAGGCGCAGGAAGCGCACTACAACCTGATCAGCGCCCTGCACAAGTCGCTGCGCGGCTCCGACGTCGACGCCGCACTTTACTGGTTCGCCCGCATGCTCGACGGCGGCGAGGACCCCAAGTACATCGCCCGCCGGCTGGTGCGCTTCGCCGTGGAGGATGTCGGCATGGCCGATCCCCAGGCCCTCACGCAGACGCTGGCCGCCTGGGACACCTACGATCGCCTCGGCTCGCCCGAAGGCGAGCTCGCCATCGCACAGGCGGTGATCTACCTCGGCACGGCGCCCAAATCGAATGCGAGCTACACGGCCTTCAGCGCCGCCCAGCGCGCCGCCAAGGAGCACGGCTCGCTGACGCCGCCGATGCACATTCTGAATGCACCGACCCGACTGATGAAGGAGCTGGGCTACAGCCGCGGGTATCAGTACGACCACGACACCGCGGATGCCTTCTCCGGCCAGAACTATTTTCCGGACGGCATGGCGCGCCAGGAATTCTATCAACCCGTCGAGCGTGGCTTTGAGCGCGAGATCCTGAAGCGCCTCGAATACTGGAAGAAGCTGCGCGACAAGAAGAAGTAACTGGCCTACTAGCTCCTTGGCCGGCCCATGGCCTGGACGACGCGCTTGTCGCGGCCGTAGACGTCGTCGCGGAAGGTGACCGCACCGTCGACCACCTTCGCCGTGCGGTAGGTTACGTAGATCTTCACCGGGTCGGGGAAGGCGTAGCTTGCCTGCTGGCCACCGTTGATCACGGCCTGCACTTTGTTCTTGTCGAAGCCGTTCCGGCCGTTGAAGACCTTCTCCGCGAAGTCGAGCGGGTTCTTGAGCCGGATGCAGCCGTGGCTGAAGTTGCGGCTGCCTTCGGAGAACAGCCAGCGCGTGGCCGTGTCGTGCATGTAGATGCCGTACTTGTTGGCGAACGGAAAGAAGATGTAGCCCAGCGCATTGCCGGCGCCCGGCTCCTGGCGGATGCGATAGGGGAAGGGCTTGGCGGGGACCCTGCTCCAGTCGACGCTGGTCGGGTCGACCTCGGAGTCGTTGTCGCTCCAGCTCGAGAACAGCTTGAAGCCCGCAGCCGTGAACGCGGCAGGGTCGCGGCGCAACAGCGGCAGGTACTCCTCGCCGGCGAAGGACTGCGGCACCGTCCAATAGGGGTTGGTCTGGAAGCCGTAGATCGTCGAGGCGACTTCCGGCGTCGGATGCTGCGCCGTGCCGACGATCACCAGGCTCTCGAAGACGCGCTCGCCGCTGTCGACGAACACCATGGAATAGTCGCCGGCATTCACCATCACGTACCGGCTGCCGAGGTCGGCAGGCAGCCAGCGCCGGCGCTCGAGGTTGGCGATCAGCTGGTCGATGCGCTCGTCGACGGTGGTGTTGAGCGATCGCGTCGTCTTGGCGCCGATCACGCCGTCGACGGTAAGGCCCTTGCTGTCCTGGTAGCTGCGTATAACCGTCTCCAGCGCCTCGTCGTAGCGCTCCGGTGCCCCCGAAGCGTCGGGCACGGCCATGTCGAGCTCGGCCAGGCGCTTGCGCAGCAGCGGCACGCGCGGATCAATCATGCCAGGCTTCAGAGCGTCGCCGTCGGGCAGCTCGGTGAAGGTCGCCGCCGCACGCTTCTCGCGCAGCGCCTTCAGCGCTTTTTGTAGATCCGGATAGTCGCCCTTCGGCGGCAGGTCGGCGAGCCAGGCGGCGAAGTCAGGCGCCGCGGCCGCCTGCCTCAGGATCTCATCCTTGTCGATCGTGCGCTGGTCGATCGTGATGTCCTGATCGACGGTATTGGCGCGCACGCGGCCGGTCGAGACGTCGCTTGCGTAGGCGACCAGGGCCGCAGTCAGCAGATGCTCGAGGCGATTGCGATCGTCGCTCGAAGCCAGCGCCTGCTCCAGCTCGGCGAGGCCGTACCAGCCCGGCTCGAGCCCGTGCTCGCCCGCGGCGCGGATCGTCTTCAGGAAGGCTTCGATGCGCGAGGCGGTCCACAGCGTGTCGTCGGCGTAGCAGAGGCGGGCCCCGAAAAGCGGGGCGGCCAACGCAACGCAAGCGATGAATAAAACGACGCGCCTCACACTTCGAGTGTAGCCGTTGCCACGGCGCGGCTCACGAGAAGAGGTCGTGCTGCCGGCGATTGGATGCTGCCTGTGGCGGTTTTGCAACGTCAAGTTCGGCGACGGTAAAGCCGTGCCGGCGCAGGAAAATCAGCAGATCGTCGGCCGCGCGCTGCCGCAGCTCGGGCGTGCCGCCGCCGGCGCGCGCGCCTTTGGTGACGCAATTCCGCCGAGCCCAGGCCTGATACTCCGGCTCACTCATGGCGCGGCCGGCGGACAGAACGAAATGCCGCCCGTCATCCTCTATGTAGTTTCGGCAACACGACCAGTTTTCCGCGTCTCGGATGTCGAATACCGGTCCCAATGACTCCCAGCCGTGATGCGCCCCGCCATAGATCTTGACTCTGATCCATTGATTGCCGACGGCGCGCATGCGCTCGGCGTATTCGATGGCGAGCGGCGCCGGCGTGTAGTCGTCGCGGCCGGCCAGCATGAAGTAGATCGGCCTCTGGTGTGTCGTCGGATCGCGATGCTGGGAAGTGGCGCCGGGGCAGATCGCGACGTGAAGATCGAAGAGATGGGGGAAGCCGCCTCGCCAGTGCTGGCGCACGGCGATCGCCGCGGCAAGCGCCGCGCCGCCGCCCTTGGAGACACCCATGATGCCGATGCGGCCGGGATCGATTCGCCGGTCAGCCCGCAGCAGCGCCAGGGCGGCGAAGGCATCACCTTCCATTTGCGCCGCCGACACCAGGCTCTGGTCGGCGACGGTGCGGCGCACACCGCGGCCGGTGAAGCTGTCGACGATCAGCGCCGCCGTGCCTGCCCCGTTGAGGGCCTGTGCATAAAAGTGCTCACGATGCCGCTGCACGCCGGCACTGCTGCTCAGGATCACCATGCAAGGAAACGGCGGCCGTGCATCGCTCGGCAGGTGCAGCGTGGCACTGACACGGGCCGGCTGGCAGGCGGACGGGTGATCGAAGGTCAGCGTGTCGAACGACACCGATTCCATGGACCCTTTGTAGCTTGTCCACTAGGTTTTGCGCCATGAGCGAGGTCCGCGGTCAGGTCCAGACGCGCGCCGTCTCCGGCGACGAGGCCGGCTTGCGGCTCGACCGCTGGTTCCAGCGGCATTTCCCCGAACTGAGCCACGGCGCCTTGCAGAAGCTCCTGCGCACCGGCCAGGTGCGCCTCGACGGCAGGCGCGTGGCGGGGCGCGACCGTGTCGAGCCGGGCCAGACCGTCCGCCTGCCGCCCGGCGTCACCTCTTCGCCGCCGGCGCGGCCCAAGGTGCCGACCCTCTCCGACCGCGATGCCAACCAGATCCAACGGCTGGTAATCCATCGCGACGCCGAGGTGATCGCGCTCAACAAGCCGCCCGGGCTTGCGGTTCAGGGCGGCTCGGGGACCGAGCGACATATCGACGGCATGCTCGATGCGCTGCGCTTCGGCTATGACGAGCGGCCCAGGCTCGTTCATCGTCTGGACAAGGATACGTCGGGCCTGCTGCTGATCGCGCGCACCGGCCAGGCGGCCAAGCGGCTGGCTGAATCGTTCCGCGACCGCGCGACGGAGAAGCTCTACTGGGCCGTGGTGGTTGGCGTGCCGCCGCGACCCGACGGTGCCATCGACCTGCCGCTGGCCAAGCGGCCGGGCGCACGCGATCGCGAGACCATGCAGGTCGACCCGGAAACCGGCCAGAAGGCCCTGACCCACTACCGGTGCATGGACCGCTCAGGAAAGCGCGCGGCGCTTCTGGCGCTGTGGCCGCGCACCGGACGGACACATCAGTTGCGGGTTCACTGCGCGGCGATCGGCTGTCCAATCCTGGGCGACCGCAAATATGGCGGCGAGGAAGCACTGCTTGCGGCCGTCGCCGACGCTCGCCGCCTCCACCTGCATGCCCACCGCCTGGTGCTGCCGCATCCCTCGGGCAAGGGCACGCTCAGCGTCATGGCCGAGCCGCCGCCTCACTTCCGCCGCACCGTCGAGGCATTTGGTTTCTCGACCAAGCCTGAGACCACCGGAGACTGAGCGGGACCCCGGCGGCATGCGCATTCCCTGGCGACAGATCGCCTGGATCACAGTCTTCACGCTGCCGTTGGTGGCGCTCGCCGCCGTGGTGTGGGGCAGCACGCGCGATCTTTCGCGTTACCAGGCGCGGTTGGTCGAGCACATCCGCAAGGAGACGGGACGCCAGATCACCACCCGCGTGCCGCTCTATGTCCACTTCGGCCGCCATCCGGCGCTGGTCGCCGAAGATGTGACCCTGACCAATGCGCCGTGGGGATCGCGGCCCGAGTTGGCGCGTGTGCGGAAGCTCACGATGTACCTCGATCCGGCGGCGCTGCTCTTGGGCGAGGTCAGGGTCAGCCGCCTCCTGGTCGAAGGCGCCGACATCCTGGTGGAGCGCAACGAAGCGGGCGACACCAATCTCGATATGTTGCCGCCGGTGGAAGGCTCGGGGCCGAAACCCAGCGAGAACCGTTCGCTCCGGGTCGTGCCCAATCCGGCCTATCCCTGGATCGAGACGATCGAGGTGCGTGATTCCGTGCTCACCATCGGCCAAGGTGCCGGCCGTCCACCGGTCGTGCTGGCGGTGACGAGTGGCCTGTTCAAGGCGACCGCGGCGAACCAGACGCTGCAGATGGAGGCGCATTTCGCCTCGCCGCAAGCCGTGCCCTTCGATCTTGCGGGAACGATCGGCAGCTTCGATGGCTGGATGCGTGGCCAGCCGGGCAACATCGATGTGCAGGGTGGCCTGGGCGGCGGCAAGATCGCCATCAAGGGCACTGTCGGCTTCAAAGGGGCCAACCTTCAGATAACGGCCGAGGGGCCCAATATTGCAGCCTATGGCCCCTATGTGCGGCTGCCGCTGCCGAACGGCGGACCGTACGCGCTCACCGCCAAAGTGGTGACGCTGCATAGCGGGCTCAAAGTCGAAGTGACGTCGCTCAAAGTCGGCGCCAGCGACTTGAGCGGCGAAGCGCTGTTCCGGACCGACCGCAGCGGCGCGCCAATCGCGATCGTCAACGTCGATGCCAACCGGCTCGATCTCAGCGGCCTTCGCATGACCCCTGCCACCGCCCAGCCGACGCCGGTCATGCCACGGTTCCTGCCCACGGCGCCGTTCGCCGCCAGTTGGCTCGGCCGCTCGACGCTTTCGCTGACAGCCCGTGCCGCCGACGTTACCGGCCTTTCGGGCAAGGTGCAGGGCGTCTCCGTCACGCTGTCATCGGGCGAGCGGCGTTTTGCCTTTCGCGCCGCCGCCTCGATCGGCGGCGGCTCGGCGGGCTTCGACTTGATCTACGATCCGGCCGGCCGCTTCGGGCAGGCGACGCTGACGGCGACGGCGAGCCGTGTCTCCTTCGAGGATCTGGCGGCCCTGCTTGGGCTCGATCTCGGAGTCAAGGACGCGGTGGGCGACATCGATCTCAGGCTGCGCGGTGCCGGGCGCACTTCGCACGACGCGCTGAACGTGGCGAACGGCACCATCGAGTTCTCCGCCGCCAAGGGCCAGTGGCCGCACGACGGCCTCGCCGGCTGGCCGGTTGAGACGCAGCGGCTGCTGGGCGGCAGTGGTCAGGCGGGTGTGCCGTTCAATTGCCTGGCCGGCCGCTTTGATGTGAGCAGGGGTGTCGCCTACCTGCAGCGGTTGGTGGTCGACACGCCGCGCGCCACCCTGGTGGGCGGCGGCTACATCTATCTGCGCAACGAAGGCTGGGAATTCCTGCTGGCGCCGGAAGCGCACGATGCACAAGGCGTCCGGCTTGCCATGCCGCTGCGCCTGAAGGGCGGCACCGGCCACGCCACGTCGGGCGCACTCGATCCCTCGGTCGCCAAGCTGCTGGTGGGCGGCGGTGCGGTCCCAAGCCTCGGCGGCACGATCAGCACGCTGGCGCGCCAGGCGGGCGTCAATGCCTGCGCCGCGATGGCGCCCCGCGTCGACGGCATGCGGCCGGGCTTGCGCGGCCAGCTGCCTACGCCGCCGGCCGAACTGCACCGCCGACCGCCACGCCGCGCCGCCCAGGGGCAGGGCAGCCAGCATGGCGGAACCAAGCGATGAACGATGCTTCCGTGGGCAAGGTCGTCCTGGCCTTCAGTAAGGGCAAGATCTTGCTTCTCGTCCTTCTGGGCGTCGGCATGACAGCCCTCGGTCTTTGGCTTTGTACGATGGCAGAGGGCGCGACTGGCAGACCGATTTGGTACGTGCATGCGGTCGGAGCCGTAGCGGCTGTCTTCTTTGGGCTTTGCACGATACTCGGGATTGCCCGGCTATTCCGGAGCGGTCCGGCCCTGACCCTCGACGGTGACGGCTTGCTTGACCAGAGCGGGAGCGCGGCTGTCGGGCGGATTTTCTGGCGCGAGGTCCGCGGCTTTCGGGTCGTGAGTATCCGGCGCACGAAGTTCCTGGTTGTCGATTTGCAAGACCCCCGGCGGATACTCGAAAGTGGCAATGCGTGGCAACGCCTGCTGCGGAGTGGCAATCTCCGGACGGTCGGCAGCCCGGTCGCCTTCTCGAGCACGACGCTGGATATCGGCTTCGATGAGCTGGTCAGGGTCGTCGAGCACTTTCACGATCAGGCCATGCGACGGGTGCAGAGGCTTCCAGAGACCAGCCGATGAAGCGCTTCTACCAGCAGGCGGCCGTCGAAGCGGGTGAGGGCGGCTATCGCGTTGCTCTGGACGGCAAGCCGATCCGCACGCCCGCCAAGGCACTGCTGGTGCTGCCGACCGCGGCGCTGGCCGAGGCGATTGCCGGCGAATGGCGCGAAGTGCCTGACAAGGCTGAGCTAAAAGTTGGCCACTTGCCGCTGACGCGGCTCGCGACGACCGGCACCGATCGCGTCGCGGGCCAGCGCGAGCGCGTGATCGACGACACGGCGAAATATGCCCAGTCGGACCTGCTGTGCTACCGCGCCGGTGACCCCGAGAGCCTGGTGGCGCGTCAGAACGACGTCTGGCAGCCGCTGGTCGACTGGGCCGCCGAGCGTTACGGCGCACGTCTCAAGCTGGCGAGCGGCACGACTTTCGTCGAGCAGCCAGCCGACGCCATCCAGCTGTTGCGCGCCGCCGTCGCCCGCCACGGCGATCTTGCGCTGTCGGCGGTTTACAATCTCACGCACACCGCGGGCTCACTGGTCATCGCGCTGGCGGTTTCGGAAAAGCGGCTGTCGGCTGCGAATGCCTTTGCCGCGGCCGAGCTCGACCAGCTCTATCAGATCGAGCGTTGGGGCGAGGACCCGTTCGCCGCCCAGCGTCACGATAGTGTGCGACACGACATCGCCGCCGCCGCGCGTTTCCTCGATCTCCTGCAGGAGGCGCGGCTTGGCGGCGGATGAGCTTCGGAGGGGAGACATGACAGCGGGCGCGCGATTGCGGCAGGTGTTGGCCTACAAGGGGCTGGTCGAGGCGATGGCAGCGCACGGCCCGCTGCCGGCCATGCTGGCGGCGGAGGCGAAATTCGACGCCATCTGGGCTTCGGGCTTCGAGCTCTCGGCGTTCTACGGTGTCCCCGATGTCTCGATCGTGTCGATGACCCAGCATCTCGACATGACGCGCGCCATGGCCGAGCGCTCGGGCATCCCGGTGATAGCCGACATCGACACCGGCTTCGGCAACGCCATCAACGTGCTCCATGCCGTGCGGCAGTACGAACGCGCCGGCGCCGCGGCGGTGGTGATGGAGGACAAGAGCTTCCCCAAGGTCACCAGCCTGGTCGCCGGCGGGCGCCAGGAGATGGTCCGCATCGAGGAGTTCCAGGGCAAGATCGCCGCGGCCCGCGATGCGCGCTCCGACAAGGGCTTCGTGATCGTGGCGCGCACCGAGGCGTTGATCGCGGGTCTGGGTCAGGACGAAGCCCTGAAGCGCGCCCGCGCCTACGAAGCGGCGGGCGCCGACATGATCCTGGTGCATTCGCGGCAAAGGACGCCGGACGAGATCGTAGCCTTTGTGCGGGCCTGGGACGGCAAGGCGCCGATCGCGCTCGTGCCGACGGCCTATCCGCAGATGACAGTGGCGCGCGTGCGAGCACTGAAAAAGGTCGGGCTGCTGATCTGGGGCAATCACGCGATCCGAGCCGCGGTCGGCGCCATGCGCCAGACCTTCGCGAAAATCCGCAAGGAAGGCGGCATTGCCGGTGTCGAAAGCGACATCGCCACAGTCGAGGAAGTGTTCGACCTGCAGGGCATGGCCGCGGTCAAGGACAACGAAAAACGGTTCTTGCGATGATGAAGCTGTTCGGTTTGCTGGTAACTCTTGT
>JBPYDO010000088.1:0-8128 GCA_051985755.1 Reyranella sp. | reverse complement strand
CCGCAGGTCCATGCGCCACCTCCGCCACAGATGCATGCGCCGCCGCCGCAGGCTCACGCGCCGACGCCTCCGCCGCAGCCGCAGGTCCATGCACCGCCTCCGCCACAGGTGCATGCGCCGCCGCCGCCGCAAGCTCACGCGCCGGCCCCGCCACCGCAGCAGGCACATGCCCCGCCGCCGCCACCGCAGCACCAGGCCCCAGCGCAGCAGCATCCGCAGGGCCAGAACGAGAAGAAGCAGCAGTGAGGTGAAGGTACGCAGTCCCTCCCCCGGCTTCGGGGGAGGTGGGGCGTCGCGCCGGAAGCGGCCTACAGCACCTGGTTGCGCAGCGCCGTCTCGCCGCGCCACAAGCGGTCGAGATTCTCCAGCAGGATGTCGATGACGTTGTCTTCGTAGCGACGCGTTTCGCCGGCGGTATGCGGCGTGATGAAGACGTTGGGCATGGCCCACAAGGGCGAAGCGGCGGGCAGCGGCTCGTCCGCCGTGACGTCCAGCGCGGCCGCCCAGATGCGGCCCGCCTTCATCGTCTCGGTCAGGGCCGCCTCGTCGGCCACCTTGCCGCGCGCCACGTTCACGAACACCGCCGAAGGCTTCATGGCGGCGAACGCCGCCTTGCTCATCAAGCCGGTCGTCTCCGGTGTCAGCGCGCAGGTAAGCGCCACGAAGTCGGCCTGTGGCACGAGTTTCACCAGCTCGCCCATGGCGTGGATCGAATCGGCGCCGTTGGCGCCCTGTGCCGGGTCGCGGCGGATGCCCAGCACTTTCATGTCGAAGGCCTTGGCGAGCCGTGCGAGATGGCTGCCGATGCGGCCCATGCCGACCACGAGCAGGGTCTTGCCGCCGAGCTCGTCCTCGCGCTGGCCAAGATCGCCGATCATGCCGCGCCAGGTCTTGGCGTGCTGGTTGTCGCGCGCCTCGGGCAGCCGGCGGGCCACAGCCAGGATCAGCGAGATCGCATGTTCGGCGACCGCCCGCGCATTGACGCCGGCGGCGCTCGCCAGCCGCACCTGCCTGGCCGCCAGCTGCTCCTTGGAATACTGGTCCATGCCGGAGCTGATCGACTGGATGAACTTGAGCCTGGCGGCCTGCCGGATCAGGTCGTTCTTCCACATGCCGGAGACCACGACGACGTCGGCCTCGCCGATGCGCTTCTGCAGATCGTCGTAGGCCCAGACCTGGAAGCTCCGGACGCCCGCCTTGCGCAGCTCGAAGCGCGCCTGCATCTGGTAGGCGGCGTGGGCAAAGCAGATCGTCAGGTTCTGTTTGGACGGAAACATCGGCAACACTCTCCTCCTCTAGGCTCCCCTGCCGCCGATGGTGCTGTGGAAGCGCGACAGGAAAGCGACGGTTCGGGCATTCTTGGGCTGCAGCAGCACCTCTTCGGCGAGGCCCTGTTCGACGACCTGGCCGGCATCCATCACCACGACCCGGTCGGCGACGTCGCGCGCGAACGCCATTTCGTGCGTGACCACGATCATGGTGGTGCCGTCGGTCGCCAGCTGCTTCATGACGTCCAGCACCTCGCCCACCAGCTCGGGATCGAGCGCGGACGTGACCTCGTCGAACAGCATGATCTCGGGCGCCATCGCCATGGCACGCGCGATCGCCACGCGCTGCTGCTGGCCGCCCGACAGCTCGCGCGGATAGCGTCCCGTGAAGTTCGCCAAGCCGACCCTGGCCAGAAGCTCGCGGGCAATCCTCTCGGCCTCGCCCGCGGCCATCTTTTTCACGATCACCGGCCCGGACATCACGTTACGCAGCGCCGTCATGTGGGGAAAGAGATCGAACTGCTGGAACACCATGCCGATCTGGGCGCGAAAGCGCGCGAGGTCGCGGCCCTTCGGCATGCTGGCGGAGCCGGCGTTGAAATCGATGGTCCGCTCGCCGACCTTGAGCACGCCGGCCGACGGCTCCTCCAGGAGGTTGAGGCAGCGCAGGAAGGTCGACTTGCCGCAACCTGATGGGCCGATGATGACGACGACCTGGCCGCGATGGACTTCGAGAGAGACGCCGCGCACGGCTTCGACCGTGCCGTAGTTCTTGCGCAGCCCCTCGGCACGCACCATCACCTCGCCGTCGGCGATCTTAGCGGTCAACGCGCGCCTCCAGGCGGCCCGCCCACAAGGTGAGCGGATAGAGCATGGCGAAATAGGCGGCCGCCGCGCCGGTATAGATCTCGAGCGGGCGGAAGGTATGCGACACCACGATGTTGGACGTGTACATCAGGTCGGGCATCGCCACGACAAAGAGCAGCGAGGTGTTCTTGAGCTGAGTGACCGACTGATTGACGAACGGCGGCACCATGCGCTTGATCGCCTGCGGCAGGATGACATAGCGCATCAACTCGCCCCAGGTCATGCCGAGCGCCCGCGCCGCCTGCCACTGCCCGCGGTCGATCGAGATGATGCCGCCGCGGAAGATCTCGCTCGAGAACGCGCCCATGTAGAGGGTGAGGCCGATACCCGCCGCCAGCCAGGCCGGCAGCTCGATCGCGAGCACGATCGGCAGGGCGTAATAGAACCACACGATCTGGACCAGGAGTGGCGTGCAGCGGAACAGTTCGACGTAGCAGTGGACCAGCACCCTCAGCCATTCCTGCCGGGAGATCAGCGCCATGCCGCAGATCACACCGATGATCATCCCGCCGATGATGGTGCCGGCCGAATAGGCGAGCGTGATGCCGACGCCCTTCAGCAATTGATCGAAATTTTCCGCGATGACGCCGAAGTCCCACCGATAGTTCATGGTGTGCCTCGTTTCAGAACCGGTCGGGCCGGAACGGCGCCAGGTCGACGCTGGTCGGCCGGCCGGTGGCGAGCTCGGCGATCAGTTTGCCGGTGATGCCTGCCATGGTGAGGCCGAGGTGATCGTGGCCGAAGGCGAACAGGACGTTGGCATGGCGCGGCGAGCGGCCGATCACAGGCTTGGAATCGGGATGCGACGGGCGCGGCCCCATCCATTGCGAGACGGGCTCGCCTTTCAGGCCCGGCACCAGCGCCATGGCATGGCGCTTCACCATCTCGGCGTTGCGCATGTCGGGGGCGGCATCGGGCGGAGCGAACTCGGCGACGCCGGTGGCGCGCACGCCTTCGACCATGTGGGCCACCGAGACGTTGCGGTCGGCCGACACCAGGGCGCGCCGCAGCTGGAAGTCCTGGTTGGCGAACATCACGTGGTAGCCACGCTCCGCCTCGAGCGGCACGTGCGTGCCGAGCTGCGCCGCCAGCGGACGCGACCACACCCCGGCCGCCAGCACGACTTGCTCGACGTCCATCGGATCTCGGTCGGTGATGATCGTGGTGGGGCCCTCGCCGCTCAGCTCGAAGCCCCTGACCTCGGCGTTCACGATCTCGCCGCCGCGGCGCACGAAATCGGCAGCCAGTGCCGAGGTGAGCCGGAAAGGATCGATGGTGCGATGCACGTCGGGCAGGGAGACCGCCTTGATCACGCGGGTCGACAGCGCGGGCTCCATCTGGCGCGCCTCGTTGCCGTCGAGAATATCCATGTGCACGCCGTTACGGCGCCTGAGATCGAGCGCGTAGGCGGCGTTCTGGAACGCCGCTTCGCTCTCGAAGGTCATCATCAGGCCGTTGCTGTCGACCCACTTGGACGCATCGGCGCCCTCGATCAACGGCGCATAGCCCGCGTAAGTGTGCACAAGGAGGCTGTTGCGCGCCGCCGCAATCGCCTCGACCCGCGACGGCCGGGCCGCCTCGATGAAGCGCAGGAACCAGGGCAGCGCGCTCGGCACATGGCTCCAGCGGAGTTTCAAAGGTGATTCCGGATCGAACAGCATCTTCGGCACCCGCTTCAATACGCCGGGCAGGGCAAAGGGCACGCACGAGGCGATGCCGAAGCTGCCGGAATTGCCGAACGACGCGGCACGACCCGGCTCGCCCTTGTCGACCAGCCGGACCTTGAAGCCGACGCGCTGCAGATGAAGCGCGCAACAGACGCCGACGATGCCGGCGCCTATCACGGTGAAGGTCTTGCCCGCGGCCATTACCAGCTCAAATCCATCGTCAAGCCGTTGTCCCGACCGGAGCCGCGCAGCAAGGCGACAAATCCGTCGTCAGTTCGGCGAGAACGACACGGATGGCGGGATCTCGTTGATGCCAAGCGTCTTGAGCGAGGCCTTCATGCGAGCTTCGTTGTGGCCCAGCAGGATGTTCCACTCCGCCCAACGGTTGAGGAACTTCACCCACCGCTGGTCATCCTCCAGGCGCAGGCCGATATAGCCGGGCAGCGCCACGCGCGGCTTGGGATTGACGAAGTCGCCGAGGCCCGGGTTCTTGGTCTTCATCACCATGCTCGCCAGCACTGTCGTGGTGAAGGCGTCAGCGCGGCCCGACGAGACGGCGAGGGCGCATTGCGCAATGTCCTGGAACTCGACGCGCTGGGCTTTCGGCGCCATCTTGCGCAGCAATAGCTCGTCGGAGGTGCCGGTCATGACGGCGACCTTGACGTCGGGCTTGTCGTAGTCCGCCCAGTTCTTGCCGTGGAACTTGGGGTTGTTCACCGTGACCCACTCGATCCAGTAGATCGGTCCCGCGAAGTCGATGGCCGTGGCGCGCACCGGCGTCGCCTGCAGTCCGAAGTTCATGTCGACCTTGTTCGCCTGGAGCGACAGAACCGCCTCGGCCCAGCCGCCGACTTCAACAGGCTCGTAGGTGACCTTGAGCTCCTTGGCGATGTCCTTGCCCATCTCGACCATGGCGCCGACCCATTCCCCGCTCGACTTGTCGCGCAGGAAGTAGGGCGGATATTCGAAAACGCCCATGCGCACCTTGCCGGTGCGCTTGATCATGTCCCAGGTCGACTCACCCTTCTTGTCATCCGCGCGCGCCGGCAGGGTGGCCCCTGCGACAGCAAGCGTGGCGGCGGCGACGCCCACCGCAGCAATGTCTCGACGACGTGTATTCATCATTAGCCCCCTTGTGCGTTTCCCCGTTGCAAAAAGTCTGGTGCCCGCCCAAGCCCCCGTCAAGGCGACGCCTTCCCCCTCCGCCCCTAGGGGGTACCTCCGCCAAAGACAGAGGAGAAAAGCCTCATCTCAGCGTCTCGATCGCGTAGTGCTTCACGCGGCTTTCGTCGACGGCCACGCCCAGGCCGGGCGCCTTGGGCACGATCACCCGGCCGTTGGCGATCGGGAACGGCTCGGCCAGGACATCGCGCTCAAGGAAATACTTGGCCTGATAGAATTCGCAGCCCAGGGAAATATTGGGCGTGGCGGCGATTACATGGGTGCCGGCGAGGTGGGCGATGCCGGTCTCGAACATGTCGCCGCCATAGCAGGCAATCCCAGCCGCCTCGCAGATCGCCGAGACCTTGCGGCCGGCCAGCATGCCGCCGTGCTTCATGATCTTCATGCTGACCAGGTCGGCCATGCGGTTCGACGCGACCAGGAGCGCATCGGACGGCGTGAACACGCTTTCGTCGGCCAGCACCGGCGTGTCGAGGGCGCGCGTGATCTCGGCCAGGGCGGCCCGCTGGTGTCCCGGCACCGGTTGCTCGATGAAGGTCGGCCCGAAGGCCTCGACGTCGCGCAGCTGGCGGATCGCGTCGTGCACTTCCATGCCCTGGTTGTAGTCGATGCGCAGCTCGGCGTCGGCCGGCAGTTCCTTGCGGAAGCGCTCCAGGCGCTTGAGATCGGCGGCGTGGCCGGCGAAGCCAGTCTTCATCTTGAAAAGTCGCAGGCCCTCGCCGTAGAGCCGCTTGACCATTTCCATGTCGCGGTCGAAATCGGGATCGGCGACCGAGAACGACAGGGGAATGTCGTCGCGGCAGCGGCCGCCCAAAAGCTCCGCGACCGGCAGGCCCAAAGCCTGGCCCACGATGTCGAACAGGGCCATCTCCATGGCAGCCTTGGCCTCGGGGTGGCCGACCACCGCATGGTCGGCGGCAGCCAGCAGGGTCTCGATGCGGCTGGGATCGGCGCCCAGCAGCAGCGGCCGCAGATAGACGTGCAAGGCTGCGACATTGGCCTCGATGGTGCCAGTGAATACCGCCCAAGGTGCCGCGTCGCCCCAGCCGGTGATGCCGGCGTCGGTCTCGAGCTTCAGGATGGCGTTCTTTACCGAGCCCGCGACGTCTCCCGAGCCGTGCCGGCGCATCAGCCGAACCGGTATGTCGGTAACGTAGACGGTCATCGCCGTGACCTTGATGTGCTTCACGGCACCCCCTTCTCTTCCCCTGCTGCAGTCTATCGCGCACTATGCCGCCAACCAACACGGGGAACGACATGAAGATTCGCCGCAACCTGCTGCGCGAGCGCCTGAATTCCGGCAAGCCGACGGTCGGCACGCACATCCTTTCGGCCTGGCCCACCCTGGTCGAGCTGATCGGCCATTCCAAGCAGTACGACTATGTCGAATTCACCGCCGAGTACGCGCCGTTCGATATGCACGACCTCGACAATCTCGGCCGCGCCTTCGAGGTCGCGGGCCTCGCGGGAATGATCAAGATCGAGCAGACGCAGTACACCCACCAGGCGATGCGGGCGATCGGCTCGGGTTTCCAGAGCGTGCTGTTCGCCGACATCCGCAGCGTCGACGACGCCCGTACGGCGGTGAACGCCGTGCGCGCCGAGACCACGATGGCAAGGGGCGCACGCGGCCGCGGGCTCCTCGGCGTCGGCATGCGGCGCGACGTCGGCGTGGTGCGCCAGGGCGGCCAGCCCGCCTACGTCGATGCGCTGAACGACGTGGTGATCGCCATCATGGTCGAGAAGAAGGCCTGCGTGGACAATCTCGACGACATCCTGTCCGTGCCCGGCATCGACATGGTGCAGTTCGGCGCCTCGGACTTCTCGATGAGCATCGGCAAGCCCGCGCAGTACGGCCATCCCGACGTGCTGGCGGCCGAGCTCAAGACGATCAAGACGGCGCTCAAGAAGGGCCTGCATCCAAGGGTCGAGCTGCGCAATCCCAACCAGGCGCAGAAGTACCTCGACCTCGGCGTCAAGCACTTCTGCATCGGCTGGGACGTGCGCATCCTGGCCGACTGGTGGGATACGCAAGGTGCGGTCATGCGCAAGCTGCTGCGCGCCAAGCCGAAGAAGGCGAGCAAATCCGCGCCCGCCAGGCAGGCTCCCGCTCCGAAGGGCAGGCGCAAGAGCAACGGCCGCGACGTGGTTCGTGGCAACTACGCCTGAGCCGCCGGTCGCCGAGCGCCGGCCGTCGCACCGCACGCTGCATGGCGTCACGGTCGAGGACGACTATGCCTGGCTGAAGGACGGCAACTGGCAGGAGGTGCTGCGCAAGCCCGAGCTGCTGGCGGCCGACATCAGGAGCTACCTCGAGGCGGAGAACCGCTACAGCGACGCGATCCTCGCTCCGACGCAGACGCTGCAGCAGGAGCTGGTGCGCGAAATGCGCGGGCGCATCAAGGAGGACGATGCGGGCGTGCCGATGCCCGACGGCCCGTGGGCCTATACCTGGAAGTATCGCGCGGGCGGCCAGCATGAGCTGATCGGCCGCGTACCGCGCGATGCCCTGGAGCGCGGCGGCGAACTGCAGGTCGTGCTCGACGGCGACCAGCTCGCCAAGGGCTCGGACTATTTCGACTTCGGCTCGACCAGCCATTCGCCCGACCACCGGCTCCTCGCCTGGAGCGTCGACATGCGCGGCTCGGAATACTTTTCGATCCGCGTGCGCGACTGGCAGTCCGGCCGCGACCTCGCCGACGTCGTCGAGCAGACCAGCGGCAACGTGGTGTGGGGCACCGACTCGACCTTCTTCTATTATGTCCGGCGCGACGAGAACCATCGACCGCTGCAGGTCTTCCGCCACCGCCTGGGCACGGCGCAGGACGCCGACCAGCTTGTCTACGAGGAGAAGGACAAAGGCTGGTTCGTCTCGATCGAGGAAAGCGCCAGCGGCCGGTTCTGCATCGTGGCCTGCGGCAATCAGGAGACGTCGGAGCAGCGGCTGGTCGAGCTGGCGCATGCCGACGCCAAGCCAAGACTGATCGCTGCCCGCGAGACGGGCGTGCGCTATGGCGTCGACGACCGCGGCCAGGAGCTCTTCATCCGAACCAATGCGGATGGCGCGATCGATTTCTGCATTGCCACGGCGCCGCTCGCCACCCCCGAGCGCAGCCACTGGCGTGAGCTGATCCCGCATCGGCC
>JBPYDO010000087.1:0-21181 GCA_051985755.1 Reyranella sp. | reverse complement strand
TTCGACTTCGGCTCGACCAGCCATTCGCCCGACCACCGGCTCCTCGCCTGGAGCGCCGACATGCGCGGCTCGGAATACTTTTCGATCCGCGTGCGCGACTGGCAGTCCGGCCGCGACGTTGCCGATGTCGTCGAGCAGACCAGTGGCAACGTGGTGTGGGGCACCGACTCGACTTTCTTCTATTACGTCCGGCGCGACGAGAACCATCGGCCGCTGCAGGTCTTCCGCCATCGCCTGGGCACGGCACAGGACGCCGACCAGCTTGTCTACGAAGAGAAGGACAAAGGCTGGTTCGTCTCGATCGAGGAAAGCGCCAGCGGCCGATTCTGCATCGTTGCTTGCGGCAATCAGGAGACGTCGGAGCAGCGGCTGATCGAGCTGGCTAAGCCCGACGCCAAGCCGCGACTGATCGCGGCCCGCGAGACGGGCGTGCGCTATGGCGTCGACGATCGCGGCGAGGAGCTCTTCATCCGCACCAATGCGGATGGCGCGATCGATTTCCGCATTGCCACGGCGCCGCTTGCCGCCCCCGAGCGCAGCCACTGGCGTGAGCTGATCCCGCATCGGCCGGGCACCTATATCATCGAGGCGCTGCTGTTCGCCGGCCACCTCGTGCGGCTCGAGCGCGCCAACGCCCTGCCGTCGATCGTGGTCCGCGAGCTGTCAAGCGGCGAAGAACACGTCATTGCCTTCCATGAGGCGGCCTACTCGCTCGACATCTTCGGGAGCTTCGAGTTCGAGACCACGACCCTGCGCTTCTCCTATTCGTCCATGACCACGCCGGTCGAGGTCTACGACTACGACATGGCGAGCCGGCAACGTACCTTGCGCAAGCGCCAGCAGATCCCCTCCGGGCACGATCCTGGACGCTACCTCACCTCGCGCATCCTGGCTGTCTCGCACGACGGCGTCGAGGTCCCCGTCTCGATCCTGCACCGTCGTGACCTCAAGCGCGACGGCACCGCGCCGCTTTTGCTCTACGGCTATGGCTCCTATGGCGCGGCGATTCCGGCCGCCTTCTCGGCCAACCGCCTGTCGCTAGTCGACCGCGGTTTCGTCTATGCCATAGCCCATATCCGCGGCGGAACCGACAAGGGCTGGTCGTGGTACCTCGACGGCAAGCGCGGCAAGAAGATCAATACGTTCGAGGATTTCGCCGCCGCGGCGCGCACGCTGATCGCCGACAAGTACACCTCGGCCAAGCAGCTCGTGGCGCATGGCGGCAGCGCCGGCGGCATGCTGATGGGAGCGGTGGCCAACCGCTGGGGCGAGCTGTTCGCCGGCATCGTCGCCGAGGTTCCCTTCGTCGACGTGCTCAACACCATGCTCGACGACAGCCTGCCGCTGACGCCGCCGGAATGGCCCGAATGGGGCAACCCGAACACCGGCGCGGCCGCCTTTCGCTACATCCTGTCCTATTCGCCCTACGACAATGTGTCGGCCAGGGACTATCCGAAGATCCTGGCGATGGCCGGGCTCACCGATCCGCGCGTGACCTACTGGGAGCCCGCGAAGTGGGTCGCCCGGCTGCGCGCCGCCATGTCGTCGGGCGGGCCGATCCTGCTGCACACCAACATGGGCGCAGGTCACGGCGGCGCGTCGGGACGCTTCGACCGGCTCGACGAGGTGGCGCTCGCCTATGCTTTCGCCTTATGGTCGGTCGGCCTTTGAAATCAGGAGGAAACGACAACCCAGGAGGAACGCCATGAAAGCTGCGGCAGCGGACAAGGTCCTGAAGGACGCGGTGAGCAAAGGCGATGTGCCAGGCGTGGTCGCAGCCGCGACCGACGCCAAGGGCACGACCTACGAGGCGGGCTTCGGCAAGCGGGTACTGGGCCAGCCGGCCGACATGACGCCGGACACGGTGGTGTGGATCGCCTCGATGACCAAGGGCATCACCGGCGCCGCCGCCATGCAGCAGGTCGAGCGCGGCAAACTCTCGCTCGATACGCCGGCCAAGGCGGTAGTGCCGGGCCTCGGCGACACCGTCGTAATGGAAGGCTTCGACGCCGGCGGCAAGCCCAAGACCCGCAAGCCCAAGCGCGACATCACGCTCCGCCACCTGCTCACCCACACGGCGGGCTTCGGCTACGACATCTGGTCACCCGAACTCGGCAAGTACCAGGAAGTGATGGGCGTGCCCGGTATCATCAGCTGCCAGAACAAGGCGCTGACGACGCCGCTCCTGTTCGATCCCGGCGAACGCTGGTTCTACGGCATCAACATCGACTGGGCGGGCAAGATGGTCGAGGCCGTGAGCGGCAAGAAGCTCGGCAAGTACATGGCCGATGAGATCTTCGCGCCGCTTGGCATGACCAGCACCGCCTTCAAGATCACCGACGACATGCGCAAGCGCATGGCCAAGATCCATCATCGCGGTCCGGATGGCTCGCTCGCGCCCGACACCGAGCTCGAGCTGCCGCAGGATCCCGAGTTCGAGATGGGCGGCGGCGGGCTCTACAGCACGGTCGGCGACTATCTCAAGTTCGTGCGCATGATGCTGAACCAGGGCAAGTCCGACAAAGGCCAGGCGGTGCTGAAGCCCGCCACGGTGGCCGAGATGTCGCGCAACGCCATGGGCGACAGCCGCGTCACGATGCTCAAGACGGCGGCGCCGCCCTTCTCCAATGACGCCGAGTTCTTCCCCGGCATGGACAAGCGCTGGGGGCTCTCCTTCATGATCAACTACGCGGAGGCGCCGACCGGCCGCTCGGCCGGCAGCCTCGCCTGGGCGGGACTCGCCAACACCTTCTACTGGATCGACCAGAAGAAAGGCGTGGGCGGTGTGTACGCCACCCAGGTCCTGCCCTTTGCCGACGTCAAGTCGCTGCCGCTCTACTACGCGTTCGAAAAGACGGTGTACGACGCCTGACGGGCTGCTAGGCGAGTGTGAAGAGCTCGGTCGTTTCGCGCACGCCGCGCAGGCGGTGATGGCCGATCGACTGCAGATGGCCGCGGCTGCTCGCCGCCGCCGCGGCGAAGGCCTCGCTCACCAGAAGGTTTTGCCCGAGCTCCTTGCATAAAAGCTCGATGCGCGCCGCCTCGTTCACCGCCGGCCCGATCACCGTGAAGTCGAGCCGCGCGGCCGTGCCTACGTTGCCGTATTGAACGATGCCGACATGGAGCGCGATGTCGAGGCTGGGTGTCGGCTTGCCCTGGTTGCGGCGCGAAGCGGCGAGGATGTCCATCAGGTCGAGCGCCTCGCTCGCGGCCGCGAGGGCCGCCTTGCAGGTCTCGGCGCGGCGACGGTCGTCGGTCTTGAAGATGCCGAGCAATCCATCGCCCAAAAACTTCAGGATCTCGCCGCCCAGGCGATTGACCGGTCGCACCATGCAATCGAAGCACTCATCAAGGAGCGCGATCAGCTCGCGGCCGGGCAGCGTGTCGGCAAGAGCCGTGAAGTCGCGCAGGTCGGCATAGAACAACACCGCCTCGACGTCCTGCACCTCGCCGCGCTGCACGGCGCCCGAGAGGACGCGGTTGGCGGGATCGTTGCCGAGATAGGAGGCAAGCAGTCCCTGCCCGACGGCGCGCAAGGTCACGGCCTTGACCGCCAGGGCGAAGGCCGGCAGGACCTCTTCAAGTACGGCATGCTGGGCAGCGCTGAAGCCGCCCGTCCGCTCGGTGGTGAGCGAACAGGCGAGCCAGAGCTGACCCAGTCCCTGGTTGGCCTGCGGGTTGTCGAGGCTGGGCGCGAGCTCGCCAAAGGGAAAGACGCGCCCCAACCAGTCGGTCATGCCGAGGCCACGCAACTCGGCGAACACCGGCTCTTCGCCGGCCCGCGGCGGCTCGGTAAGATCGAGACGCTGCTTGAAGACGCCCGCCTGAATCATCCCTCTGAAGGGACTTTCCTGGATGATCGGCCGATTGAGCTCGGCGTGCTGGAACTCGAAGCGCTTGGCGAGCCCGCTCGCGCGGTCCCAGATCAGGCTGAACATCAAGAGCAGCGGATGCAGTGTATTCATGCCAGCGAAGATCCGCGCCACCGGCACCCCTGCCTCGTTCAGACGACGCGCAAACCCGTCGACCAGCTCCTCCAACGGCAGGTTGCTGAGGCCGGCATCGGCCAGCCAACGGGCGAGCCCTGCGCCCGCCGGGGAGGCCGGCTGTTGCGAGGTGCCTGCAGCGCGAATTGATGCCTTTGCCACGGTAACCGCTCTCGGTAAGCTAGCGTTGGGATAATAAGGCGACGCCAGGGAGGCGCGGCAATGACTTACAAGATCATGATCATGGGCGCGTCGTATGGCTCGCTGCTGGCGTCGAAAATCATGTTCGGCGGCCACAGTCTGCACCTGATCTGCCTGCCGGCCGAGGCCGATCTGATCAATGGCGAGGGCTTTCGCGTGCGCTTGCCGGTGCGCGGCCGCAAGGAGCCGGTTCTGCTCGACTCGCGCAAATTGCCCGGCAAGGTGACGGCGGGCGGCACGACCAGCGCCAATCCGGCCGACTTCGACCTGATCGGGCTCGCCATGCAGGAGCCGCAATACCGTTCGCCCGGCGTGCGCGAGCTTCTGGACGCGGTCGCGAAATCGGGCAAGCCCTGCATGTCGATCATGAACATGCCGCCGCTGGCTTACATGCGGCGCATTCCCGGACTGAACGGCGATTCGCTGAAGCCCGCCTACACCGATGCGAGCGTCTGGGACAATTTCGATCCCGAGCGCATGACGCTGAACAGCCCGGATCCGCAGGCGATCCGTCCGCCTGAGGAGAAGGTCAATTTCCTGCAGGTGACGCTGCCGACCAACTTCAAGGTCGCCAAGTTCAAGGACGACAAGGCGACGGCCATCCTGCGCCAGCTCGAGAAGGACGTCGAAGCCGCCCGCTTCGAGGTGCCGGAAGGCAAGATCGAGCTGCCGGTCAAGCTCAAGGTCTACGATTCGATCTTCGTGCCGCTCGCCAAGTGGGCGATGCTGCTCAGCGGCAACTACCGGTGTATCACCAAGGACGGCATGCGCACGGCGCAGGAGGCGGTGCACAGCGACATCGCGACCTCGCGCTCGGTCTACAACTTCGTCAACGACCTCTGCGTCAAGCTGGGCGCCAACCCGAACGACCTCGTGCCGTTCGAGAAGTACGCCGCCGCGGCGCAGAGCCTGGTGCGCCCGGCCTCGGCGGCGCGCGCGCTGCAAAACGGCGTGCCTAACATCGAGCGCGCCGACAAGCTGGTGCAGTTGATCGCCAAGCAGAAGGGGCTCAGCCACCCGGTGATCGATGCCATCGTCGCGCTGGTCGATACACGCCTCGAAGCCAACCGCAAGAAGGCGGCCGCGGCCTAGAACTCCAGGAGATTGTCCCTGAGGTGCTTGTGCGCATATCGCTTGCGCACGAGCCCGCGGTGCTGCAGTTCGGGCACCAGCCCTTCGCACACTTCCATGACGTAGCGGCGATCGAAGAAGCTGTTGAAGATCAGGAAGCCGTCGCCGCCCACTTCCTGCATGAGCTCCTGCATCTGGCCCGCGACATGGTCCGGCGTGCCGGTGAACTCGATGCCGTCCTTGCGCGCATAGGAGCGCACCAGCTCGCGCGGCGTCTTGCCGATCCACTTGGCGAGCGCCGACTGGTGGCCGTTGGTCGTGAGATGCGCCGGCAGTGGCTGGTCGAGGTCGAACTGCGCGAAGTCGATGCCAGTCAGGCGCGACATGCTGGAGAGCAGGCTGTCGAGGCTTTTCTCGGCGGCGTCGGCTTCCATCCGGGCGCGGGCTAACGCCGCCTCCATCGTAGTGTCAATAATTGGATGGGCGAGGAACAGCACCTTGATGTGATCGGGATCGCGGCAGAGCTCGCCGGCGCGCCTGCGGATCTTGTCGCGATAGGCCTTCATCGAGCCGGCACTGCCGCCGCCCTCGGTGATGATGGTGTCGGCCCAGCGCGACGCGAACTCCAGCCCACGTGGCGAGCCGCCCGCCTGGCAGATCGGCACCCGCCCCTGCGGCGAGCGCGGCGCGTTGATCGGCCCGCGCACCTTGAAGTACTTGCCCTCGTGATGGATGGGGTGGACCTTCGAGCCGTCGGCAAACATCGGCGTCTCGCGGTCGAGCACGACGGCGTCCGGCTCCCACGCATCCCATAGCCGGGTCACCACATCGGTGAACTCGTCGGCGACGTCATAGCGCTCGTCGTGTGGGCGGTGCCTTTCGTTGCCGTAGTTCTGCGCCGCGCCATCGTTCGAGCCGGTCACGCAGTTCCAGCCAATCCGGCCCTCGGTGACGTGGTCGAGCGAGTTGACCAGGCGGGCCAGCAGATATGGCGGATACTCCGAGACCGACAGCGTCGGCACCAGGCCAAGATGTGCCGTCGCCTGCGCCAGATACGGCACCAGCACGGCAGGATCGAGCTTGGGCGTACTGGCGGCGTATTGCAGGTAGGTGTCGTGCGATCCCTTGTAGGTGTACGGGACGTTGGAGGAATCTTCGATGATCATGTAGTCGAAGCAGGCTCGCTCCATGCCGCGCGCGAGGTCGACGAACATATCGGGCATCATCCAACGCGAGAGGTCAGACCCCGGAAAGTCCGAGCGCCAGCTCTTGGGGCCATAGCCCTGCGACAGGAACCAGGCGAGATGGAAGGGGCGATCGGCCATTCGCTGGCAGCTACGCTGGCGCCGGCACCATCGTGCCCTTGGGCAGTGCGGCGCAGTGGTCGTAGATGGCGCTGGGCCGCGTGAACCAGACCTTGTCCTTCTGTGCATGATTGACGATGTGCTGCAGCGCCTCGCGCAGGCAGCGTAGGCGATAAGGCTGGCCGACGATCATGGTGTGCAGCGCGATACCGCACACCAGCGGCTGCTTGGCCGACTGGCGCAGAAGCTCCTCGAACTGGCCGATGATGAAGTCGCGGAGTTCCTCGGGCGAATGGTGGCGCACCAGGATCTGCGGGCTGTCGTTGATCTCGATCGGATAGGGCACGCTCATCATCGGGCCCGAGCGGGTCTTGAGCCACAGCGGCTGGTCGTCGGCCGGCCAGTCCATCAGGAAATCGAAGCCGACCTCCTTCAGGAGGTCGGGCGTGTGGTGGCTGGAGCTCATCCACGGCGCCATCCAGCCGCGCGGCCGCTTGCCTGACGCCTTCTCGATGGCGTCGCGTATCTCCTCGAGGAAGCGCTTCTCGTCGGCCTCCCACATCAGGCCCTGGCGTTCGGCGTTGGTGCGGCCGTGCCCGATGAACTCGTCGCCACGCGCCTTGAGCGCCGCCACGATCTGCGGCGCATAGTCGAACACCGTGGTGTTGATCAGGTGCGCCGCCGGCAGGTTGAGCTCGTCGAACAGATCGAGGCAGCGCCAGACGCCGACGCGGTTGCCGTAGTCGCGCCAGGCGAAGGTGCGCGGATCGGGCGGCGTGCCGGCCACGGTCAGCAGGTGGCCGTCGCCCGCGCCAAAGGCGAAATGCTCGATGTTGAGCCCGAGATAGACCGCCAGGCGCTTGTCGCCGGGCCAGGAATAATCCTTGCGCTCGCTGATCGGCGAGTAGGGGTAGCGGTTGTGATAGGGCAGGCGGACAGTATGCATTTCACCCTCCGGCGATCTCGGCGTTCATTTTGCGGAAGGTCGCGACGGCCGCGGCATGGAAAGCGCGCTCCTCTGGTCCCGCTTCGACGAGCGGACGACGCTCGTGGTCGAAGTTGCCGTACTTGTCCTGCCCGCGCACCAGCGTGGCCGAAACGCGCGTCGGCGCCGTGCAGCGCGCCGAGGTCGGTATGTAGCTGATGCCCAGCCCGACGCGCCGGTCGGCCGAGCGGTTGGGCCGCGAATTGTGCACCAAGTGCGTGTGATGCATCGAGAACTGGCCGGCCTGCACCGGCATGAAGGCGGTCTTGCTGCGGTCGAGGTTTGCCGCAAGCGTCTGGCCGCGCGACAGGAGGTTGTCGGCGTCCTGCATCTCGTCGTGGCGCAATTGCCCCAGCTTGTGCGAGCCCGGCACGACCTCCATGCAGCCGGCCTCGATCGAGGCGTCGGTCAGCGCCACCCAAGCCGTGACATGGCACACCGGCTCGAGCGCGAAATAGGTCGCGTCCTGGTGCCAGCCGACATAGGTGCCGCTGCCGGCGTCCTTGGGCCACACCGAAAGATGGAACACCAGGATGTCCGGCCCGATCAGGTCCTCGACGGCATCGAGCACCTCGGGCGCGCGCACGATCTCGTCGATCCAGGGGAACAGCAGGTGCGGCTTGAAGTTGTGGCCGCGCGTGAGCTTCTGGCCCTCGGCGCGCTCGAAGGCTTCCAGCCTGTCGCGCCAGCCGCGCGCCTGGGCTGCCGAAAATCCCTCGACCGGACAGATGAAACCGTCGCGTTCGTATCGGGCGATCTGCTCGGACGTGAGTTTCTTCGGCATGGTCAGTGCGCCGTCCAGCCGCCGTCGACGAACAGCAGATGGCCTGTGACGAAGGACGAGTCGTCGCTCGCGAGGAACAGGGCGACCTTGGCGACCTCCTCGGGTTTGCCAATGCGGCCCATTGGATGGCGCTCCTTCCAGTAGGCGCGCATCGCATCGGGGTCGGCGTAACGCTTGAGCGTGCGCGCCGGCATCGGCGTGTCGATGACGCCCGGCATCAGGGCGTTGACCCGGATCCCCTGCTGGGCGTGGTCGACCGCCATGGTCTTGGTGAAGGAGGCAATGGCACCCTTCGAGGCGACGTAGGCCGCATTCTTGCCCGGGCTCGATTGCGCGAGCTGCGAGCCGATGGTGATGATGGCGCCCGACTTGGCCGCGATCATGTGCTGGATGGCGTAGTGGATCCAGAGGAACGTGCCTTTGACGTTCACGTCGAAGGTACGGTTCCACGCCGCCTCGTCGATCGCATCGACCGTGCCGCCGGTCGACATGCCGGCCGCCGTCAAGAGCACGTCTATGTGGCCCCATTTGTCCATCACCCGGGCCACGCCATCGCGCGCCTGCTTATCGCTGCTGACGTCAGCTGTTATGGTGATGGCGTCGAGGCCGGAGGCCACCTTGGCCAGCCCATCGGCATCCTGGTCGACCAGCGCCACCTTGGCGCCTTCGGCGGCGAACAGGCGCGCCGAGGCGGCGCCGATTCCCGAAGCGCCGCCGGTCACGATGGCGACCTTATCCTTGAGCTTCATGGCGCGAAGCTTAGGCGCGTCAGGACAAGACCTCAATTCATCGGAGATACGCGGAACTGGTAGGGCTCCTCGAGCATCCTGGCTTCGTCGGCGGTGATGGGCACCTCGGTCGCCTGCGCCGCCGAGGTCAGCTGATCGAGGCTGGTGGCGCCGATGATGGGTGAGGCCATGTAGGGCTTGGAGAGCATCCAGGCGAGCGCCGCCTGCGCCGGCGACACGTTCTTGCCCATCGCCACCTTCTTCAAGCGGTCGACGATCTCCCAGTCGCAGTCGCGGTAGGTGCCGGCCTGGACCTGCGCGTCGTTCTTCGCCCGCTCGGTGGCGCCGCCGCCTTCCTTGCTGCGGTTGGCTGCCAGGAAGCCGCGCGCCAGCGGCGAATAGGGAATGAGACCGACGCCCTGCTCGTTGCAGAGCCGGTTCATCTCACGCTCCTCCTCGCGCTGGATCAGGTTGTAGAGGTTCTGCATGGCGATCGGCCGCGCATAGCCCCGCCAGTCGGCGATCATGATCATCTGCGCGAACTTGTAGGCCGGCATGGTCGAGCCGCCGATGTAGCGCACCTTGCCCGAACGCACGATCTGGTCGAGCGAGTACATCGCCTCCTCGATCGGCGTGTGCGGGTCGAGCCGGTGCAGCTGGTAGACGTCGACATAGTCGGTCTGCAGGCGCTTGAGCTGCAGGTCGAGGTTCGCCATCAGGTGCTTGCGGCCGGTGCCGACGTCGTTGTGCGCCGGGCTCTGGCGGATGCCGACCTTGGTCGACAGCACGATCTCCTCGCGCTTCACCATCTTCATCAGCGTGGCGCCGATGATCTCCTCGGAGCGGCCGGCATTGTAGTTGTCGGCGGTGTCGAAGAAGTTGATGCCGACGTCGAGCGCGCGCTTGAAGTAGGCGGGCGCCTCCGCCTCGTCGAACTTGCCCCAGCCACGCCGACCCTTGGCGCCCCAGGAATTGCCGCCCAGACAGATGCGGCTCACGATCAGGCCGGAGCGGCCAAGCGGTCCGTATTTCATCGAAATTTCCCCCTTGCTGGCCGCAGCCTACGCCCCCACCTTAGGGGCATGAAAGTCCTGATCGAATACTGCGGCGCTTGAGGCTACAAGCCGCAAGCCCTCCGTGTGAGGGAACGACTCGAGAAACTGGGCACCAAGAACGTCGAGCTCAAGGTCGGCAAGTCCGGCCAGTTCGACGTCAGCGTCGACGGCGCCCTGAAATACACCCGCAGCAAGACCGGCCGCTTCCCGACTGACGAAGAGATCAAGGATCTCGTGGCGGCGTAGTCCCATTCCCCGGTCTTCGGGGAAAGTCCCTACCTCAGCACTTCCTTGTTGACGACGTTGGCGGCGTTGATGCGGCCGTCGAACACGCTCAGCACGTTTTCGATGGTGGCGATCGCCATGCGCGCGTTCGCTTCCTTGGTGACGCCAGCCATGTGCGGGCTGAAGAGGACGTTCTCCAACTTCAAGAGCTTGTTGGCTGGATCGGGCGGCTCGCGGTCCAGCACGTCGAGGCCCGCGCCGCGCAGCTTACCTGAGGTGAGGGCAGCGTAGAGCGCGTCCTCGTTGATGATGCCGCCGCGCGCCGTATTGACCAGGAAGGCATCGGGCTTCATCAGCCCCAGCGTCTCGGCATTGAACATGTTGATGGTCTCAGGCGCGCGCGGACAGTGGATCGAGACGAAGTCCACCTTGGGCAGGATCGCCTTCAGGTTCGTGACCTTGGTGGCGCCCGCTTTCTTGATGTCGGGCTCGGAGATGTTGGGGTCGATCACGTAGGTGTCCATCTCGAACGCCACGGCGCGCTTCACGGTACGCGAGCCGATGCGGCCCATGCCGACCACAAGGATCGCCTTGCCGGCGAGGTCGGCGAGCGGCTCGGAGAGACGCTCCGACCAGGTGTTGGTGCGCACCAGGTGGTCCATCTTCCGGGCGAAGCGCGCCGAGGCCAGCATCATGTACATGGCATGCTCGGCCACCGACACGGAGTTGGCGATGCCGGTGGTCATCAGCGGGATCTTGCGCTTGTTGAGCGACGGCACGTGGACCGCGTCGTAGCCGACGCCGAGACGTGCCACGACCATCATGCCCGGCGAGACATCGAGCTCGGCCTGTCCAAACGGTGTCACGCCCAGGGTCACCGCGTTGGCGTCCTTGAGCTTGGCGTGGAAGGAGCCGGCGATGCTTTCCGGCGGCAGGATTTCGTAGTCGACGTCGTCGCGCTTCTTCAGGATCTCGAGGCCGGCCGGCGGCATGCGGCCGACGATCAGGATCTTCTTGCGGTTCTTGCCGGTGCTTGGAGCCGTGGCCATCGTTTCCCTGCCCTGCTGTTGCTGCGCTCAGGGAAGATACGACAAAGGCAGCCGGGTGGTAGACTTGATTTCCTCCATGGCGAACATGGAGGTGACGTCGCTGAGCTCGATCTTGGCGATCAGACGCTTGTAGAAGGCGTCGTAGGCGTCGATGTCAGGCAGCGCCAACCGGATCAAATAGTCGATCTCGCCGGACATGCGATAGCAATCCATGACCTCGGGAAAGGAGGCGACCGCTTTCGCAAAGCGGCTGAGCCATTGCGCATTGTGCTGCGCCGTCCGCACCGCCACGAATACCGTGACGCCGGCGTGGAGCGCCTTGCGATCCAGGAGCGCCACGCGGCCGCGGATGATGCCCTCGGCCTCCAGCCGGTTGATGCGCCGCCAGCAGGGCGTGGTCGAAAGCCCGACCTTGCGGGCGATCTCGCTGAGCGGCATGTCGGCCCGGTCCTGCAGGCAATCCAGAATCTTGATGTCGAAGGGATCGAGCGATGATTTGGCGGCCATACCCTGTTCCGTGGAAATGATTTCTACAGACTGCCGCGAACGCGCCAAAGCTAGCAAGCCCTTTTTCGCGCGCGCCGGTAAACTCGCGCCAATGTTCCGCCGCTTCACCGACCACCCCGCCTCGGTCAATGAGACCTACCTGAAGCACCTCGGAGTGGCGTTCGGCTTCGGCGGCCGCATGTTGCTGGGCAGCCTCGCCTGCTTCGTGCATGGTCTCTTCCCATGGCTTTGTCTGACGCGCGGCAGCGACACAATCCGCGGCCTGCACCGTCGCATGGTGACCCATCGCGTCGCGCACCCAATCCCAGGCGCCGCGTCGCAGGTCTTCCCGGCCGAGTAGCCGCGCTTCTCGCGCTCGCTCTCGCATTTACACCGGCTGTGGCCCAGGAAGAAACCGCGAGCTGGAAGCGCCCCGTCAAAGCGATCGCCGACCAGCGCATCACCGTCGATGGCGCGAGCTTCCCGCTCTACCTCTCGCGTGACTGGTCGCAGCCGTTGCCGGGTATCACACGCGCCGTCCTGGTGCTGCATGGCGTGCTGCGCAACGCCGATGTCTACTTGCGCTCCGCCCTCAAGGTGCAGGCCGCGGCGGGCGACGCCGGCCGCGAGACGCTCATGATCGCGCCGCAGTTTTTGTCGGAAATCGACGTCACAGCCTTCAATTTGCCGGCGGACACGCTGCGCTGGAGCCTGACCGGCTGGGAGGGCGGCGAGGACGCGCTCGGTCCGGCGCCGAAAAGCTCGTTCGCCGCGCTCGACGCCATCCTGGCCCGCCTTGCCGACCGGCGGCTGTTTCCCGACCTCAAGCATGTGATCGTCGCCGGCCACTCGGGCGGTGGGCAGGTCGTGCAGCGCTACGCCATCGCCGGTCGCGGCGAGGCGGCGGTGACAGCCAAGGGGATCGACGTGCGCTACGTCGTCGCCAACCCGTCGTCGTACGCCTATTTCAACGCCGAGCGGCCGAGGCCCGAGATCGCCAAAGCCTGCCCCGGCTTCAATCGCTGGAAATACGGTATGGAGGACCGCCCCGCCTACCTTGCCGGCGAGGCTCCGGAGGTTCTCGAGAAGACCTACGTCGCGCGGCGCGTCACCTACCTGCTGGGCGCCCTGGACACCGATCCGCAGCATCGTGCCCTCGACAAGAGCTGCATGGCCGAAGCGCAGGGCGCCACCCGCTACCAGCGCGGCCAGGCCTATTTCGCGGCCATGCAGGCGCGGAATGGCGGAGCGCTCAATCACCGCCTGCGGGTCGTGGCCGGCGTGGGTCACGATGGCGACAAGATACTGACGTCGTCCTGTGGGCTATCTGCCTTGTTCGATCTGCCAGGTTGCTGATTCCGGCAGCCGTTTTCTCGGTCGTGCGTTATGCTTCGACCCGGTTCCGGGGTCTTGCGAGCGAGGGAACCATGCGCACACCTCTTCGAGTTACGTTCCAGGGCACGACGCCAAGCGGCGGCATGCGGCAGATGATTGACGCCGAGGTCGACACGCTGGAGCGCTTCTACGGACGCATGACGGCCTGCCATGTCGTATTCAAGGTGCCTGACCGGCATCACCGCAATGGCGGCCTGTACGAAGTCGCGGTGCACCTGAAAATGCCGGGCGGCAGCACCGTCGATGTCGATCGCACGCCACGGCACGACGAGCGCTATGCGGATCCGGCCTTCGCGGTGAGCGACGCTTTCCGGCGCGCGCGTCGCCGGCTGCAGGATCGCGCCAGGGTCATGCGCCACGACGTCAAGAACCATCGGCCGCGGGCCGCGCCGCGCGACGATGCCTAGTTCGGCCGCCGCTTCACGCCTTTCTCGTCAAGCCGCTCACGCAACAGCCCGAGGCGATCGCCGCCCCAGAAGAGCTCGCCCTGGAAGACGAAGGTCGGCACGCCGAACACGCCGGCAGCCTCCGCCTCGCCGCGCAGGCGATCGTGCTCGGCTCCGCCCTCGCCCGCCAGGAAAGCGACAAAGCCCGGCGGCCCACCGGCTTCGACGAGCAGCGCCTCGACCGCCTCGACGTTCTCGGGATCGAGCTCGCGCCGCCAGAACCGCTCGAAGGTGAGATCATGGTAGCGGCGGAAGACGCTGTGCTTTTGCGCGTAGAGCAGGCCAGTCTGCGCCGGTCGCGAGACGTAGATCCTGGTCGGTCCTTTAAGCGTCAGGCCCTGCTTGTTCGCGAAGCGACGCGCATCCATGTAGGAGTAGCGCACGCGCCGCCAATGATGCTCGTCGCGCTCGGCGACCGAGCCCATGTAGGAGGCAACATCCAGGGTGTAGGGCCGCCACGCCAGCGCAATGTCGTAGTCGGCCTCCAGCTGATAAGCCCACGCCTTGGCGACGAAGGCGTAGGGGCTGATGTAGTCGCTCCAGACAACGACGCTAGTGGGCATCTTTCCTGAGCTTGGCCTCGACCACGCGCGACCACAGGGTGGCGCCCAAGGTTATGATCTCGTCGTTGAAGTCGTAGCCCGGATTGTGCACCTCGCAGCCGCCTTCGCCGCCGCCATTGCCGATATTGATGAAGGCGCCCGGTACCTTCTCGAGCATGTAGGAGAAGTCCTCCGACGCCATGACGAACGGCCCTTCGCGGTTCATGTTCTCCTTGCCGACGATGGTCTCGGCCACGTCGGCAATGAAGTGCACCGAGTCGCGGTCGTTGACCAGCGGCGGGAAGGTGACCCGCACGTCGGCCTCGGCGGTGCCGCCCATCGTCCGCGCAATGCCACGCGAGATCGTCTCGATGCGTTCCTTGAGGAGCGCCATCGTCTCCTTGCGGAAGGCGCGGATGGTGCCCCGCAGCACCGCTTCCTGCGGGATCACGTTGTAGGCGTCGCCGGCATGCATCTGCGTGACCGAGATCACCGCCGAATCGAGCGGCGCCACGTTGCGCGACACCACGCTCTGCAGGGCGGAGATGATCTGCGTGCCGATGATCACTGGATCGACGCCGGTTTCGGGCCGCGCGCCGTGCGCGCCCTTGCCGATGATCTTAACGTCGAACAGCCCGCCACCGGTCATCTGCGGCCCGACCTTGATGGCGAACTTGCCGACATCGAGCTTGGGCCTGTTGTGCATGCCGAAGATCTGCTCGCAGGGAAACTTCTGGAACAGGCCGTCCTTGACCATCGCCTCGGCGCCGCCGCGGCCCTCCTCGGCCGGCTGGAAGATGAGATGCACCGTGCCGTCGAAGTTACGCGTCGCTGCGAGATACTTGGCGGCGCCAAGCAGCATCGTGGTGTGGCCGTCATGGCCGCAGGCGTGCATGCGGCCCTTGTGCTGGCTGCGATGGTCGAAGGTGTTGTGCTCGTCCATCGGCAGCGCATCCATGTCGGCCCTGAGCCCTATGGCGCGTGGATTATTGCCGACCCGGATCGTGCCCACGACGCCCGTCTTGCCGATGCCGGTCGCGACCTCGACTCCCCATTCCCTGAGCTTCTCGGCGACGATGCGACTCGTCCGCTCTTCCTCGAAGCCGAGCTCGGGATGAGCGTGAATGTCGCGGCGGATGGCGGTCAATTCGGCGGCCGCGGCGGCGATCTTGGGTTCGATGTTTGCGGGCATTTCACGACTCCGACAGGAAAGAGCTCATTACACGACGAAACTCGGCGCCATGCACCATGGGATAAAAGTGGCCGCCGTCCGGCAGGACATAGGCCCGCGCTTGCGGGATCAAGCGTACCAGTGCCTCGGTGAAATAGAGCGGCGTCACCATGTCGTCGCGCGCGCAGATGGCGAGGGTCGGCGCCCGCACCTTCTGCAGCTCGGCACGCTGGTCGTGCGCGACGATGGCATCGATGCGCGACAGCATGATCTCCGGTTGGGGCAGGATCTCGCTGGCCCGCGCCTCGAGCACCGCCATGTCGGCATCGTGGTCGCGTATCCAGGACGGCATGTTGAGCGCGAGCGCGCTCGATTTCAGGTAGGCCGCCGGGCCCAGCTCGCGCAGCACCTGGGAGCGCGCCTCGAACAGCCGGCGGAAGAAGGCATCCGACTTGGCCCAGGTGGCGGAGAGTACCAGCCGGTCAATGAGCTCGGGTCGGGTAATCGCCAGCACCTGGCCCATGGCGCCGCCCGTCGAATGGCCGCACCAGTGCACGCGCTGAAAGCCCAGCGCCTCGATCAGTTGCAGGGCGTCGTTCGCCATCTGCTCGACCGAATACTTGATCTTCGAGAGCGTGCTGCGCGCCGTGCCGCGGTGATCGTGCACCACCACGGTGAACCGCTTGCCGAGCTCGCTCACGTGGCTGTCCCAGAAACGGCCGTCGCCGCCCAGCCCCGGCACCAGGAAAAGCGGCGGGCCACTGCCGTGCTTTTCGTAATAGAGCTCGGCGCCATCGCTGAGCCTGAGATGCGGCATGTCCTCTCCCGAGCCTGACCCCTGCGACCAATATACACGGATCGCGGTTCGATGGCCGATTGCCCTGCGGCATCGGCCGGCTAAGCTCGCCTCGCAAAATGAACGGCAGAATAAAGCGAACGGGAGGAGATGGCCCACGGCGCGTGCTGTCGATGGCGATCCTGGCCATTGTGCCGCTTGGCGCCTGCGTGCAGCAGCAGCCGCTCACCACCTGGCGGCCGATTCCGCGGCCGGCGCCTGACGATCCGGTTCCCGCCGGGATCGCCTATCTCTGCGAAGGCAACAAGGAAGTATCGGTGGTCTACGCCAAGAACCGCGCGACCGTGACCTTCGGCGACAAGACCTGGCGCATGGAGTATCAGCCGGCCGGCGACGGCTTCCTCTACCGCGACGCCGCCAACCAGTGGACCGGTCGCGACGATCTCGCGTCACTGCGCACGATGGGCGGCACCGACCGGCCGATCGCCTACAACTGCCGTCCGACGCGGCGCACGACCTAAAGCGAAGCGCTCAGCCAAAACCTGATCGCATAGGCGACGGCCGCGGTGGCGGCGACGCCCGCGCACCAGAGGCCGACGAACCACAAGAGCTGCCGGCGCTCGGGCATCAGTGATAGCCCTCCTGCCCGGTCTTGCCTCGGAACACCCAGTAGGAATAGCCGGTGTAGGCGAGGATGATGGGCACCATGATGACGGCACCTACCAACATGAACTCGAGACTCGTAGCCGGCGCTGCCGCGTCCCAGATGGTGATCGCGCGCGGCACAACGTAGGGATAGAGGCTGATGCCGAGACCGACCAGGCCGAGCGCAAACAACGCGAGCGCGACCAGGAAGGGCCAGTAGGTTGCCTTGCGCCGCAGGCTCAGGAACAGCACGACGGTGGCGATTACGACCAGGAGCGGCACCTGGGCGGTGAACAACACCTGCGGCCAGGCGAACCAGCGCTGATAGTAGGCGTTGGCGAGGAACGGCGTCGCAGCGCTCACCGCGGCAATGCCGACCAGGGTGGCGATGCCGAAGCGGAACGCCAAGCGATAGCAATGCTCCTGCAGCAAGCCTTCGCTCTTCATGATCAGCCAAGTGGCGCCGAGCAGCGCGTAGCCGCAAATCAGGGCGACGCCGACCAGCACGCTGAAGGGCGACAGCCAATCCCACCAGCCGCCGGCGTAGGCGCGGCCTTGCACGCTGATGCCCTGCAAAAGGCCGCCCAGGGCAATTCCCTGCGCCAGGCTCGCGACCACCGAGCCCAGCGTGAAGGCCGCGTCCCAGTACTTGCGATGCGCCGGGTCGCGCCAGCGGAACTCGAAGGCGACGCCGCGGAAGATCAGCGCCAGCAGCATGGCGACGATGGGCGTGTAGAGCGCCGACAGGATCACGCCATAGCCCAGCGGAAAGGCCGCCATCAGCCCGCCGCCGCCCAGTACCAGCCAGGTCTCGTTGCCATCCCACACAGGCGCGATCGAGTTCATGGCGTGGTCGCGCTCGTCTCCCGCTGCAAAGGCCGGGAAGAGAATGCCGATGCCGAGGTCAAAGCCGTCCAGCACGACATAGGCGAAGATCGCGAAGGCGAGAATGAACGCCCAGACGGTCGGCAGGTCGAAAACCACCGCCATGGTCAGTCTCCCTTCGCGGTTTGCGCCGGTGCCGGCATGCGTCCGGCGGCGCGCGTCGGCATGGCCGCCTCGAGACCGAGCTCGCCGGGACGCGGCGGCTGGCTCATCAGTCTGAGCATGTAATAGATGCCCGCGCCGAACACGATGACGTAGACGACGAAGAAAGCGACCAGCGAGGAGGCCACGGCCGGCGCATGCAGCGGCGATGCCGACTGTGCCGTGCGCAACAAGCCCCACACCGTGAAGGGCTGGCGCCCTACTTCCGTCGTCACCCAGCCGGCGATCACCGCCACGAAGCCCATCGGCCCCATGGCGATGGCGAAGCGGTGCAGCCAGCGCCAGTCGTAAAGCGTGCGCCGTGCGCGAGCCAGCAGGCTCCAGGCGGCGAGCAGCAGCATCAGCAACCCCAGTCCTACCATGATGCGGAACGACCAGAAGACGACGGGCACGGGCGGCCAGTCGGCGCGGTCGACGGTGTCTAGTCCCTTCAACGGCGCGTCGAGATCGTGCTTCAGCACCAGCGACGAGAGCTTGGGAATCGAGATCTCGTAGCGGACTTGTCCCGCCTGCATGTCCGGCCAGCCGAACAGCACCAGCGGCGCACCGTCGGGATGGCTCTGGAAGTGGCCCTCCATCGCCATGACCTTCGCCGGCTGATGCTCGAGCGTATTGAGGCCATGCTGGTCACCGGCCAGGATCTGGATCGGCGCGGTGACGGCGATCATGCCCATGGCCATGGAGAACATCGTCCTGACGCCGTCGGTCTTGCTGCCGCGCAGCAGGTGCCAGCCACCGACGCCACCCACCACCAGCGCCGTCGTGAGGTAGGACGCGAGCACGGTGTGCACCAGCCGGTAGGGGAAGGATGGATTGAAGATCACGGCGAGCCAGTGCTGCGGCACGAACTGGCCCGCCTCGTTCACGGCGTAGCCGGTCGGCGTCTGCATCCAGCTGTTGGCTGACAGGATCCAGAAGGCGGAGAACAGGGTGCCGAAAGCCACAGCGACAGTCGCGGCAAAGTGCAGTCTCTTGCCGACACGGTTCATGCCGAACAGCATGACGCCCAGAAAGCCCGCCTCGAGAAAGAACGCCGTCAGCACCTCGTAGGCCATCAAGGGACCGACCACCGGTCCCGCCTTGTCGGCGAAGACCGACCAGTTGGTGCCGAACTGGTAGGACATGACGACGCCGGACACCACGCCCATGCCGAAGTTGAGCGCGAAGATCTTCAGCCAGTATCTGAAGAGGTTGAGATAGGTCTCGCGGCCGGTCCACAACCACAGCCCTTCCAGCACCGCGAGATAGCTCGCAAGCCCGATCGTGAGCGCGGGAAATATGAAATGGAAGGAAAGAGTGAAGGCGAACTGCAGCCGCGCCAGAAGCGTGGCATCAAGGGAGTGGAGCATCACGTTCTCCCCTATCCGAACGCGTCGAACACCTCGCCGATGGTCGCGCGTTGAAGACCGGCGCGCAAACAGGTTTCCAGCAGAATGCGCGCCTTCAAGGGATGCAATCGGCCACCCCAGATCAGCCCGGCCTTGCGCAGCGCGATCTCCGAACTCGGGCCGCCGTAGGTCTGCCTCAACATGGGTCCGCCACCGGCCCGCGAGGAGACGACAGTAGGAAGCGCGGCGGCAAGCCGCAGCACGCTTGCAATGGCGCGCTCGGACACATGGCCGCCGCCCATCGCGCCAATCACAGCGCCGCGGTAGCCGATATGCTCGGGGCTGGCGAGCAGCGCGTCGATCAACGCCCCGCTGTCATCGAGCGCCATCCAGAGCAGCGCCACGGGCTGGGCCTGGCCCGTGCTCGCCTTGGCCAGTTTTGAACGCGCCGCGGTCACGGCATCGCGCACCGGCAGCGCCAGCGGCACGATTCTGTCCTCGACCAGAGCCATCAATGGCCCGGTCTGGGTGGCGGCAAAGGCATTGAGTCTGGTCGGATGGACTTTCAGCGCGTCGGACGCGGCATAGACCTCGTCCAGCATCACCACCATGACCCCCAGCGCTCGTGCATGGCCGCGCACCCAGGCGTCGGATGCGACACGCACGGCCGCCAGGAGGTTACCGGGCCCATCCGGCGAGGTGAGCGCCGGATTGCGCATCGCCGCCGTCACGATGACCGGGATCTCGAGATCGAGCAGCAGGTCGAGCAGGAAGCTCGTCTCCTCGAGCGTGTCGGTACCTTGAGTGACGATAACGCCATCGGCGCCGTGGTCCGACGCGAGTTTCCGGATCTTCGCCGCGAGCGTGTGAAGGCCGTCGAACGACAGCGAATGGCTGCCGACCCGCGACACGGTCTCGGCATGGACATCGGCAACCTTGGCAAGAGCCGGCACGGCACCCACGAGATCGTCGGCGCCCAGTCCCATCTGCATGGCGCCCGAGGCATCCGGCCGCGTGGCGATGGTACCGCCGAGCGCCAAGATGTGGATGCGCGGCTTGGCCATCACGGCATCCTCAGCGAGTTGAAGAAGCGCCCGGCCTCGACGCTGGAAACGATCGCACCCAGGAAGGCGAGCGACACGAAGCGCCGTTCTTTCAGCAGCATAAGCTGGCGCAGCGAATTGCCGCCGGCAAGTACACCGATCGATTCGACCGCGGCAGCCCCTTGTATGTCGCGCCAGTCAACTTTGGCCCATTTTCGCCCCTGAATGCCTGTGGCCCGCGCCTCGAGCGCCGCCTGCAGGATGCGGCGCGGCTGTGTGACGTCGACGTCCTCGGGATAGAGCGCGGTCTGCACGACGTAGGAATAGCCGCCGGTCTCCAGGCTGTAGGAATGGAGCGTGAAGGGCGTGCCGCGCGCCGACTTGTCGGCGAGCGCCCGATGGTCGGGAATGCCGGGCATCTCCACGGTGAAGGCGTTGTCCTCGACCTGCACCCGGTACCATTTGAGCGGTATGACCAGCTGCTTGGGCTGGGGCGCCTTCTCTTGCGCCAGCGCGCCAGCCGCCATCGACAGCGCCGGCACGGCAATCAGGCCGCGTCGCAGCAGGCTCATTCGGCGGCGCGGCGATAGCCGAACTTCTGTTGCGCCTCGGCGGGCGTGTAGTAGCCGCGCTCGAGGTCGCGCGCGATGAGTTCGGGCCTGCGTCTGGCGGGATCGCCGAAGCCGCCACCACCCGGAGTAGACACGCGCACCACATCGCCGACGCCGATCACGATGTCCTGGTCCTTGGAAAGATGCGGCGGGTGATAGGTCTTGTTGCCCTGCGTGATGACGACCCGGTTGGTGCCGCCCGCTTCGCCGCCCAGCACGCCCTGCGGGCCGGTGCGGCCATGATCCATCACCATCGAGACCCGCGCCTCGCCACGGCGCAGCT
>JBPYDO010000086.1:0-2386 GCA_051985755.1 Reyranella sp. | reverse complement strand
GCTCGCGGCGCTTGCGCTACAGCTCGTGCTGTCATTCGCCCACATCCACAAGCATGATTTCGCGTTCTCAAGAGGTGTACCCCGGGATGTAGCGAGCGTCGGGCATGCCCGGTCGCAGTGGCAGACCACAGAACGGCATTCCTCGCCTCTGGCCGCTGACGACGACGAACATTGCCCGATCTGCTTCTCGACCTTCCTGCTGGCGAATTCGTCGGTGCCCGATGCGCCGGCGAAGCCGCCTTTGCTCGAATGGGGCAGCCTCGATCATTCACCCAGCTCCGTATCGGAGGTCGTCTTTCAGCCGCGCCGCGCGGCATTTTTGTCGCGCGCGCCTCCCGCTGCCTGACTGCCGCCGTCGTCGTCCTGCGTATCGCGGGACATCGCGACGATGTTCGCAATGGCTGAAGCTGTCCGCTCTTCCTTGCGCAGGCCGAAAGCTGCCGCCCGTTCGGCACCGGACTCCACGTTACGCGAGCCCATCCGAGATCGCTCGCCCGCCTTTCGCGGGCGTTCAGCAACCGCTTCCTGATCCGGTAAATGGCCATGATGAAACGACTCTGTCGCGCCTTGAGCGCGATGCTCCTGCTCGCTTCGTCCATCGAGCGTGCACAGGCGCATCCTCACGTCTGGGTCACCTTTCGTAGCGAAGTGCTCTACGCATCGGATGGCGCCATGACGGGCATTCGCCACGCCTGGACCTTCGATGACATGTATTCAGCCTATGCCATTCAAGGCATCTCCCATGCCAGCAAGGGCCAGTACACGCGGCAGGAACTGGCTTCGCTTGCCCAGACCAACGTGGAGTCGTTGAAAGAGTATGACTACTTCACCTACGCGCGCGCCGACGGCAAGAAGCTGAAGTTCGTGGACCCGGTAGACTATTGGCTCGAATACAAGAACGGCGCGCTTACCCTGCATTTCACCTTGCCCTTGAAGGCGGTCGCCTCCGCCAAGACCATGCAGATCGAGATCTACGACCCCTCGATCTTCGTGGATTTCGAATTCGCCAAGGACAAGCCGGTCTCGTTGAGCGGCGCGCCGCAATGCCTAGTGACCTACGATCTGCCGCATCAGCCCACCGCGGCCGAGCAGGCGCGGCTCAGCGAACTCGACGCCGTGCCGCTCGATCCGTCGAGCACCTATGGGGAGATCTTCGCCAACAAAATCGTGGTGAAGTGCCCATGACCAGATCGTGTGCTGTCTCGGTGATCGCCCTGGCGGCGATCCTTATCGCCTGTGCGACCGGTATCGTGTCGGCATGGAGCGCGCCGTTTGGTGCGCCGCACCCCGCAACTGGGATGTCCGCATCGGGGCTCATGGGCTGGATTTTTGCCGAGCAGGCCGCCTTCTACCGCTCGCTGTCGGGCTTCATCCGGGCCAGCAAGGAGGATGGGGCCGCGATGTGGGAATTGTTCGGCATCTCCTTTGTGTACGGCGTCTTCCACGCCGTAGGTCCGGGGCATGGCAAGGCCGTGATCTCCTCCTATCTCGTCGCCAATGAGGAGACCTGGCGCCGCGGCGTCGTGCTGTCGTTTGTGTCTGCAGCCATCCAATCGGTCGTTGCCATCATGGTCGTGGCCATCGCTGCCGTTCTGCTTGGCGCAACCGCGAAGGCGATCGGACTGACCGTCCATCTGGTCGAGATCACTAGTTATGCTCTCGTCATCCTGATCGGCCTCAGGCTTCTCTACGTCAAAGGCCGCGGCTTCCTGATCGCCTGCCGCGAACTGACCTGGCATCAGGCGCCCGACCTCGCTTTCGCGTCGACTCCAGCGGCCAAAGGCCTAAGCGGCACAACCTTTCGGCTGTCCGGGGCGCGGCCTGGCGCGATGACCATGCGCGGCGGGCAATGCCAGATTGACGGATGCACCGCTCACGCGCACGGTTTCCAGTGCCACCACGATCTTGGGCACCATGAATCTGCCTGGGGCCACGCCCACGGGCCCGAGCCCGCGGCGCTGGCTGGTGCAGGCGGCTGGCGGCGAGGGCTCGCGGCAGTGGTCGCGGTCGGATTGCGGCCCTGCTCCGGCGCGATCATTGTCCTGATCTTCGCGCTGGCCCAGGACCTGTTTTGGACCGGTTTCGGGGCGACCCTGCTCATGGGACTCGGCACAGCTATGACAGTGGCGGCAATCGCAACCGTCGCGGTCAGCGCGCGCGATGTCGCAAGCCGTGTCGCCAAGTCGCGGGCAGGACTCGGCATGCTCGCGATGCGCGCGATCGAGGTCGGCGCCGCGGCGCTTATCGTCGCGTCTGGTATCCTGCTGCTGGCGGGTTACATGGCCAGCGAGCAACTCTGGATGTTCACCGGGTAGGCTTGACGCCCTCGTCCAACCGAATTTGCTCTAGCACCTGACCTCTCTTGGCAATTGTGGCATTCGCCTCC
>JBPYDO010000085.1:0-21680 GCA_051985755.1 Reyranella sp. | reverse complement strand
GCCGCCGACGCCATGTATGCGCCCGTCGTGACGCGGCTGCGCACCTACGACGTGCCGGTCGACTCCGACACCAACGCCTACTGCGAGGCGATCCTCGGCCACCCGGCCATGAAGGAATGGGTCGACGTCGCCAGGCACGAGCCCTGGCTGATCGCCAAGTACGAACTGGCCTGACGCCGCCGCCCGCTCAGGCCATTGCCCCGCCATCGACGATCAGCGGGCTGCCCATCATGGGTGCGGCGGCATCGGAGCAGAGCCACAGCACCGCATCGGCCACCTCCTCGGGCGTGGCGATCTTGCCGCGCGGCGTCAGGCCGGTGATGGTGGCGGCAAACTTGGGATCGCTCGCCATCCAGCGCACGATCGGCGGCGTCGAGACCCAGCCGGGGGAGATTGCCGTGATGCGCACGCCCGACGCGGCGTACTGGAGCGCCGCACTGCTGGTGAGGCCGAGCACGCCGTGCTTGGCCGCGGCATAGGCGCCGCCGCCCGGGATGGCATGGCCGCGCAGCCCGTAGATCGACGACATATTGACGATGACGCCACTGCGCGCTTTCAGCATGAGCGGCAGCTGATGGCGCATGCACAGGAACACCGACGTCAGATACCCGTCGATCGTCCGCCGCCAGCTCGTCTCGCTCATCTCGCCGATCAGCGCCACGTCCTCGCCCTCCATGCTGCCGCCGTTGTTGAAGGCGTAGTCGAGGCGACCATGTCGTCGGTGCAGCTGCTCGATCAGGCGCGCGACGGATTTGCCAATCGAGGTATCGCTCTCGATCCACGACACGGCCTGCTCCTTGGCAAAGGTCTTCAACGCCGCCTGGGCACGGCTTTTGTCGCGGCTGGTGAGCACGACGACGGCGCCTTCGCGGGCAAAGGCCTGAGCGGCGGCGAGTCCGATACCGCTCGAGCCACCGGTGACCAGCGCGACCTTGCCCCGCATCTCGGGATAGCGGCGAATTGGAGTCTTGGTCTTCGGCATGATCCCGTCCCCCGCATCGACGATAGCGCACGGCTGCGGACCTGGCCTAGTCTCCTGCGATATGCCGACGAATTTCATCTTCATTCTCGCCGACGATCTCGGCTACGCCGACCTCGGCTGCTACGGAGGGCGTGCGCCCATATCGCCCAACATCGATCGCATGGCGGCAGAGGGCCTGCGCTTCGCGCGCGGCTATGCCAATTCGGCGGTCTGTTCGCCGACGCGCTTTGCGCTCGCGACCGGCCGCTACCAATACCGCATCCGCGGCGCCGCCGAGGAACCGATCGGCAGCGCCATGCGCGGCGACAAGGTGATCGGCCTGCCTCCCGGCCATCCCACGCTCGCATCGCGTCTGCGCGAGAAGGGATATCGCACGGCGCTGATCGGCAAGTGGCACCTGGGTTTTCCGCCGGCTTTCGGCCCCTTGCTGAGCGGCTATGACGAGCATTTCGGTCCGCTGTCCGGCGGCGTCGACTATTTCACCCATCAGGACAGTGCCGGCGCGCATGACCTATTCGAGAACGGCGGCGAGGTTCATCGCGACGGCTATCTGACCGATCTGTTGTCCGATCGGGCCGTCGAGTTCGTCGGACGATGCGCGCAGTCCAAGCAGCCGTTCCTGCTCAGCCTGCACTACACCGCGCCGCATTGGCCGTGGGAGACCCGCGAGGACGCCACACTCGCGAAGTCGTTCGGCAAGGGCCGCCCGATCTATCACCTCGACGGTGGCAACATCCACGCCTACCGCCGCATGATCCATCACATGGATGAGGGCATCGGCCGCGTGCTGGGCGCGCTCGACGACGGGGCAATCGCGCGGGACACCATCGTGGTGTTCACCAGCGACAATGGCGGCGAGCGCTTCTCCGACAATTGGCCATTGGTCGGCGGCAAGATGGACCTGATGGAAGGCGGCATCCGCGTGCCCTATGTCGTGCGCTGGCCGGCGCGCACGCCGGCCGGTGCCACGACAGAGCAGCTCGCCATCACGATGGACTGGGTGCCGACCTTCTTCGAAGCCGCCGGCGCGTCGGCGCATCCCGGCTACCCGAGCGACGGCATCTCGCTCGTCGGGGTGCTGGCCGATCCGCGCGCCGTCACCGATCGCCCGCTGTTCTGGCGCATGAAGCACAACGAGCAACGCGCCATGCTCGCCGGCCGCTGGAAGTATCTAAAGGTCGCCGAGCACGAGTACCTGTTCGACGTCGTCGCCGACGAACGCGAGCGCGCCAACCTCGCCAGGCGCCATCCCGATCGGCTGGCCGAGATGCGCGCCGCCTGGCAGCGCTGGGACGCCACCATGCCGCCTATTCCGGAGGATGCCGGGGTCCGGCTGGTCTATGGCAAGAAGGACATGCCGTGAGCGAGGCGAACGACGCGGCCGCGATCCGCGACATCCTCGATTTCTGGTTCCTGCCGCTCTCCCATCCCGATCACGGCAAGCCGCGCGAGCTCTGGTGGGACAGCACCCCCGAGCTCGATTCGGAGGTCAAGGCCCGCTTCGGAGCGCTGATCGAGCGGGCGATCGCCGGCGAGCTGGACCATTGGCGGAAGTCGCCCGACGGTGCGCTGGCATTGACGCTGCTGTGCGATCAGTTCACGCGCAATATCTTCCGCAAGACGGCGGGCGCCTATGCCGGCGACGCCAAGGCGCGCGAGACCGCCCGCTTCGCCATCGCGCACGGCCATCCCATCGCCTATCCGGACGACATGCGTCTCTTCTTCTACATGCCCTTCCAGCACAGCGAAGACCTCGGCGATCAGGATTTCTGCTGTACCCTGTTCGCCGCCCTGGGGAACGAGGACAACGACAAATACGCCAATGAGCATCGCGAGGTGATTGCGCGCTTCGGCCGCTTCCCGCATCGCAACGAGGTGCTGGGCCGGCCGAGCACGGCGGACGAGCTCGACTATCTCAAGACGGCGAAGCGCTTCGGGCAATGACCTCGCGGTAGAGCTCCGCCACCTCGGCGCCGAAGCAACAGAAGATGACGTGCTCGACGCGGACATGCGCGCGCACTTCGCGCACGGCGATTTCCGTGGCCGGCAGCTTGGGATAGCCGTAGACGCCGGTCGAGATCGCCGGGAAGGCGATGCTTGCAAGGCCGTGCCGGGCGGCAAGGGTCAGGCTGTTGCGGTAGCACCTGGCCAGCAGCTCGGGCTCGCCGGCTCCGCCGCCGTGCCACACCGGGCCCACCGTATGGATGACGTGCCGCGCCTTCAGCCGGTAGCCCTTGGTGATCTTGGCCTCGCCGGTCGGGCAGCCGTTGAGCGTGCGGCATTCGGCGAGAAGCTCGGGGCCGGCCGCGCGATGGATCGCGCCGTCGACGCCGCCGCCGCCCAGCAGGCTTTCGTTGGCGGCATTGACGATGGCGTCGACGTCGAGCCGAGTGATGTCGCCCTCGAGGACCTCGAGGCGCGCCATCGGATTACCAGTAGCGGATGGGGCCGGTGTCGAGGTGGACGAAACCGGAGCGCGGATAGAAGCCGACGCCGCCCAACTGCAGCGAGCGCGCCGCCTGCCGGATCTTGAAGACCGGTACGCCGGGGAAACGGATGTCCATGGCGTTGCCGTTCATGTGCTGGCTGTCGCGCGCCACGCCGCGGCTCATGCTGGCGAGCCAGGCGTTGGTGGTGGGCGAGCGATAGGCCGACAGCACCTCGACCGTGCCGTGGAATCCCGTGGCTTGCATGGTCTGCCACAACACGTCGAACAGCAGCGGATCCATCTCGGTCTGCTGGTTGTTCTGCGAATCGCGGCAGAAGTGGTTGAGCTGATCGAGCGCCTCGCGGTGATAGGATCCGTTCGACCAGTAGGTGACGTTGATGGTTTCGCCGGTGTTGACGTTGACCATGTCGAGCGTGCGCGGGCTGGTGAGGTCGAGCTCGGGCGGCGGCGGGGGCGGCGCGGAAGGCGCGAAGCCGCCGTAGCGCGTGCCGCGCAGGCTTTGCGGCGTCGTCGGGCGCCTGATCACGACGGGGTGGCGGACCTGGGCTTGGGCTGCGGCGACCTTGTGAACGACAGGATGGGAGACCGGATGGGACTGGGCGGCGGCATGGTGCACCGCGGGCTTGTGCTTGGCCGGGGGATGGGCCTGCGTTGCCCCCTTGAGGACTTGGACCTCGGACGCGCCGGTCGAGGTCGTCTGGGCGAGGCTCGCACCGGACAGCGCCAGCACGAGAACCGCACTCAAGGCGAGACTACGCATCCCCAAATATTCCCCTGTTGCATTTTTGTCACAGACAGGAGCGTTGTATCAGAGACCCACCCGAGACTCAAAGTAAATCTCCGGTTGCTGGACCAATCCCAGCCTGACCACCTCGCCGACCATCAGGAGTGTGGGACCGCGTAGAGGCGTCTCCCCCTCCAGCCGCTCGAGGGTGCCGAGTGTGCCGACCACGCGCCGCTCGCGATCGGTCGTGCCATTCTCGATCAGCGCCGCCGGCGTGCCGGACGGCAATCCGTGCTGCATGAGCTCGGCGGCGATCACCGGCAGGGCTTCGACGCCCATGTAGATCACGACCGTTTGGCGCGGCCTTGCCAGCATCGGCCAATCGAGCGCGATCCTGCCATCCTTGGCATGGCCGGTGACGAACACGCAGGACTGTGCATGGTCGCGATGGGTGAGCGGAATGCCGGCGCTCGCCGCGCAGCCCAACGCGGCGGTGATGCCGGGCACCACCTCGACCGTGATGCCGGCCTGCACCAGTGCGGCGATCTCCTCGCCGCCGCGGCCGAAGACCAGAGGGTCGCCGCCCTTCAGCCGCACGACGCTCTTGCCGGCGCGGGCGAGCGCCACCAGGCGATCGTTGATCTCCTCCTGCGGCACGCAATGGTGGGCGCGGCGCTTGCCGACATAGATGCGCTCCGCATCGCGCCGCGCCATCGCCAGCACCTCAGCCGAGACCAGGCGGTCGTAGACGACGACGTCGGCACGCTGCAGCAGGCGGTGCGCCTTGAGCGTGAGCAAGTCGGGGTCGCCCGGTCCGGCACCGACCAGATGGACGATGCCCGTCGCAGCCGGCGCGCGGCTGCGCGCATCGTCGAGCAGGCGGATGAGTTCGCGGCGCGCTGCGATCTCGTCGCCGGCCAGTGCCAGCTCGCCGATGCGGCCGTCGAACACGCGATCCCAGAAGCGGCGCCGGGCACGCGGGTCGACCAGGGTGCGCCGCACCTGCTCGCGGAAGATCTCGGCGAAGCGCGCGACTCGGCCGATGGCGGCGGGCAGGGTGCGCTCGATCTCGGCCCGCACTTTCCGCGCCAGCGCCGGCGCCGCGCCGTCGGTCGACACCGCGACCGTGACGGCCCCGCGATCGACGATCGACGGCATGATGAAAGTCGAGAGCGCCGGTCGGTCGACCACGTTCACCGGCACGCCGCGCGCCTGGGCCGCCGCCGACACGCGGGCCCGCAAGGCTTCCTCGTCGCTCGCCACGATCGCCAGCATCGCGCCGGCGAGATCGCCGTCGTCGAAGGACCGTCCCGCCCAGAAAATGCGTCCTTCGGCGATCAATTGCGCGATCTCGCCATTGACGGTGCCGGCGACCAGCGACACCCGGGCGCCGGCCGAGAGCAGGAGCTCGACCTTGCGGGCGGCCTGCTCGCCGCCGCCCACGACCAGCGCCGGGCGGCCGCGCAACGACAGGAAGATCGGAAAGCTCTTCGCCATCTCAGGCGGACCGCAGCACGCTTCGTGCCAATTCTGGACCGCCCACAACCCACTGAAATCTCAGGCACTGTCTCAGTTTAATCGGCGGACCTTGACATAGGGTCGTCCCCCCCCCAGCCTGTCCGTGTGTTCTTCCCGCAAAGTCCGTGTGTTCTTCCCGCAAAGAAGGAAAGACCATGATCGACGAAGGGGCCATGATTCGCGCGGTCCAGTATCGCGATCGAGCGAAACAGGCCCTTAGAGAAGCGGGACAAATGAAGGACATGGGCGCGCGATCTGAAATGGAGAGAATCGCGGCGCTATGGGAAGCGATGGCGGCTCGTGAAGAAAGAAGCGCGGCTGTTAGTTGGCCGTTGGCTCGTCGCCCGTAGCATCGCGCCGCATTTTAAGGCTCCCTGCGGCCCCGGCTTCCAACTGAGGCAGTGCCAAATTTCACGCGCGCGCCTGGGGCGGGGCTACTTTTTGAGCAAATTGGCGTAGGTCACCAGCTCCTGAGCGATCTCGCCGATCCGCCTGTTCTGGTCCATGGCGAGCTTGCGCAGGAGCTTGTAGGCCGCATCCTCGTTCAGCCCCTTCTGCTCCATCAAAAGTCCCTTGGCACGGTCGATGGCCTTGCGCTCGGCCAGCGTGAGGCGCGCCCGGTCGAGCTCCTCGCGCATCGAGTGGTAGCGGTTGAAGTGCGCCACGGCGACATCGACCACCGAGCGCACGCGATCCTGCGCCAGCCCCTTCACGACATAGGCGGAAACGCCGGCCTCCATGGCCTGCGCAATGGTCGCCGGATCCGACTGGTCGACGAACAGCGCGATCGGCCGTGGTTGCTGCTCGGTGCTTCGCCGCATGTCCTCGATGGCCTCGCGACTGGGGTTGTCGATGCTGACCACAACCACGTCGGGCGCGAGGTCGCGCACGCGCTGGCCGAGGTCCCGGGTGCCTCCCAGCCGGGCAAGCAGCCGATGGCCGGCCGCGCGCAGGCCCGCCTCGACGACCTCGGCGCGGGCCGGATTGTCGTCGATCAGCAGGACGGACAGGGCCTGGCTCACGCCAAGTCCGGCCGCAACTTCCATGCCACCCAGGTCAGGGTGCGGATTGGACCAGCTTGCCGTTTTCCCAGCGGCCGGAAGTGACCTTGTCGCCCACCCTGAGCCGGCCGTAGCCGTTCCGCTTGCTGGCGTGGAATTGGCCCTCGTAGCGCTCGCCATCGGGCTTGGTCTCGACGCCCGGGCCATCGAGCGAATCGTTGTGCCACTCGCCCGACTGGACCAGGCTTGGCTCGCCGGTGAGGCGGCGCACGCCGAAGCCCTCGAGCTTCCCGGCGACGAAATTGCCCTCGTCCCGCTCGCTGCCCGGCTTCTCGAGAACGCCAAGCCCGGTCGACCGGCCGTCGCGCCACTGGCCCTCGTAGCGCGCGCCGTCGCTGAAGCGCACCGTGCCGAGCCCGCTCAACTTGTCTTCTTTCCATTCGCCGGCCTGACGTTCGCCGTTCTCGAGATCGGCGACGCCGAAGCCCTGGCGCTGCCCCGATGCGGTCTGGCCGACGTAGCTCGCCCCGTTGGCATAGGAGAGTCGCTCGGCATTCTCGAGCCCGGGCCGCGCGGCGCGAGCCGCTGCGATGCGGGCCTCGCCCGCCATCGTGCGAGCGGCGTCGGACGCGTCCTTCGCCTTGTCGAAGACGGCGCGCGCTTCGGCTGCCGCATGCTCGGCCGCGGCGACCAGCGCCTTTTGCGCGACCGAGTCCGGCGACGGCGGCGGGGTCCGTGAGCGGGTCTCCGCGCCCGGCTTCACCGGCGTCGGTTCCGGCGCCGCTGCGATATTTGCCGGAGGAGTGTTTGCGGGAGGAGCCTGCTCCTGGGCCACCGGCTCGGCGGGTTTCGCCGGTGTGCTCGGCGGCAGAAGCGCAGCCACCGCTTGGTGGATCTCCGGCTGCAGGCGCCAGACGGCGAAGGCGCCGCCGCCCAGCAGCAGCAAGAGCACAATCCAAAGCCCGGCGCGCGAGCGGCGAGGCGCGGGAGGCGGCGCCATCAGCTCGTGCTCGGCGCGGTTGACGCCGCCCAGCCGCGGCGTCGCGCCCGCCGCCATCTTCTGCGTCGGCGCGTCGTGCGCGAAAGGCAGCGAGACGTCGAACAGAGCCCGCCAGTCGCGGACCGACTGCGGCCGGTCCTTGGCGGCGAAGGCCAGGCCGCGATCGACCGCGGCGAGCAGAGTCTTGTCGAGGCCCTCGCCGTCTCGCTCCGCCAGCGGCCGATAGGGATCGGTGCCGACGCGCGAGGCGGCCTCCGGCGGCGGCCGACCGGTGATGGCGTGGAAAAGCACGGCGGCGGCCGAATAGATGTCGGTCCACGGCCCCTGCTTGCTGTCCAGGGCATATTGCTCGATGGGCGCGTATTGCGGCGTCAAGATGCCGGTGAGCGTGCGCGTGCGGCCGCCAATCGCCTGCCGGGCGGCGCCGAAATCGATCAGCACGGGGACGCCGTCGCGACGGATGATGATGTTCGACGGCTTGATGTCGCGATGGAGGAAGCCCTGCTCGTGCACGGCGCCCAGGCCGCTCAGCAGACCTTCGGCCAGGCGGCGTATGTCGTCGGGCGGCAGCCGCCGGCCCTGTTCACCCAGGAGCTCGGCGAGGTTGCGCCCATCCTCGAACTCCATGACCGTATAGGCCGTGCCGTTGGCCTCGAAGTAGCGCAGCACCGGCACGATGTGCGCATGGCGAAAGCGCGCCAGCGCACGCGCCTCGTCGAGAAAGCGATCACGCCCCCAGGCGAAGTCATCGGCAAAGCGCGTGCCGCGCGGCACCACCTCCAGGGCGCCCTGGCGGACGGCGAATTCGACCGGCAGGTACTCCTTGATCGCCACCAGCTTGGCGAGCTGCGTGTCGAAGGCCCGATAGGTGATGCCAAAGCTGCCGTGGCCGATCACCGCGTCGAGCCGGTAGTCGCCGAGCTGGGTGCCGAGCGGCAGGGCCTGAACGTTGTCGAGGGTCATCGGGGCTGGGATTGATGTTCCGGCCCCCTTTGATGCGCGTTCGCGGGCGCGCGCACAAGCGAAGTCGCGTAAGTCGCCGACAGGTGCGCCGGCTTATCTGTCTAACGGGCGCTGCTGACCTTTGTCGCAGGCTGCGGCGACGAGACGTCCTGGGCCAACGGAACCAGTTGGATGATCATGATCAGCACGCAAAGGCCGATCGCAGTCAGCATGGTTGCCGGCCGCGTCTGCAAGTGCGGCGTCGGCTGGCGCTTCTGGCGTTCGTCCGTCATGGCGGACACTCCCCTAAAAGGGCTTAAGTCAAAACACCGGCCAAAGCCCGAAATTGGGAGTGGGCCCGGCCGTCGACAGGTATAGGTCAAGACACCGTCTTGCTCAATAAAAAATGACGTCTTCACAATAAGTTACGGGGAGAAGTTATATATTCACTGTAAGATACTACAGATCGTGCCCTAGCCCCTCGCGACGCACCTTCTGTGGCGGTGCTGAACCGTGGTCGCGGGCGACACCGACGGAGTAGACTGAGGCCATGAACGCCCCCGTCCCCGACAACAAACGCCATGACAATACGCGGACGCTGGTTTTGACCGGCGCCAGCCGCGGCATCGGCCACGCGACGGTGAAGAAATTCAGCGCCGGCGGCTGGCGGATCGTCACCGTGTCCCGCCAGCCTTTCAGCGCCCTCTGCCCCTGGCCAAGCGGCGGCGAGAACCACGTGCAGATCGACCTCGCTGACCCGGTCGAAATCGCACGCGGCATCGAGGAGATCCGCAAGCGGCTGGGCGGCCGGCTCGATGCGCTCGTCAACAATGCCGCGGTATCGCCCAAGGCTCCCGGCGGCGGCCGGCTGGGCGCCATCGACACACCGTTCGACCTGTGGCGCCAGGTCTTCAACGTCAACTTCTTCGCGCCCGTGGCGCTGGCGCGCGGCCTGATCGAGGAGCTGTCGGCGGCGCGCGGCGCCGTCGTCAACGTGACTTCGATCGCCGGCAGCCGCGTGCATCCCTTCGCGGGCTCGGCCTACGCCACGTCCAAGGCGGCGCTGGCCGCGCTGACGCGCGAGATGGCGCACGACTTCGGGCCGCGCGGCATCCGCGTCAACGCCATCGCGCCCGGCGAGATCGACACCTCGATCCTGTCGCCCGGCACCGAGAAGATCGTCGAGAACCAGATCCCCATGCGCCGGCTGGGCACGCCCGACGAGGTGGCCGACGTCATCCACTTCCTGTGCGAGAAGGGCGCGAGCTACGTCTCGGGAGCGGAGATTCAGATCAACGGCGGCCAGCACGTGTAGGAGAGTGCCATGGACACCATGACCAATCTCAAGGGCGAGACCGGCCGCGACGCGCGCCGCCGCATCCGGGCCGGTGGCCATCGCCTGCCGACCGCCGGCATGGCGCCGGGCTACGTGCAGGGCAACCTCGCCATCCTGCCCAAGGCGCTGGCGCCCGACTTCACGCGTTTCTGCCAGCTCAATCCCAAGCCCTGCCCGCTGATCGGCCAGTCCGAGCCGGGCGACTGGCGGCTGCCCATGCTGGGCGAGGATCTCGACATCCGCACCGACATTCCGCGCTATCGCGTCTGGAAGAAAGGCGAACTCAGCGAGGAAGTCACCGACCTCAAGAAGGTCTGGCGCGACGATCTCGTGTCGTTCGTGCTGGGCTGCTCGTTCTCCTTCGAGGAGGCGCTGCTCGAGAACGGGCTCGAGCTCAGGCACATGACCTGCAACAGCAACGTGCCGATGTTCCGCACCAATATCGAATGCGCCCCGGCCGGCCCCTTCCATGGGCCGATGGTGGTGTCGATGCGCCCCTTCAAGCCTGCCGATGCCATCCGCGCCGTGCAGGTGACGACACGCTTTCCGTCGGTGCACGGCGCCCCGGTCCACATCGGCAAGCCGGAGCTTCTCGGCATCAAGGACATCGCCAAGCCGGACTACGGTGACGCGGTTCCGGTACGTGACGACGAGCTTCCGGTCTTCTGGGCCTGTGGCGTCACCCCGCAGTCGGTGGTGGCGACGGTGAAGCCCGATTTCTGCATCACCCACGCGCCGGGCTACATGCTGGTGACCGATCTCCTGAACTCGCGTCTTGCCGTTCTTTGATCGCGCCGACCGCATCTAGCTTGAGCGCGCATGGCTTCCCTGCGCGGCGGCGCTTGTTCGGCCGACGGCTGTAACCGTACGGTCGCTTTGCGGAGGAAGACCACGGCCATGGTCAAGGGCGCGTTCGACGGTGTCACGGTTCTCGATTTCACGCAGGGCGTCGCGGGACCACACGCCTCGATGCTGCTGGCATTGCACGGCGCGGACGTCATCAAGATCGAGCCGCTGGAAGGCGACTGGGGACGCGCGCTCGGCGAGTTGAAGGGCGACTACTGCGCGCATTTCATCGCCTTCAACCGCGGCAAGCGCTCGATCGCTCTCGACCTCAAGTCGGCCGACGGCATCGCGGTGGTGAAAAAGCTCGCCGCCAAGGCGCAGGTCGTGATGGAGAGCTTCCGTCCCGGCGTCATCCAGCGATTGGGCTTCGGCTACGATGAGATCAAGAAGACCAATCCCTCGGTGGTGTTCTGCTCGGTTTCGGGCTTCGGCCAGACCGGTCCCAATGCCAAGCGCCCGACGGTCGACGGGCTGATCCAGGCCTTCTCGGGCATGATGGTGATGAATCGCACGCCCGACGGCACGCCGTGGCGGCAAGGCATGATCGCGATCGACGTGACCACCGGCCTCTACACCTTCCAGGCACTCAGCACGGCGATCCTGCGGCAGTTTCGCTTCGGCGAAGGCTGCTACATCGATTCGAGCCTGTTGCGCTCGGCGGCCGCCTTCCAGGGCGCCAAGCTGATGGAATGGGTGTTCTCCAACGGCAATCCACCGGTGCTCTACATGCCGGCCGGCAGCTTCAAGACCAAGAACGGCTACATGATGGTGTCGGCCATGCGGCCGCATCATTTCCGCCTGATGTTCGAATTGCTCGGCCGCAAGGACATCGCCGACGATCCCGACCTGCAGAGCCACGAGGACCGGATCAAGAATGCCGCCAAGATCATCGCCGCCCTGCGCGAGACGATGCCGAGCAAGACCACCGAGGAATGGATCGCGATCCTGCAGCCCAAGGACGTGTTCTGCGAGCGGGTGAACAACTACCAGGACTTTCTCGAGCACGCGCACGTCAAGGAATCGGGCGCGGTGGATTGGGTCGACACCGACGGCGTCGGCCCCCTGCCGGTCGCCAACATCCCGGGCCTGCCGCGCGCCGCCGACCACGCCGCGCACCAGCATGCGCCTCACATCGGCGAGGACGGTCCCGATATTCTGCGCGAACTGGGTTTTGGCGCCGCCGAGATCGAAGCGATCTTCGCGCGCGGCGCAGTGCGGGCGCCGTCGGCAAAGGCGAAGGCCGCGGAGTGACGCGGCCCTCGCCGAGCCTCAGAACATCCAGTGCGAGGTTGGGGACGGGGTGGCAGCGAGGCCGGGCGCCGGCTTTTCGACGGCCGCGTCGTCGCGCACGATGGCCCGGTCCTGCAATGCGACCGCGACCACCCACGTGATCAACGCCCCGAAAACCAGCATCAGGGCTCCCTGCACCAGCCCGCGAACCATTCGAAGCCTCTTGGGACGGCAACTTCCCGCTTTGCCGACCGTGCGGGCTAGATGGGCCGGAAACGTGGCTTTTTCGGGCCAAACGCGGGCTTCGCTATGCCACCTGGAAGCCGTGGGCAAATGGATCGCGATCGTCGACCAGGATGGTGTTGACTCCATGCTGGCGCGCCCAGCCGGAAATCGACGGCACGATGGCGGGGTGATTGCCGACCTTGGCCGCCGTCTCGACCCGGCCGTCGAACAATGAACCGATGATGCTCTCGTGCACGAAGTCGTCGCCGACCTTCAACTTTCCCTTGGCCGCGAGCTGGGCCATGCGCGCCGAGGTGCCGGTGCCGCAGGGCGAGCGGTCGATCGCGTTGTCGCCGTAGAACACGGCGTTGCGCGCCTGGGCGCGGGGCGCGCGCGGCTTGCCGGTCCACATGACGTGGCTGACGCCGCGGATCGTCTCGTCCTCCGGATGCACCGGCTGGATCTTCTCGTTCAGCAGCCGGCGCACGACCGGCGACAGCCGCAGCACGTCCGCGGCTGACATCGCTTCGAGCCCGCCGTAGTTCTTTTGCGGCTCCAGGATGGCGTAATAGTTGCCGCCATAGGCGATGTCGAAGCGAAGCTCGCCCATGCCCGGCAGATCGATCGCCACATCGGTGGCCGCGAGATACGAGGCGACGTTGGTGATGCGCACGCTCTCGACGAAACGCCCTGATCGTTCGTAGCGCGCCACCACCTTGCCGGCCGGCGCGTCGAGCGCCAGCTCGCCCGGCCTGGCGGGAGCGACCAGCCCGTTCTCGATCGCCATGGTGACGGTGCCGATGGTGCCGTGACCGCACATCGGCAGGCAGCCCGACACCTCGATGAACAGGATGGCCGTGTCGCAATCGGCGCGGGTCGAAGGGTAGAGGATCGAGCCCGACATCACGTCGTGGCCGCGCGGCTCGAACATCAGTGCCTTGCGGATCCAGTCGTGATGGCTGAGGAAATCGAGCCGCCGCTCGCTCATGGTAGCGCCCACGAGTTGCGGCGCGCCCTCCTTCACCAGCCGGACGGGGTTGCCGCAGGTGTGGCCGTCGAGACAGGAGAAGGTGTGCAAGGCCATGGTCGAACAGGCGTTCAATCGAGGCGCTTATGGTAGCACACGACGCGTTCGCTCTCGCTGAAGCCCAGCGCCTCGTGCATGCGCTGGCCGATCGAGTTGTCGACCTCGGTGTCCGACGCGAGCTCGCGACAGCCTTGCTCGCGCGCCCAGGCCTCGACCGCCTGGCAAAGCAGACGCGCAAGGCCGCGCCGACGTTCCTCGGGCTGCACGAAGATGCCCTCGAGGAAGCCGACCGGCGAGGTCGAGCAGCCGTTGACATAGTCGACCCGCACGGTCGCTTCGGCGAACCCGATTGCCTTCCCCGACGGAGTGCGCAGCAGGAACGCGACCGACGCGGGCTTCTTGTCGAGCAGCGCCGGTGCTTCGCGTTTCAATTCCGCGCGGTCCGCTTGCGGCCAGAGTGCGGCACGCAACTCCACCCACTCGCCGATCGTTGGGGGCATCACGCGCTCAATCTTTATCGACATCTTCGAACTGGCCCTAAGTCGCCTGCACGAAACTCTCGATCTGGCGGCGCGAGCGCAGGCGGACCACGCGCTTCTCGTTGGCGAGGAATTCGAACTCCGTCGTGAAGCGCTGGCGGTTGCGGCGATGGGTCTTGAGCGCCCACAGAAGGATGGACTGGCGGCTGAAGAAGGCATTCCCGAACGATTCGCGGTTGCCGGTACCCCAGAGATCTTCCCGGCTTGCCGCGCGCCGGAACGTGCGCCGGACCAGTCGGCTCATCACCAGGCCGATCGGCAGGTCGAGCCAGATCAGCGTGTCGGCCGGACGCCACACCAGATCGCGAACCTGGCTGTAGTTGCCGACCACGATCCAGCTGTCGCCTTTGGTCTCGCGCTCGACGCGGTGGCGGAACAATTCGAGGGGCGCCGGCTGCCAGTCGCGACCCCAATAGAGCTGATCGAGCTCGATCACCCGGAGCCCGGTGCGCTCCGCAAGCTTTCCCGCCAGCGTGCTCTTGCCCGATCCCGTTGTCCCTATGACGACGATCTTCCGCATCTCACTCCGCGGCAAGCTTCAAGGAAGGTCGGGTGTCGAGCGCCTCCTTCATCAGGCGCTCGACATAGGCGCGTTCGGCCCCCTTGAGCGGCATGCGCGGCGGACGGGTGCGCTCGCTGCCCCGGCCCATGATCTGCTCGCAGAGCTTGATGCACTGCACGAGATCGGCACGGGCGTCGAGATGCAGGAGCGGCATGAACCAGTCATAGAGCGGCTGGACCTCGGCGAAGCGGCCAACGGCTGCGAGGTCGAACAGGCGATTGGCCTCCCGCGGGAAGGCATTGCTGAGGCCCGACACCCAGCCGACGCAACCCAGCAGGATCGATTCCACGATGACATCGTCCAGGCCGCAGAACAGCACCAGGCGCTCGCCCATGATGCGGCGGATATCGGCCAGGCGCGCCGTGGCGCCCGACGATTCCTTGATGCAGACGATCGTCTCGCAATCGGCGAGCTCGGCCAGCATCTCGGGCGTGACGTCGGTCTTGTAGATGGGTGGGTTGTTGTAGATCATGATCGGCAAGTCCGAAGCCATCGCCACGGCGCGGAAGTGCTCGACGGTCTCCGCCGGCTTGGCGCTGTAGACCATGGCCGGCATCACCATCAGCCCGTCGACGCCGAGTCTCGCGCAGTCGCGCGCGAGATCGCAGGCCATCGCCGTCGTGTATTCGGCGACGCCCGCCACCACCGGAACGCGCTTCTTGGCAGCCTCGACGGCATCGCCCAGCACCTGGCGCTTCTCCTCGGGTCCGAGCGACGTGCCCTCGCCGACCGTGCCGCAAATGACGAGACCGGACACGCCGTCGCGGATCAACCCGTCGATGACTTTCTGCGTCGCCGGGAGATCGAGCGAGAAATCTTCGCGAAACTGCGTGGTCACGGCGGGGAAGACGCCCCGCCAGCCGATGCGTGCCATACTGCGCTCCTCCAGGAATGGTCGACTGTAGCGCCAAAGCGGGCCTGAGCGTAGGGTTGCCGCCGCGGGGAGGGAAAGCGTCGATGTCGCAGATTTTGCTCAGGAATTTCAGCGTGCTCGATCCGCGCTGGGACGAGCCGCGCGGCGGCTACGAAGTGCTGGTCGAGGGCGAGCACATAAAAGAAGTATCGGCCAAGCCGATCAAGGCGAAGGGGGCACGGGTAGTCGACGGCGGCAAGCGCACCCTGATGCCGGGCCTGATCGACTGCCACGTCCACGTCTTCCTGAGCGAAGTGAACATCCGCAACCTCGAATCGATGCCGCTCACCCTGATGACGGCCAAGTCGGCCGACCTGATGAAGGGCATGATCGACCGCGGTTTCACCACGGTGCGCGACACCGGCGGCGCCGACTGGGGCATCAAGACCGCAGTCGAAGCGGGCCTCATCCCCGGCCCGCGCCTGTTCATCTCGGGCCGCGCCATCGGCCCGACCGGCGGCCATTCCGATTCGCGCCGCCGCACCGACCAGGGCGCGCCCTGCGGCTGCTGCAACGCCATGGTCTACTGCATGGCGATCGCCGACGGGCCTGACAATGTGCGCCAGGTGGTGCGCGAACAGATGCGCCAGGGCGCCGATCAGGTGAAGATCATGTGCTCGGGCGGCGTCGCCTCACCCTACGATCCGCTCGATTCGCTGCAATTCTCCCCGGCCGAGATCTTTGCCGCCACCGACGAAGCGAGGAACTTCGGCCGCTACGTGCTGGCGCATGCCTACACGCCCGAGGCGATCACCCGCGCGGTCGAGAACGGCGTGCGCACCATCGAGCATGGCAACCTGATCGACGACAAGGCGGCGCGGCTGCTGAAGGCGCGCGGCGGCTACATGATTGCCAACCTGGTGACCTACTTCTCGATGAAGGAGCGCGCAGCGCAGTTCGGCATGTCGGCCGACATGCTGGCCAAGAACGACATCGTGCTCGAGGGCGCGCTGCGGTCGCTGGAGATCTGCAAGAAGGCCGGCATCAAGGTCGGCTACGGCACCGACCTCCTGGGCCAGCTGCAGGTCGACCAGAGCCTGGAGTTCACCTACCGCGCCCGGGTGCTGAAACCCTTGGAGATCATCCGCCAGGCGACCATCGTCGGCGCAGAGATCCTGCGTCAGGAAGGCAAGCTCGGCGTCATCGCGCCGGGTGCCTTTGCCGACCTGATCGCGGTCGACGGCAATCCGCTGAAGAAGCTGGAACTCTTCCTCGACCAGGGCGCGCACCTGCCGATGATCATGAAGGCCGGCAAGTTCCATAAAAACGCGTTGAAGTAGGTCGTCCATGTCCTTTCTGTTCAAGAACCTCCGCCTGCTCGACCCCCAATGGAAGGAGGCGCGCGGCGGCTACGAAGTGCTGGTCGAGGACGACCTCATCAAGGAAGTGTCGGCCAAGCCGATCAAGGCCTCGAAGGCGAAGGTCGTGAACTGCGGCCGGCGCACGCTGATGCCCGGCCTGATCGACTGCCACGTGCACACTCACCACAGCGAGGTCTACATCAACCGCATGGAGGCGGTGCCGCTCACGCTGATGATGGCGCGCTCCGCCGGCCGCCTGAAGCGCATGCTCGACCGCGGCTTCACCACGGTGCGCGACGCCGGCGGCGCCGACTGGGGCACCAAGACGGCGGTCGATACGGGCCTGATCCCAGGCCCGCGGCTGTTCATCTCCTGCCGCTCGATCGGCCCGACCGGCGGCCACAACGACCGCAACCGGCGCACCGATTTCACCGGCCCGCCGTGCCTGTGCTGCAACGGCATGGTGTTCATCCGCTGCATCGCCGACGGACCCGATGGCGTGCGGCAGGCGGCGCGAGAGCAGATGCGGCAGGGCGCCGACCAGGTGAAGCTGATGGTCTCGGGCGGCGTCGCTTCGCCCTACGATCCGCTGGAATCGCTGCAGTTCACCGCCGAAGAGATCACCGCAGCGGTCGAGGAGGCCAAGGCCTTCGGCCGCTATGTGCTGACGCACGCCTATACGCCCGAGGCCATCACCCGCGCGGTGCAGTGCGGCGTGCGCACCATCGAGCACGGCAACCTGGTCGACGCGCCGACCACCCGGCTGATGGCCAAGCACGGCGTATACATGGTGCCGAACCTGATCGCCTACGACGCCATGAAACGGCGCGCCCGAGAGCTTGGCATGCCGAACGAGATGCTGGAGAAGAACGACGAAGTGCTGAAGTACGGCTTTGCGGAGCTCGAGCACTGCCGCAAGGCCGGCGTGAAGATGGCTTACGGCTCCGATCTCCTGGGCGCGCTCGAAGACGAGCAGACCGGCGAGTTCCAGATCCGCGGCCGCGTGATGCCGGCGATCGACGTCATCCGCTCGGCCACGCTGATCGGCGCCGAGGTCGTGCGCCAGGAAGGCAAACTCGGCACCATCCAGCCCGGCGCCTTCGCCGACCTCCTGGTGGTCGATGGCGATCCATTGAAGGATCTCGGCCTGTTCAAGGAGGGCGGCCCGCACCTCGCCGCCATAATGAAGGCGGGCCGATTCCATAAGAACACGCTGTGAGCACCGTAGCCATCATCCGCCGCCGCGCCGGCCGCTGGGTGCTGAACGCAGCGGCGTCCGTCACGCTGCTCTACATCCTGGTGCCGCTGATCTTCGTGGTCTGGCTCGCCTTCTTCCGGCAGGAGATTCCATCCTTCCCGCCCGAGGGCTACAGCTTGCGCTGGTTCGCCGCCATCCTCGACCAGCGCAAGTTCGTCGACGGCTTTCGCACGAGTTTCGAGGTCGGCGTGCTCGCGACCTTCATTGGCCTGATGCTTGCGGTACCCGCGGCGCTCAGCGTCTCGCGCCACCATTTCGCGCTGCGCGGCCCGCTTGCCAACCTGCTGCTGATGCCGCTGATCGTGCCCGGCGTGGTGCTGGGGACGGCGATGTACGTCTTCCATGTCACCCTGGAGGACACGCTCGACGTCGACGTGATCGGCACCTTCTATGCCCTGGTCGCGGGCCACGTCGTGATCGTCGTGCCCTGGATCGTGCGCCTGGTGACGGCGAGCCTGGCCGGCGTCGATCGCGCCACGGAGGAGGCGGCGCAAAATCTCGGCGCAAATCCCTGGACGACGTTCTGGCGCATCACGCTCCCCGCGATCCGGCCGGGCATCGTGGCCGGCGCGCTGTTCGGCTTCGTCACCTCGTTCGGCAATCTGGAGCTCAGCCTGTTCCTGGTCGGCCCCGGCACCACGACTCTGCCGATCGTGATTCTTCAGTATCTCGAATGGAAGATCGACCCGACCATCGCCGCGGTCTCGGTGGTGCAGATCGTACTGATCGGCGCCGTGATGCTGATCACCGACCGTTACGTGAAGCTGGCGCGTGTCGTCTGACATGGCTCGCCTCGATCTTCATGCCCTGGCCAAGCGTTACGGCGACTTCTACGCCGTGCGCGACGTCAGCCTGTCGGTCGCCGACGGCGAGTTTCTGGTCCTGCTGGGACCGTCCGGCTGCGGCAAGACCACGACGCTCCGCATGGTCGCGGGCTTCATCGAGCCCAGCGCCGGCCATGTGAAACTCGGCGGCAGCGACGTCACCTTGCTGCCGCCCTGGAAGCGCAACGCCGGCATGGTGTTCCAGAGCTATGCGCTCTTTCCCCATCTCACGGTGGCGCAGAACGTCGCCTTCGGGCTGGAGATGCGCAAACTCGCGCGCGCCGAGGTCGACCGCCGGGTCGACGAGGCGCTGGCCCTGGTGCGCCTCGGCGGCTTCGGCGGCCGCCTGCCGCGCCAGCTCTCGGGCGGCCAGCAGCAGCGCGTGGCGCTGGCCCGTGCGCTCGCCATCCGGCCCGACGTGCTGCTGCTCGACGAGCCGCTTTCCAATCTCGACGCCAAGCTGCGCCAGGAGGTGCGCGTCGAGATCCGCGAGCTGCAGCGCCAGCTCGGGCTTACGACCGTCATGGTGACGCACGACCAGGAAGAGGCGCTGACCATGGCTGACCGGCTGGTCGTCATGAACGAAGGGCTGGTCCACCAGGTCGGCACACAGCGCGACCTCTACGAGAGGCCGGCCGACCGCTTCGTGGCGGGCTTCGTCGGCCGCAGCACCTTCCTCGACGGCGTCATCGAGGCGCCGGGCCGCTTCCGCACCGACGGCGGGCTGATGCTCGCCTGCACCAACGGCAGTCGGCCCGGTCGCGCCGCGCTCGCGCTGCGGCCGGAGCGGGTCGAGATCGCCGCAGCAAAGCCCGCCGGACTCGACAACGCCCTGCCTGGTACGGTGGAATTCGTCTCGTATCTCGGCGCCCTGATCGATATCCATGTGCGCCTGTCGCCCAGCGACCGCGTGGTGGTGCAGATCGCCAACCGCGACGGCGTCTTCGCCCTGGAAGTCGGTCAACAGGTCCATGTCGGCTGGCCCGCATCGGCCGGCCAGGTGTTCAACGAGTAGGTTGCAAGGAAAATCAGCAGGAGGCCATCATGTCGAACCGCTCCACTCTCACCCGCCGTTCCCTTCTGGGCAGTACGGCAGCTCTCGCCGCCGGTGCCGCGGTGCCGGCGCGCGCCGAGGGCAAGCGCGTCATCCTCGGCACCTGGGGCGGCGACTACTCGCGGCTCCTCACCAAGAACATCGACACGCCGCTGCTGGCGCCCAAGGGCTGGGACGTCGTGCACGCCGAGGAGAACGCGCCGCCGCGCAAGGCCAAGATGATGGCCGAGAAGAAGCTGCGCCACGGCACCGCCGACGTGCAGGGCCTGTCGGCCAACGACATGTACGAGGTCGACCAGCAGGGTCTGGTCGAGCATCTCGACTATTCCAAGATGCCCAACGCCAAGAACCTCATCCCGGCGATGAAGTATCCGTACGGCCCCGGCCACATCTATTCGGGCAAGGTGATCCTCTACAATCCCAAGCTCATTTCCACCGCGCCGACCAGCTTCGCCGACACCCTCGACCCCAAGCACGGCGCCAAGCTCGGCATCATCGACATCCAGTACCAGTACACCATGCTGTGCGCGAGCCTGGCCTCGGGCGGCACGATGAGCGACTTCGAGCCGGGCAAGCAACGGCTGATCGACTGCAAGAAGGGCGGCGCGCGTATCTACCCCTCCAACGAGGCCTTTGCGCAGGCGCTCAAGACCGAGGAGATCGCGATCGGCATCATGTGGAAGGCGCGCGCGGTGCAGTGGCAGAACGCCGGCATCAACGTCAAGACCGTGGCGGCCAAGGAAGGCGTGCCGATGTACGTGTCGGGCTTCGTCGTCCCGAAGAATGCGCCGGACAAGGACGGCGCCTACGCCTGGCTCAACGCCATGCTGGCGCCATCGGCGCAGAAGAACTTCGCCATCGACATGGGCTACAACCCGACCGTCACCAACGCCGATGTGCCGCCCGACGTGGAGAAACGCATCGGCTTCACCGCCGAAGAGAAGAGCCGCCTGCGCGATCTCGACTACAGCTACATGGCCAAGAACGATACCGCCTTCCAGGACTGGTGGAACAAGTCGTTCAAGGGATGAGCGACGCGGTACTCACGCATGGCCCCGCCGTCGAGCGACGGCGGGGCGAGGGATTGACGGCAACGGCACTGCTGGGGCCGGCGACGGTATTCATCGCCGTGAGCCTGTTCGCGCCGCTCGCCATCCTGTTCCGCTTCAGCCTGAACCAATTCACCGCGGCCACGAAGACGATGGTCGAGGCCGTGACCTGGGAGAATTACGCCAAATTCTTCACCGACCCCTATTACACCTCGACCCTGCTGACGACGGTCGAGATGGCGTTGATGGTGACCGTGATCTGCCTGGTGATGGGCTTCCCGCTCGCCTACGCCGTGGCGCGCACGCAAAGCCGCTTCAAGAACCTGATGATCATTTCCATCGTCCTGCCGTTGTTCGTTGGCAATTCGGTGCGCGCGGCGGGATGGATGGTGGTGTTCGGCAACCGGGGCTTTTTCAACACTGTGCTGATGTGGCTCGGCCTGATCCACAAGCCGCTCGAGATCATGTTCACCGAGAACGCCGTGCTGATCGGCATCGTCGCCGTCAACCTGCCCTTCATGGTGCTGTCGCTGCAGAGCGTGATCGAGGGCATCGACCGCGCCGTCGAGGAAGCGGCCTTCAGCCTGGGCGCGCCGCCGCTCGCCATGTTCCGCAGGGTGCTGTGGCCGCTGGCGCTACCCGGTATCCTGGCCGGTACCATCCTCACCTTCATCCTGGCGATGAACGCCTATGCCACGCCCTTCCTGCTGGGCGGCCCGCTGTTCAAGATGATGGCGCCGGTGATTTACAACGAGTTCACCCAGAAGACGAATTGGCCGTTCGGCGGCGCCATCGCCTTCATCCTGATGTCGGTGACGCTCGGCCTCACCCTTCTCGCCAACGTGATTTTGCAGCGTCGCCGCGCGCGCTAGCGGCCCCTTCGGCTTGCAGAATCTGCGA
>JBPYDO010000084.1:0-29894 GCA_051985755.1 Reyranella sp. | reverse complement strand
GCGCGGGCCGAGCGGGAACCAGCCGACAGGGGCACGGCTCTGCTCGCCGATCGCGGTACCGAGCTCCACTCCCCCCACGAAGGCGACCAGCGCCGGCGCATAGACCGCGGGTGCGTCGCGCTCGGGCGGCACCCAGAACCAGCGATCGCCACGCTGCGCCCAGCGGCCATAGTGGTAGGGCGCGAAGCCCCAGGGCTGGGTATCGACCCAAGTCCAGCCCCATGGTGCGACGTATTCCCAGGAGCCCGTGGTGTAGGGCGCCCAACCCGGCGGCGGATCGCCCGGGTACCAGACCTCGCCGTATTCGGGGTCGTTGGTCCAGGCGCCGTACGCGGCCAGGTCCTCGTAGCCGGTCACGTCGGCACTGACATACTGGGGCTGCGCGTAGCTGATCACCCGGTCGCGGTCTGCCCAGTAGGCCGGCATGGCGGGCGGCGGGCTGTTGACGGTCATCATCTGGATGGTGGCGCCGTCGCCGGTGATTTCGGCGACTTGGCCGGCCTGCACCGCCAGCAATTGCCCGTTGGCGGTCTGGAACTGCGCCGCGCCGGCGCGCACGCCGAGCAGGGTCGGATCGTCGGCGGAGCCGGCGTGGATGTAGTAGTCGCCCTGCTGCTCGAGGGTGGCCGTGCCGCGCGGCGTCACGATCTGGTAAGGCTGGCTGTTGTCGAAGGCGACGGTCTTGATGTCGAGGCGGCCCTGGTCGAGCTGCATGCGAACCTGGCTGTCGTCGACCGCCAGGAGATCGAGCTGGCTATCGCCGTCCATGCGCACGCGGCTGCCGGCGAGCGCGATCTCGTCGTGTCCATCGGGCTCGGTCCACAGTGAATCGCCCGTGGTCAGCGGCGTGTTGATGGTGGCCGGCGACCAGCTGTCCTGCTGGGCGTCGTGGAATGAGACGGTGCCCTGCACGTAAGCGAGCTGTCCGACGCGCGCCGGCGGATCCGCCGATTGCGCTTTCGCAGCCGGACTTGCGGCAAGCACCGCCGCGGCAAGGGCGACAGCTACACGAAAGGAATGGCTCATGTTCTGGCTCCTCGCTAGGCTGTACGCCGCTGAATAAGGCAACGCCGGGTCACAATCCGGAGTTCCACGGTTTGAATTGGAGGGGATCGAGATGAGTGTCGCAGACGCCAACCGCACCATTCTCACGGGGGAAAATCCGTTCCTGCGTCTCAGTGACAAAGATGGGGAACCCAACTCAACCGATGCGAGTTACTGGCGAATCCTGTTTTGCCCGGCGGGACCCGGCCACGTGCTCTACCTTAAGAGCGAGCTGACGCAAGGCCACTGGCGCATCTACTCCGACAACATCGCCATGGCGCGCTGGCTGCAGCAGACCGTGCAGGGCATGCTCAACCCCGAGCTCAAGGACCTCACCATCCCGGTGACCGACGCCTCTTTCAGGAAGTCCGGCGATCCACGCTATTTCTGGACCGAGCATGTCGACGGCCACGACGCCGAGGTGACACTCACCTGGTACGACATCGGCGAGCCGCTGCTGATCCACACCCAGCCCAACCAACCGCCCAACCCGAGGCCCTACGGCGTCTGCACGCTGCTGGTGCCGGCGTTGGGCGGGCGCCTCACGATCAACGGCAACCAGGCCCGCGGCAAACCCTGGAAGCGCGAGCGTGAGGGCCGGCCCTTCAGCACCTGCGCGCTGGCATTTTCCGAAAGCTGGACGGAGCCGCGCTAGGCTGGCGCCGCCGCCGGCGCGAAACCGAAAGCGTGGGCGAGTTCCGTGTAGCTCTGCCGCCGCACGCCCTCGTCGCAAGTCCAGGTAACGACCGCCATTTCATCGACGCCGACGCGCTTCTTCAATTCGACGATGCGCTCGGCGACCTGGGAGCCGGTGCCGGCAAAAGTGCTCTGGCGCATCTTCCCGATCCTGGCCTGGTCGTGGTCGGCCAGCACGGCCGCTGCCTCGTCGGGCGAGACCAGCGGGCCGAGAAGCCCTCGGTCGCGGTTTACCCGCGAGAGAATGCGCGACGTGAGATGGTACTGCGCCTCCTCCATGGAGGGCGCCGCCAGCGCCCAGACGCAGAGCCCGCAATGCGGTTCGGGATGGCGCGCGCTCGGCCGATAGCTCTTCTTGTAGAGCTCGATGGCGCGCTCGCCGCCCATGTGGTCGGCGAAGAACCAGGCATAGGAGTAGGGTAGCCCAAACAGGGCGGCGACCTGGGCGCCGTAGTCGGAGCTGCCGAGGATCCAGATCTCGGGCGTTGTCGGCCCCTGCGGGAAGGCCTTCACGGCGGCGAATGGATGGCCGTCGACCAGCGGCTCGTTGTGTATCCAGGCCATCAGGTCGCGGACATCGGCCGGGAAATGCTCGGGCCGCTCGTGCGCCATCGGATTGAGGGCAAAGGCGGTGCGGCCGTCCGAGCCCGGCGCGCGCCCCAGGCCCATGTCGATGCGGCCGGGCGCCAGTGCGTCGAGGACGCGGAACACCTCGGCCACCTTGAAAGGCGAATAGTGCGGCAGCATGATGCCGGCGCTGCCGACGCGCATGCGCTCGGTGGTGGCCGCGATCGCCGCAATCACGATCTCCGGCGCCGTGCCGACGATGGTCGGATGGTTGTGGTGCTCGGAGACCCAGAAGCGCTCGTAGCCCAGCCCCTCGCAGTGCCGGGCCAGCGCCACCGTATTGCGGATGGATTGCTCGTGCGGCCGGCCGGCCACGGCGATCGACTGGTCGAGGACGGAAAGACGCATTCCGGAGGGGAACTTAAGGATTACCTTTCAATTGTCCAATCATCGCTCCTCCCCCGAAGACCGAGGAGGGAGGTTTTGGATCAAGGAGACCGCCATGGCCAAGACTCCCTGCCGCGTAGTCGGCATCGACCATATTTCGGTCCGAGTCAGCGATTACGAGGAATCCAAGGCGTTCTACAGCAAGCTCTTCACGTTCCTGGGCTTCGAGATTTCGGAGGACTACGGCAGCACCATTGGCTGGACCAATGGCAAGACGCGCTACTGGATCGCCGAGGCCGAGGGCCGCAAGAGCTACAAGCTAGGCGACCTCGGGCTGCACCACTACGCCTTCGAACTGCGAAACCGGAAGGACGTCGACGATCTGCAGGCCTTTCTCGAGAAGGAGAAGGTGAAGATTGTCGATCCAGCCGATGAGTACTACGACGACTACTACGCCGTGTTCTTCCTCGATCCCGATGGCCTGAAACTCGAGGGCATGAAATACGGCGAACTCACCGCCAAGAAGGCCAAAGCGAAATCCAGGAAGAGGGCGAAGAAATGACCGCCGGCATCGAGATCAAGGACCGTCCGCAGAGCCACACCGTCAGCCCCAAGGGCATGCTGATCGGCGGCAAGTGGGTGGGCAGCGCTTCGGGCCAACGCTTTGCCGTCGAGAATCCCGCCAAGCGCCTGAGCGTCGCCGAAGTGCCGCGCGCCGCGACGGCCGACGTCGACCTCGCGGTGGCTGCGGCGGACAAGGCGTTCGCGGCCTGGAAGGCCGTGGCGCCGCGCGAGCGCGGCAAGCTCCTGCTCAAGATCGCCGAAGCGCTCGAGGCGCGCGTCGAGGAGCTGTCGCGCACCATCGCGCTCGAGACCGGCAATGCGCTCAGGACCCAGGCACGCGGCGAAGCCAGGCTCACGGCCGACATCTTCCGCTATTTCGGCGGGCTGGCCTCGGAGCTGAAGGGCGAGACCGTCCCGCTCGGCGAGCAGGTGCTGTCCTACACGCGCCGCGAGCCGATCGGCATTGTCGGCGCCATCATCCCGTGGAACGCGCCGGTGATGCTGGCGGCGCTCAAGGTGGCGCCGGCCTTGTGCGCGGGCAACGTCATGGTGCTGAAGGCGGCCGAGGACGCACCGCTCGGTGTGCTGATGATGGCCGAGGTCTGCCAGCAGTTCCTGCCGCCCGGCGTGCTCAACGTGCTGACTGGCTACGGCGAGGAATGCGGCGGGCCGCTCGCCAATCATCCGAAGATCGCCAAGCTCTCCTTCACCGGCTCGACAGAGGTCGGCAAAGTGATCATGCGCGCCGCCGCCCAGCGCATCGTGCCAGTTTCGCTCGAGCTCGGCGGCAAGAGCCCGTCGATCGTCTATCCCGACGCCGACGAGGACTGGGCGGTCGACGGCATCATCGCCGCCATGCGCTTCACGCGCCAGAGCCAGAGCTGCACCGCGGGTTCGCGACTCTTCCTGCACGAGGATGTCTTCGACTCCTTCCTGGGCAAGCTCGAGAAGAAGACCACGTCGCTCAAGATCGGCGACCCGCTCGACGAGACGACCGACATCGGCACCATCATCAACAACAAGCAGTTCAACAAGGTCTGCAAGTATGTGCAGGACGGCCTCGACCGAGCCGACGCCAAGCTGGTATTCGGTGGCCTGCCGCCCAAGTCGGGACCGTTGAGCGAGGGCTACTTCGCGCTGCCGACCGTGTTCGCCGATCGATCGAATGACTGGCGCCTGGCGCGCGAAGAGATATTCGGCCCGGTGCTGGTGGCGATCCGCTGGAGCGACGAGGCAGAGGCGATCCGCATGGCCAATGACAGCCATTATGGCCTCGCCGCGTACGTGTGGACCCATGACATCGGCCGCGGCCTGCGCGCCGCGCACGCCATCGAAGCGGGCTGGGTGCAGGTCAACCAGGGCGGCGGCCAGTCGCCCGGCATGTCGTATGGCGGCATTAAGCAGAGCGGCATCGGCCGCGAATTTTCACTCGAGGGCATGCTCGACAGCTTCACGCAGCGCAAGAGCGTCACGGTGAATCTCGCGCTCTGAGGCACGCCGCGAACCGGGAATCGCCGCCCGAATCGGCGTTTCTCGGGTCGCAAAAGTCAGCGACGATTCGTGAGCCCAAGTCCGCCGATAGACGTCAGTCTGTGGATGACCGGGCCAAAAGGCCGTAAAAAGCCCCAAAAATCTGCATTTTCGGGCTATTCGGCTCTTGCGGGCCAGCGATTCGTAGCTAACCTTGGAAACGTCAACGTGCCCTGGGGCGTCAGGAAGACGTTGGCGGAAACGAAAAATCAAAGGGACCCCTCATATGTCAACCCCACCGAAACCGACAGTTCCTACAGTCCCGCTTTCCAAGGTCGCGGCCGAATTGGCCGAGAAGACGGGCATGACCAAGAAAGATGCCACGGCTTGCCTCGACGATTTCGTCGGCTTGATCGTGAAGCACCTCAAGAAGGGCAACAAGGTCCGCATCACCGGCCTTGGCATCCTTCAGGTCCGTCACCGCCCGGCGCGCATGGGCCGCAACCCGGCGACCGGCGAGGCGATCAAGATCAAGGCGTCGAAGAAGGTGGCGTTCCGCGTCGCCAAGGATCTCAAGGAAGCGATCTAGACGCGATCCAGTCTCTGGATGAAAAGAGGCGGGCACCGGCGCTGAGTCGGTCCCGCCTTTTCATTTGTGCGCATCTTGTATGAAGGGCGCTTCGCCAGCGACACTCGTGGCGCATGACGAGCTACGTCGTTCTGAAATATCTCTCGCTGCTGATCCTGCCGCCGGCGTCGATGTTGGTCGGTCTTGTGTTCGCGTTCGCATTGTCGCTCGTGAAGTTCCGGCGCCTCGCCGGGCTGGTGGCCGTGCTTTCGATCACCGAGACCCTGGTCCTTTCATTTCCGCCGGTGAGCGACTGGCTGCTCGGCAGCCTCGAGGATGAAGCACGCGCCGCCGCCAAGGCCGCGCCGCGCTGCTGCTACAAGGCGATCGTCGTGCTGGGCGGCGGCATCCAGCCGGCGATGCCGCCGTATCTTCCCTTTCCCAGCCTCAATCCTTCATCCGACAGGATCTGGCTGGCGGCGAGGTTGTTTCACGACGAGCTTGCCCCGCAAATCGTGGTGTCCGGTGGTTACTTCCGCGCGGCCGTGGGGGAGCCGGCGACGACCGAGGCGGACGCCATGCGCGTCTTCCTGATGGCGCTCGGCGTGCCGGCCGAGGCCATCGTCACGGAGGGCAAGTCGCTGAATACGATCGAAAACGTGCGCTTCGTCCGCAACATCGTGAACGACGAGCCGATCGCGCTGGTCACGTCGGCGTATCACATGCCGCGGGCGCTCAGGCTGGCCCGCGCCGCCGGCCTGAACGCCGCCGCCTTCCCCTCCGACTATCACGCGATCCGCGCCATCCGGCCGCCCTGGGAGAACTGGATCCCGACGGCCGACAGCCTGGGCGCGTCGGCGCTGGCGCTGCGCGAATATGTGGCGCTCTATCTCGATCCTCGAGCGAGGTAGCGGGCGCGGGCCCGCGTTGCCTCGCCAGGACCGTCTCAGAATGGCAGGCAGCCGTGCGCCAGCAGGTACTGCCGGCTCTTGCCGCCCGACACAGCGTCGTACATGCGGTTGAACCGCGCCTGGCGGTCGTTCATGTCCTTGGCGCGACTGCGCACCAGCTTGCGGTAGAACTGGTAGACGGTGTCGTTGTTCTCGATATAGAGCATGGCCTCGATGTAGAGCTCGGCGGAGACGCAGCGATCGTAGGCGGGCCTCGACGCTTCCTTCTGGTAAAGCCCCTCGAACGCCGCCGCCGTCTTCTTCATCTGGCCGAGGGACCTGTCGAAGCCGACGGTGTCGCCGACCAGCTTCATTGCTTCCGCCTGGCTCGGCGCGAACAGGATGTGGCTGTAGGGAAGGGCGCCCATCACGTCCTGGTAAACGTGCAAGATCTCGTGGGTGTCGTAAGGACCGGATGCCATCCGGAGACTGCCGTCCACCGAATACTGCGCCATGTAGTCGACCGCGCAGTGCAGCGTCAGGCCGCCGGCGTCGCCTTCCTTGTGCGGCCAGCTCTCCTTGTCGTAGATCGTGTATTTGATCGACTTGCAGTTCTGCTCGAGGTTGATGCCGGTGATCTTGCGATAGGCCGGGAAGACCTTGCAGGCCTGGTTCTCGATGAAGGGCAGGCACCGTGCCTTGGACTGCGCGTCCTTGAGGTGTGAGCAGTCGATCTCGAAGGCCACCGGCGACTTGCCCGCCGGACAGTTGGAAACCGTGATCTGGTCCTGGGCCGATGCGCCTAGCGGAAGCGCGGCGATCACGATGGAGCACAACAGCCGGCGATTCATATTGCCTTGCTCCCTGCTGGAGGTCTGACTATGCCACGCGGCAGGGCGTCAAGTCTGCCTGGGAGGAAAGGGCATGCACAAGCTGAGCGAAGAGCATCAGATGCTGCGCGATCTGGTGAAGAAGTTCGTGCGCAACGAACTGATGCCGCTCGAAAAGAACATCCTCGATCGCTTTGCGTCCGGCCAGCCGGCGGCGCTTTCCGACGAGGAGAACAAGCGCCTGTTCAAGCAGTGCAAAGAGCTCGGCTTGTGGGCGCTCGACGTCCCGGAGGAGGCGGGTGGTGCCAACCTGCCCGCCGTCGCATTGGTCGGTGTCAATGAAGAAATCGGCTACACGGCCGTCCCCTTCACCTTCCCGCCGGATTCGCCGAATTTGCATATGCTGCTGGCGACGGCCAACCCCGAGCAGCGCAAGAAGTACCTCGAGCCCTATGCCGCGGGCGAGACGACCTCGGCCATCGCCATCTCGGAGCCCGGGGCCGGCGGCGATCCGGCCGGCATGAAGACGCGCGCCGTGAAGGACGGCCGCGACTGGGTGATCAACGGCCGCAAGATCTGGATCAGCCGCATCGCCAAGGCCGACTTCACCATCGTCATGGCGGTGACCGATCCCGAGCGCGGCTCGCGCGGCGGCATCACCGCGTTCCTGGTCGACAAGGGCACCAAGGGACTGGTCGTGGCGCGCGCCATTCCCATGCTGGCCGGCCAGCGCACCTACGAGGTCGTGTTCGAGGATTGCCGCGTGCCCGACACGCAGGTGCTGGGCCGCATCGGCCAGGGCTTCGCACCCATGCAGCTTCGGCTCACCGTGCGCCGCCTGCAGATGGGCTCGTGGTGCATCGGCATGGCGCAGCGCGCGCTCGACATGCTGGTCGACCACGCCAACCAGCGCGTCACCTTCGGCCAGAAGCTCGCCGACCGCCAGGCCATCCAGTGGTGGGTGGCCGACGCCGCCACCAAGCTGCACGCCTGTCGACTGATGGTGATGGACGCCGCCGTCAAGCAGGACGAAGGCCGCGACGTACGCATGGAGGCCTCGATGATCAAGGTCTTCGCCACCGAAATGGCGACCGAGGTGATCGACCACGCCCAGCAGGCCTTCGGCGCCATGGGCGTGACGCAGGAGCTGCCCTTGGCGTGGCTCGCACAGAAAGTTCGCACCATGCGGGTTTACGAGGGCCCCACCGAGGTGCACCGCATGGTGATCGCCCGCCGCCTGCTCGGCGGACGCTAACTGCCCTAGGAGTTCATGATTCTGGAGCACGACCTCCCGCCCAACTGATTCCAGTTGGGCGGGATGTGCTCTAGTGCTTCATCATCAGCGCCGGCGAGAAGAAGTGGAAGCCGATGCCGATGATGATGAGGTAGGCCAGCAACACGAACGTCCAGCCCATGTTGTGGCGGATGACTTCACCCTCGTTGCGCACGAACTTGCTGGTCGAGACGCCTACGCTAGCGGTCTGCGGCGCCACCGGCTTGCCGATCTCGGCGCCGACCGAGTTGAGGCTGGGCAGCAGGAACGGCGGGAAGCCGAGCTGCACGCCCACCAGCGCCTGGAACTTGCCGAACATGGCATTGGTCGAGGTGTTGGATCCCGACAGGGCGACGCCAATGAAGCCCAGAATCGGCGCGACCACCACGAACGCGGTGCCGAATGACGAAAAGCCCTTGGCCAGCGACGAGGCCATGCCCGAGAAATTGAAGGTGTAGGCAAGGCCGAAGATGAACACGCCGACCAGGCAAGCGCCCCACATCTGGTGGAAGGTTTTGGTGAAGATCTCACCCAAATTTTCGGCCCTGAGCTTGCCGGCGATGGCAAGCAGCACGGCTACGACGATCCACGACGCGAGAATGGCCGTTCCGCCCACGAACGGCGCGAAGTTGAACAGCGCCGTGATGTTGGTCTTGATCTCAGGCGCTGCCGCCGTGACGCTGGCGTTGAACCAGCTGACGCCAGGCAGCGGCGACCACGGGCCGGTCCACAGCGCTACCACGACGATAAGCACGACGAACGGCATCCAGGCCAGCGCGATCTCACCGCCCGACAGCCCGTGGCGGTCGGTCCCGGCCTGGCGAGCGACGTCGACCGGCCGCCCGCCGTAACCCAGGACCGTCTTCGGTCGCCAGACCTTCAGCAGCAGCAGCAGGCACACGAAGCAGACGATGGCGCCGATCACATCGGGCAGATACGGCCCCCAATAATACGCCGTCGGCCATTGCCCGATGATGTAGCCGGCAGAGCCGACGATCGCGAGCGGCCAGCCATCCTTCAATCCTTCCTTGCCCGACACGAGATAGATCAGGACCCAGGGCGGCAGTATGGCGAGAAACGCCACAACGGTGCCGACCGTCCCCGAAAGGGACAGCAGCGGATAGCCGGTCACCGCGGCGAGCGCGATGATCGGTGCGCCAAGCGCACCGTACGACACCGGCGCGTTGTTGGCGATGGCCGCGACCCGGATTGCGTCGAGGTCGGCAAGGCCGAGCGTGATCAGGATGGGAGCGACCACTGCCCATGGATAGCCGAAGCCGACCAGGCCCTCGAGCAGCGCCCCGAACGCCCAGGCGAACAGCATGGTCTGCACACGCACGTCGAGCGTGCCTTGCGCGATCAGCCAACGCCGGAAGCTTTCGAATACGCCGGTGACCGACAGGGTGTTGAATAGCACGACGCCCCAAATGGTGATCCAGTCGACGTTCCACACGCCGGTTGCCGAGCCGTAGATGTAGGCGCGGACGCCCTGGTCGACCGGCATGCGCCAGACCCAGGCGGCAAGGATGAAGGTGACGATCGAGCCGATCAGCACCGCAAGCCATGCCGACATCCGAAAGACGGCAAGCAGGACCAACAACAACACGACCGGGATCAAGGCAACGATGCAGGTGAGACCGATATTGCCCAGCGGATCGATAATTTGAGAGAACACGTTCTCCTCCCATATATTTCGTTGGCCGCGCGGGCTTTTGCCTGCCCGCACTGCTGGGACCGAATCTAACACCGGTTGTGCCGGCCAACAACGAACGCGCGTGCAGAAAGTTGGCACCAGCCGGGTTTACGAAGGCCCCACGGAAGTGCACCGTATGCTGATCGCCAGCCGCCTGCCGCGCGGCCGTTAGGAGGACCGAATGACCTACACGCTCGACGCCTTCGTCAAAGACATACGCGCCGCGCTCAAGGGCCAGAGCGGCTCGGCCGGGCGCGAGAAGGTACGGCAACTCCTGGAAAAGCTCCTCACCAACCAGGCTTTCGTCGACGAGGCGGTGGGGCCGAAGGCGCCGACCGGCACGCGCAAGCTCTATGAGGACAAGGACCTCGGCTTCGTGGTGCTGGCGCACTGCAATCCCAAGGCCCACAAGAGTCCGCCGCACGACCACGGCAGCTCATGGGCCGTCTACGGACAGGCGATCAGGCACACCGACATGAGCGAGTTCCGCCGCCTCGACGGCGGCACCGGGGCAGGCGAGGCGAAGCTCGAGAAGGTCAGGAGCTATCGCCTCGAGCCCGGCCATGCCGGCATCTACGACGTGGGCGCGATCCACGCCATCGACTATCCCGAGGGCAGTCGCTTCGTGCGCGTCACCGGCCGGGACCTCGAGCACGTGCAACGGCTCAAGTTCGACATGGCGTCGGGCAAGGCGACCACCATCGAAAGCGCCACTACCGGCCGCGGCTGATTGCGCGCTACTTGATCGAGCGCTATTTGGCGAATTCCTCCGCCGCGACGGCGAAGTTCAGGTTCTGGCCTGACCGCAGGTAGAAGGTCGTGATGCCGAGCAGGTGGCCCTCGGCGTCGAACAGGCCGCCACCCGACGAGCCTTGCGAGATCGGCGCCGTGGTCTGGATCAGCCGCGTATCGTTATGCGTGCGCTTGGAGGAGACGATGCCTTCGGCGACCGTAAGCTCGAGGCCCTGCGGCGTGCCGATGGTGACGGCGCGCTCGCCGACCTTGATGTCGTCGTAGGGGCGCACGCTGACCCAGGTGTCGAGCTTCGCCTCGGATTTCAGCACGCAGCGGTCGGCCTTGCTGTTGACCGACACGACGGCCGCGCCGGTTTCCTTCTTGTCGCGCGCGATGCTGACGCTCTTCAGGTCGGCGACGACATGGCAATTGGTGAGCAGCTCATGCTCGCTGATCGCCACCGCCGAGCCCAGCCGGTTGCCGGCCTTCACCACGTAGACCGCGGGCGAGACCTTGCGGAAGATCTCCTCGACACTGAGCTCCTTGCCCTCGCGCGTCGCGCGCTTGATGGCATCGGTCTTTCCGGCGGAGTCGGCATCGGCTGCCGGCTTGGTGTTCGGTGACGAATGCTCGCTCGATACGGTCTTGAAGTCGCCGGCCAGCGGCGGCGGATCGTCCAGCTTGGGATGCGGCAGAGCGGTGGGATTGAAGTTGTGGCTGAGTGTCAGGCTTTCGCCCGCCGCGGCGAACACATTGCCGTGGCTCGCGAGGAGACTGTTTGGGATGCTGACCGAGACCACGGCCATGCCGGATAAGTCGCAAACGACGCGCTCGTAGATGCGGCTATTGCCGTTATCTCGTGCGAAAACCATCGAGTTGCCCTGCCGCGAATGAAAAAACGGACGTTCCTTCAAGCCCAGGCGATACCAGTTCCGCACGGTCAGGCAAGTGGAGTCGCCGTAGCGTACGACAACTAGGTATCCGATGGCGCCTTCAAAATTGTAGACCTGCGCCATGCTTACGGCGCGAGCGCCGATGAACTTCGTCAGCTTGGTCGGAACTCCGACGGAAAAGCCGATCGACTTATCCTGGAGCGTCGCCCAGCCGACAGCATCGCGTTGCCTCTGCCCCTCGGCCAGAAGTTCTTCGACTTGGTCGCCGGACAGCGTTTTGGTGACGGCGTAGCCCTTCGACTTCTGCCAAGCCTGTTCTGCCTCGATGACAAGCTCGTTGGGATCGCCATCTTCGAAGGGCGAGTAGTGGCCAGTCCACATCAGCGCCCGCTGGACCTCCTGAAGGGTTACTTTGCTGGTAAGCCAATCCTGCGCATTCGAGGCAGCAGCCGTCAGCAGAGGCCAAGCGAAAGCGATCGCCACGAACGTGCGAGTCAAGCAGATCTGGCCTGAGATTCGGGCGAGCCTCGGGATTGCGGGCATGGGGACCCCTCCGCCCCCATCATCGTCGTCGCCTCCGGCTGGGCCAACGGACGGCTTGTATCAAACGCTTCAGTGCGTCGGCTTCACTGCAGGCGTGCCGCGGCTTCGGCGGCGGCGCGACGCCGTCCTTCCAGCATGCCCGCCAGGCGTTCCTGCACGCGCTTCAGCACCGCCGGTGGGGCTTTTTGCGGCGATCCCGAATCGAAGGGCGGCTGCGGGTCGTATTCCAGGACGAGCTGGATCGACTGGGCAACCTCCTCCCCCGCCAGCTCCGCTGCGAGGGCGAGGCCAAAGTCGATGCCGGCCGTCACGCCGCCACCGGAAACACGATTGCGGTCGCGCACCACGCGTTCGGCGACCGGGATGGCGCCGAAATCCTTCAGCATGTCGCGCCAGGCCCAGTGGCAGGCCGACTTGTAGCCCTTGAGCAGGCCGGCGGCGCCCAGCACCAGCGAGCCTGTGCAGACCGAGGTCACATAGCGCGCCTCGGCCGCCTGGCGTCGCAGGAAGTCGAGCGTCTCAGCGTCGGTCATCAGCGCCATCTGGCCGGCGCCGCCCGGCACGCAGATCACGTCAAGCTGCGGGCACTCGGCGAAGCTGGTCGTCGGCACGATCGAGAAGCCCGCGTCGGTCGCCACCGGATCGCGCGTTTTCCAGATCATGTGCAGCTTGGCGCCGGGCACCCGCGACAGCACCTGCGCGGGCCCGGTGGCATCGAGCTGGGTGACGTCGGGGTAGAGCAGGATGCCGATGTGCAGCGGTGGGGCCATGGCCGTCTCCTTCGCTCGCCACCGTAGCGCCCCAGGCACCCAGCAGAAAATCACAAAGAAGGGTGGCTACATTCCGCTGCCACCGCCTCCTCCTCCGCCGCCTCCACCTCCGCCACCACCGCCGCCACCGCTGCCGGTCCTTTCGATTTCGAGCGCGTGCTGGCGATCCATCTTGTCGATCGCTGCCTTATGTTGCGCATCGTCGTTGCAGGCTGCGAGTTGAATGGCAAGAACGGCGACGGTCACGATAGATCGCAGCATCATCGTCGTCCTCCCTGGGCTACATGCCGCTACCGCCACCTCCGCCGCCGCCGACTCTTTCCAATTCGAGCGCGTGGCGGCGGTCCATCTCGTCGATCGCAGCCTTGTTTTGCGGATCGTTGGCGCAGGCCGAGAGTTGCAGGATGAGAACGGCGAAGGTCACGAGGGATCGCAGCAGCATCGTCCACCTCCCTTGCCAGTGATGCCGGCAATGGTAAGACGCTGCTCGGCCGATGTCGGCTCACAAATCAGATAGCGTCGCGTGAGGCTTTCACTAACGCTGCAAGCGCATGCGCAGGCTGCCGATGACCAATGCGGTGGCGGCGAAGCTGGCGCCAAGCCAGAGGGCAGCATGTGCCGCGGCCGAGGCGCCACCGCCGGAGAAGTCGAACAAGCCGAAGATCAGCGCCACTAGGGCCGCCCCCACGGTCTGGCCGAGCGTGCGCGCCGAGGCGATGATGCCGCCGGCGCTGCCGCTGCGATCGCGCGGCACGGCGTTCATCATCAGCCGGTTGTTGGGTGAGGCGAAGATGCCGAAGCCGGCGCCGCACAGCACCAGCCGCCACATGATGTTCACGGTCGAGGGATCAGCCGGCAACAGCGCGGTCAGCACCAGGCCTGCCGTCATGCTGGTGAGGCCGATGGCGCCCAGCAGGCCGGCGTGGTGGCGGTCGGCCAACCGGCCGGCGATGGGCGCGATCGCCGCCAGCGCGAGCGGCCAGGCGGTGAGCAGCACTCCGGTACCGCTGGCGCTGTAGCCGAGCACGGTGTGGAAGAAGAATGGCAGACTGACGAACGCCAGGCCCTGGGCGGTGAAGGTGCAGGTCGCGGTCGTGATCGACAGCGAGAACAGTGGCCGCCGGAAGACGTCGATCGGCATCATCGGGTGGCTGAGCCGGCTCTGACGCCACAGGAAAAGACTGCCTAGCACCATGGCGACGCCAAGTTCGCCCCCGACCACGAACCATGAGTGGCCGTGCGCGATGCCGTCGATGCCGAAGATCAGGAGACCGAAGGTGACGCCGGACAGCGCCGCCGACACGATATCGAACGGCCGACGTATGTGCGTGGTATGCGGCAGGTAGCGTTCGGCGAGCGCGAAGGCGATCAGGCCGAGCGGAATATAGACCCTGAACAGGACCGGCCATGACCAGATCGAGAGAAGAGCCGCCCCGATCGACGGGCCGGCGGCGAGCGAGGTGGCGACGACGGTGGTGTTGAAGCCCAGCCCCCGCCCCAGCATGTTGCGGGGATAGATCGCGCGCACCAGTGCCGGCTGGATGGCCATGATGGCCGAGCCACTCAGCCCCTGGATGATGCGGGCGGCAATCAGCCAGGAAAGCGAAGGCGCCAGCGAGCAGCCGAGCGACGCCAGGCAGAACATCACGATGCCAAAGCGGTAAACATGCCGGTAGCCGACGATGTCGGCGAAAGCCGCCACCGGCAGGAGCGTGATCATGAGCGCGATCTGGTAGGCGTTGACGATCCAGATCGAGCTTTCGGCACTGACACCAAGATCCTGCGCGATGTAGGGCAGCGCGAGGTTGGTCATCGAGTTCGTCAGTACCGACATGGTGAGCCCGATGGTGATGGTCGCGACGGCGAGCGCCCGCGGCAGCCCGGGCGGCATGCCGTCGGGAGGAGGGGCGGTCGGTGCCGGAGAGGGAGAGACAGCCGGCCTGTCGGTGTCGAGGAGGGAGGACGCTTCGGGCATCGCCTACTGAGGCACCGTCGGCTGATCGCCGCCGATGGTGGTACGCTGCATCAAGCGCTTGTGCTTCACCGGGTCGTAGTAAGTGGCGCGGTGGAGGACTGCGCGATTGTCCCACACGATCGCGTCGCCCTCGCGCCAGGCATGCGACAGGATGTGCTCAGGCTGAGCGGCGCGCTGCGTCAGCTCATAGAGCAGCGCCTCGCCGGTTGCCTTCGGCCAACCAACGATGAAGCCGGCATGGGCGCCGATATAGAGGGCGCGCCGGCCGTTGATCGGATTGTCGCGGTAGAGCCGTTGCTTGACTGGCGGCAGCTCGGCCAGCGTCTTGGCGCTCAGGATGTCCTTCTGCACCCGGTTGCGCGAGTATTCCAGCGCGTGCTCGGCGATCAGCGGCTCGATTGTGGCCTTGAGCGCCGGCGGCAGGGCATCCCACGCGGCGCGCATGCACAGGAACTCCGTGTTGCCCCCTTCGGGTGGGCAGATGCGCGCCGTCAGGATCGAGCACAGCGAAGGCACGCGCTTGAACGAGGAGTCGGAGTGCCAGAAGTAATTGGCCTTCTGGTAGATCATGCGCATATCGTCCGGTGGGATCGGCTCACCGGTCTTGATGTCGAGATTTGACTGGCGCGCGAACTTGGTGCCGGCGGCGGGATTGGCGCTGCCGGCGGTCTCAAGCGGCCCGAAATTCTCGCTGAACTGGATCTGCTTCTCGTCGTCCATCGGCTGGTCGCGGAACAGGAGCACCGAATGCTCCTCGAACGCCGCACGAATCGGGCCAAACTCGCGCGCGCTCAGCGGGCGCGTGATGTCGATGCCGGAAACCTCCGCGCCGAACAACGGATGCAGCTTCTTGACGACGATCGGTCCGGTGTTGCGCATGGCAGCGATCAGTCGACTATCGCCTGGTAGGTCAGCACGCGCAGTTCGCGGCGGATCGGATAGGTCGAGGAGGGCATGAGCTGAGTCAGCATCACTACCGCCATATCCTCGGCCGGATCACACCAGAAGGCGGTCGAGGCGGCGCCACCCCAGGCATATTCGCCGGGCGAGCCCAGGATGTGCGCCTTCGCCGGGTCGATCATCACCGAGAAGCCGAGCCCGAAGCCGATGCCGTAGTAGGTCGACTCCGAAAAGCGCGGCATGCCCATGTCGGCCATGTCGCCCTTGAGATGGTTCATGGTCATGAGCTCGACCGTCTTGCGGCCGAGCAGGCGGACGCCGTCCAGCTCGCCCATATTCAGCATGAACTTGCAGAAGCGCAGATAGTCCGAGGCGGTGGAAACCAGCCCGCCGCCGCCCGAATTGACGCTGCGGGCGCTGAGATAGCGGCTCTTGCCCGGGTCGTCGATCAGCTCGAGCCTGCCATCGGCGCCGGCCTGATAATTGGCGGCGAAGCGGTCGTGCTTCTCCTTGGGCACGAAGAAGTCGGTGTCGACCATGCCGAGCGGGCGCGCGACCTTGTCGATGAGATATTTCTCGAAGGGCTGGCCGGAGATCACCTCGACCAGGTAGCCCAGCACGTCGGTGGACACGCTGTAGTTCCAGGCCTTCCCCGGCTGCGCGATCAGCGGGAAGGTCGCGAGCTTTTCGACCAGCTGCTTGAGGCTGGTCGTCGACGTCTGGAAGTCGACACCATCCTTGGCCCGGTAGAGAGCGTCGACGGGATTGCTCTCCATGAAGCCATAGGTGAGGCCCGACGTGTGCGAAAGCAGGTCGCGGAAGGTGATCTCGCGCTCGGCCGGCACCGCCTCGATCTTGCCGCGACTGCCGCCGGCATAGACTCGCGGGTTCTTGAAGGCGGGAATGAATTTCGAGATCGGATCGTCGAGCTGGAAGCGGCCCTCTTCGTACAGTGTCATGATCGCGGTCGAGGTGAGGGGCTTGGTCATCGAATAGATGCGCACGATCGTGTCGGGCCGCATTGGCTTGTTGCGCTCGACGTCGGCCTTGCCGAGCGTTTCGGCGAAGGCCATCTCGCCCTTGCGCATGACGCAGACCGTCAGGCCGGGAAGCTTTCCGCTGTCGACCCAGCCATGCATCCACTTGCGCACCCGATCGAGCCGCGCTGCGGAAAGGCCGACCTGTTCGGGCGAAACGACCGGCAGGGTGTCCATGGCGATCCTCCTCGAGGCACGAGACGGCAGGCAATCGCGGCGCGTGCCGGAAAGCCTGGCCGCTTGACGGGAGGTATCGCAGGAAAAGCCCGGGGCAGCCAGCAGCTACCCGCATGGCCGCTTGGGTATTATCGCCGGAGCAGGCCGAAGGCGAATTTGCGGCCCATTTGCCGCCGCGCCATGAGGTGGATCCAGAGCATGGCATGCGGCTCGATCAGCCGCGCCACGGTGAGATCCCCGGCATCGATCGTCTCGAAGCCAAGGGCATTCACCAGGCCGAGGACGACGTCCTTGCCCGCCGGATCGTCACCGGCGACGAACATCACCGGTTTGCCGGCGGCGAATGTCGTGTCGGCCATGACTTCGAAACCGACCTGGTTCATGGCCTTGTAGAGGCGCGCGCCGGGCACCAGCTTGGCCGTCTCCTCGGCGCCGGAAGTCGTGTGGCCGACCGCGAGCGAGAAGTTCGCCCCGATGGGATTGGTGACGTCGATCACGATCTTGCCTCGAAGATTACCTGCGGCGGCGAGCGCGGCGGCATTCGCTTGGTAGGGTGTGGCCAGCACGACGACTTCGGCGTCCTTGGCGGCGTCACCGATGGTCGCGAGTTTTGCGTCGCCTTTGATGGCTCCGACCATGGACTTGGCATCCGCGTCGGAAGGATCGCGCACGCCGAAGCGCACGGCGTGGCCGAGCTCCGCCCAGCGTCGTCCCAGAGTGCCGCCGACCGAGCCCGAGCCAATCACTGCGATCTGCATCTGCTCCTCCTTTATCCGGCACCGCTCAGGTATGCGGCAGCGCTCAGGCTGGCTCTTCAATTCGCTGCGAACGTTCCGCTAAGCGGTGGAGCGCCGGATGGGCGAGACTCTTGCCGTCTCGCGCGCGCGTCGTAGCATGCGCCTTTGCAGCAAAGCGAGCGGGCGGAGGGAGCAATGGCAAGACTATGTGAGGGGCGGGTGGCGATTGTCACCGGCGGCGGCCGTGGTGTTGGGCGCGAGCATTGCCTGATGCTGGCCGAGCACGGCGCCAAGGTCGTGGTGAACGACTTGGGTGGCGACCGGTCCGGCAAGGGCCAGGATGTTGGTCCGGCCCAGCAGGTGGTCAACGAGATCAACGCCAAGGGCGGCCAAGCGGTGGCCAATGGTGACGATGTCAGCGATTGGAATGGCGCCAAGCGCCTGGTCGACCAGGCGGTCTCGGCCTTCGGCAAGCTCGACGCCGTGGTGCTGAACGCCGGCATCCTGCGCGACCGCATGCTGGTCAACATGACGGAGGACGAATGGGATGCGGTGATCAAGGTGCATCTCAAGGGCACCTTCGCGCCGGCCCGGCATGCCGCCGCCTACTGGCGCGACCAGGCGAAGGTGAAGGGCGGGCCGGTCGATGCGCGCATCGTCACCACCACCTCGGTGTCGGGCATCTACGGCAACATGGGCCAGACCAACTATGGTGCGGCCAAGGCTGGCATCGCGGCCTTCACCATCATCGCCGCGCGCGAGCTCGGCCGCTACGGCATCACCGTCAATTCGATCTCGCCCAGCGCCGTCACGCGCATGACCGAGGATCTGCGCAACTACACCGATGAGGACCGAGAGACTCGCAGCCCGAAATGGATCGCACCGGTCGCGACCTGGCTGGTGAGCGAGGAAAGCCGCGAGATCACCGGCCGCGTCTTCCAGGCGGGCAACGGCCAGTTCGCCGTCGCCGAGGGCTGGCACAAGGGCCCTGCGTCGAAGCCCATCCTCGATCCGCATCAGGCCGGCAAGGTACTGAGCGAGCTCGCCCGCAAGGCGCGCAAGAACGCCGGCATGAACGGCCTCGACCTCGACTGAGCGGCGCTATCGCCCGAAGACCTGGTGCAGCAGTCCGACCGTCTCCGCCCAGGCGGCGCGATCGGCTACCGCATCGAACTCAAGCCGGTAACCGTAGGAGTTGCGCGGCGCGAGGGCGATGTTGAACGCGTGATAGGCAGCCGGATAGACGATCAGTCGCAGCGGCGCGCCGAGCCCGCTGCGCCGTGCCACCATCTCCCGGCAGTAGCGGGCCGGCGCCCAGTCGTCGCGTTCGCCGGCCAGGATCAGGGTCGGAACTGCAACAGCGCTGTCGCGCCCCAGGCACGGCGGATAGTAGGCGATCGCCGCTCGGAAATGCCGGTCGAAGAGACGTTCGACTCCATCGAAGGCGACCGCTGCGAGCGCCGCCGCACCGCCCTCCGAATAGCCCACCAGCGCGATGCGCTCGGGATCGATGGACGGCAGGCTCGCGAGATAGAGCAGCGCACCATAAGCGTCCATGACCGTATCAACGGACAATCCCGGACCTGAACAGCCGTCGGTGATAGCGCGCGGGCCCAAGCTGTCGACGACGAGCAGCGCATAACCCAGTGCGAGATAGCGCGCCGTCTCGGCATCCTCGAGCGACTTGGGCAAGCGTCCACTGCAGTCGCGCAGCAGGACGATAGCGGGAGACGGACCGGCGCCCGGCGGACGATGGAAATCGCCGGCGAGGTGCACGCTCGCCTGCTCGGCGATGGTTTGTCCGCCGGCTGCGTGGCTCAATTGCAAGGGTGTTGGCGGCCAGGTGGCGCTGCGGAAATGCACGGTTTCGCCGCTTGCCGGCGACGGCTGCGCCAGCAGCGCGAGAAGAGCGGCAAGGAGAAAGCCGGCGCGCATCGATCACAACCCCGCCAGAGTCTCCAGCACCTTGGCCTGCGGCCAAGTCCAGCCCGAGGCACTTTCGAAGGCACGCATGGCGCGCAGCACCAGGTGTTCGGCGCGGGCTGGTCCCCCGATCTGCAGGCCGACCGGAAGGCCTGCCGCCGTGAGCCCGGCCGGCATGGAGGCGGCTGGCTGGCCAGTCAGGTTGAAGGGCAGGGTGAAGGGGGCGCCCTTGGACCAGCGCGGGAAGGCGTCGGAGTTGTAGAGAGTCTCGACCGGCGGCGCGGCTGTTGGTGTCACCGGTGTGAGCAGCAGGTCGTACTTCTGGTGCCAGAGCGCCATGTCGCGCGCCAACGCCGAGCGCGCCTCGAAGGAGCGCGCATAGTCGGCGAGCGTGACCGCCATGCCTTTCTCCGCCGCGGCGCGAAAGCCGGGATCGAGCTTGTCGTGCAGCTGCGTCGGGATCTGCCGCAGGCGCACGGCGAAGCCGCCAATCCACAGCGGTTCGAAGGAGTTCTGCAGGGGCTCGATCAGCGGCCCGACCTCCTCGACGTGCGCCCCCAGCTCCTCGAAGCGCCGCGCGGCGCGCGAGACCAGTGTCCGCACTTCGGGATCGGCCTTGACGTGGCCGAGGTCGAGGCTCAGCCCGAGCTTAAGCCCTCGCACGCCCTGCTCGAGGCCAACCGTGTAGTCGCGCGCATCGGCCGGCAGCGAGCGCCAGTCGCGCGGATCGGGGCCGGCCGTCGCATTGAGCGCCAGCGCCGTGTCGACCACGCTGCGCGTCAGCACGCCGCTCGCGGTGACGTCGGAGAAGGGCCCGTCGGCTCGATAGGCGGCGATGCGGCCGTAGGTTGGCTTCAAGCCGACGAGGCCCGTGTGGGCAGCGGGAATGCGGATCGAGCCGCCGCCGTCGTTGCCGTGGTTGATGGGCGCCACGCCCGCTGCCGTCAGCGCCGCGGCGCCGCCGGAGGAGCCGCCAGGAGTATGCGCGAGGCTCCACGGGCTGCGGGTCGTTCCGTGCAGCGGCGAATCGGTGAGCGCCTTCCAGCCGAACTCCGGTGTGGTGCTCTTGCCCAGAATCGGCAGGCCGGCCGCGCGCAACCGGGCGGCCGCTGGTGCGTCGGACGCGGCTGGCGCCTCTTCGGTCGAATAGGAGCCGTTGCGCGTCGGAAAGCCCGCGAGGTCGATATTGTCCTTGATCGAGGTCGGCACGCCGTCGAGCGGCGACAGCGGCGCGCCCTGCCGCCAGCGGGTTTCCGAAGCTTTGGCGGCTGCGACCGCGCCTTCGGCGTCTACGCTCACGAGAAAGTTTAGCTTGGGTTGCAGCCGGTCGATGCGCTTGAGCGTTGCCTTCACGAGTTCGACCGGGGAGAGGTCGCCCCGCGCATAGTGCCGTGCCAGCACGGCGCCGCTTAGCCAGAACAATTCGTCAGTCACATCCGTCCGCCAATCGCACAAGACAGAACAGGGGAACAAAGTTTCGGCGGCGGACCCTCGCAAGTCGAGGACCGAATGGGAGCTCGACCATGGAAACGATCGGCGCCATCGTTGCAGGCGGCGTAGTCCTTGCCGTTGGATACTATGCCGGCGGGCGCTGGGCGCAGGATTCGGTCTGGTCGATCCCGATCGGCATCGTCGTTGGGATCGCCTGCGCCCTGGCCTATCTCGCGGTCATGCTGCTGGTCGTCGGGCTTTGGCCCCATTCGCTCGACGCGCACAAATTGGGCATCGTCTTCATGCTGCTCCTGATAATCCTGCCGTTGCTGGCCGTCGTCGCCGCCTGGTTCGGATACCGAAAATCGCTCGGCATGCGCCTGTTCTGAAACCGGCCTTGCCCCTAAGCTCCCCACCCGGAAGCGAAGGGGAAGCCGATGCTCGAAGTGAAGTTGGGCGGCGCCACGGTAAGCCGCATCGAAGAAAGCTACGAGCCCAACTTCGAGGCGGCGCGCTTCTTTCCCGACTGGAAGCTCGAGGTGGCGCGCCAGCACCGCGATTGGCTCGCTCCCGATCATTATGACGAGGCTTCGGGTTTTCTGAAGCTCAGCGTTCACAGTTGGCTCCTGAAGGTCGGCGGCAAGCACATCCTGATTGATACCTGCGTGGGCAACCACAAGCCGCGCCCGCATCGGCCGAAGTGGCATCTGATGGAAACCAACTATCTCGAGCGGCTGGCGGTGGCGGGCGTCAAGCCCGAGCAGATCGACATGGTGATGTGTACGCATCTGCACGTCGATCATGTCGGCTGGAACACGCGGCTCGACAACGGCCGCTGGGTTCCGACCTTCAAGAACGCCAAGTACGTCTGGAGCCAGGAGGATTTCGACTTCTACAGGAAACTCGACAGCGATCCTGAGAAGGGGCCGGCCAATGCCGGGTCGTTCCGCGATTCGGTGCTTCCGGTAGTCGATGCCGGCATGGCGAAGATGGTGAAAGGCGCGGCCGAGCTCGACGAGCATCTCAAGATCACGCCGGCGCCCGGCCACACGCCCGGCACCATCCGCATCGAGTTCGAATCGCGCGGCGAGAAGGCGGTGTTTTGCGGCGACATCCTGCACCACGCACTGCAGGTCTATCACCCGGAATGGAACAGCTTCGCCTGCCTCGACCAGGACAATGCCCGCAACAGCCGTCGCGCCACGATCGAGCACGTTGCCGGGTCGGGCGCGCGGCTGCTGCCGTGCCATTTCGGCGCGCCGTTCAGCTGCCACATCGATCACAAGGGTGCGGGCTTCGTGCCGCGTTTCTGAATGCCGCTCACGATCTCTAAAGGGAGGATACGATGATCTACGAAATGCGCGTCTACCGCTGCGTGCCGGGCCGCTTGGCGGCGCTGAACAACCGCTTCGCCACCATCACGCTCAAGCTGTGGGAGAAGCACGGCATCAAGCAAGCCGGCTTCTTCACCACGCTGGTGGGCGAATCGAACCAGGAGCTGACCTACTTCCTCGCCTGGGAGTCGCTCGCCGATCGCGAGAAGAAGTGGAACGCCTTTCAGGCCGACCCGGAATGGCATGCCAAGCGGGCTGAGACCGAGAAGGACGGCGCCATCGTGGCCAACGTCATGAACCAGTTCCTGATGCCGACCGCTTACTCGTCGGTGAAGTAACGGTCGAGCACTAAGCCCGCGCCGGCTGCAACGGCAGGCCGGGCACGGCGCGCGCCGCCAGCCGCTTGCGATCCACCTCCGGGCGGATGAACAGCAGGGCGATCAGGCCGCCGGCCAGCAGCAGGACGCCCAGGATGACGTATCCGCGCTCGTAGCCGGCAACCAGCGTCGGCGCGTCCTGGACGAGCTTGCCCATGACAAGCGGCGACAGCACGCCGGCGAGCGTCACCAGCGACGTGGTGATGGCGAGCATGCCGGCGCGCTGCGCCTGTGGCGTGAGCTCGCTCACGATCATCGGGGTCACGACGTAGATCGTGCTGCCGATCGCTGAGCCCACGATCAGGAACACGAGCTTCAGGATGGGCGTCGGCATGCTGCCGACGAAGGGCAGGATGCAGCCGCCCAGCATCACGGTGGCGGCGGCGAAAACGCCGCGTGAGACGCGGCTGCTGGCGCCGGAGGTCTTCAGGCGCTGCGAGATGTAGCCGCCGGTCAGCACGACGATGAGGCCGAACACCCAGGGCAGGATGGTGAGATGGCCCGCGACCTCGTCGCTGAACCCCAAGCCGTCCTTGAGATAGGACGTGAACCAGGTGAGGCCGAGCGCCAGGCCCCAGTAGCTTGCAAAGCCCGCGCAGCAGGCCGCAACGATGCTGGGGCAGAAAAGCAGATAGCGATACGGCACGCGTTCGCCGTTGCCGCTACCGGCTTCGGCCACGGGTGCGTCGACCAGGGTGCCTTCACGGCCGAACATAAGCCAGAGCACCACCCAGAGCAGGCCGACGATGCCCAGCGCTCCGAAAGCCCAGTGCCAGGTGTAATGCTTGATGACCAAGGTGAGCGCCGGCACGGCAACGATCACACCCAGCGCCGAGCCTTGGGCGATGATGGCGGTCGGCAGTCCGCGCAGCTGGTCGGGAAACCATTTGTAGACGGCGTGGGTTGCTACCGGCGCGGCCGGGCCCTCGCCCGCCCCCAGGATGATGCGGCAGCCGATCAGCACTTCGAGGCTGACGGTCCCCAGCATCGGGAACTGCACCAGCGACCAGATGATCGCCATGATCAGCAAGATGCGGCGCGTGTCGGTGCGGTTGGTCAGGAATCCCACGACCACCGAGGAGATCGCATAGAGGAAGAAGAACGAGGAGCCGACCAGGCCGAATTGCTCGGGTGTCAGGCCGAGGTCCTGGCGAATCGCCGGACCGGCGAGGCCGACCACGACCTTGTCGGCGAAGTTGATCAGCATGAACAGGAAAAGCAGGGCGGTAATGCCCCAGGCCCCTTTGAGGGGCCGTTGCTGCAAGGTCACGTCGGCGCCACTCCCGCTAGCTCTTGATCGTCATTTAGGCAGGTGCTTCCGGCAAAGAAAAGGCGCTTCAATCTGCATCACGCGGTGCTCTGCAATTTGCACGATGCGCGCGGCGCATTCAAACGTTGGCGGTCGCGCTCCGGGCGAACGAACAGGGCGCCGACCAGGCCGCCCGCGATCAGCACGACGCCGAGAAAAGCAAAACCGCGATCGTAGCCCGCCATTGGCGTCGACGCCGTGCCGACCATCCAGCCCATAACCGCGGGCGCGAAGACGCCGGAAATGCTGACGGCCGCATTGGCGATCGCCAGCATCAGGGCGCGCTGCGACTGCGGCGCGAGCTCGCTCACCACCATGGGCACGGCGATGAAGATCGGGGCACCAATTGCGGTGCCTACGATCAGCAGCGTCAGTTTGATCACCGGCGCAATCGGCGCGAGCATCAAGGGCAGAAGCAGGCCGCCCAGCGCCACCGCGCCTGCACCGAACACGCCCCGCGCAATCCGGCTCGAGACGCCGCGGCCTTGCATATAGTCCATGGCAACGCCGCCCGCGAACAGGAACACCATGCTGAGGAGGGCGGGCACGGTGCTGAGATTGCCGGCGACGCCCTGGCTGTAGCCCAGCCCGTCGATCAGGTAGGCCGTGAACCAGGTGAGGCCGAGCGCCGTCGCCCAGAAGGACGCAAAGCCCGCGCAGCAGATGGCGACGATGCTGGGGCAGAAGATCAGCTGGCGCCAGGGAAGCGACTCGGCTGCGCCGTCGCCGATCGCCGCTTCAGTCAGTGGGCCTTCGCGGCCGAACGCCAGCCAGAGTGCCAGCCACGAGGTGTTGAGGACGGCAAGGGCCGCAAAAGCTCCGTGCCAGGAGTAGTGGACCACGATCCAGTTGAGCGGCGATTCGAGCGCGATGCCGACACCGGCGCCAAGGGTCATGACGATGGTGGGCAGTGCCCGCTTGGCGTCCGGGAACCATTTGTAGAGCGCATCGGTGGCGATCGGGCCGGATGGGCCGTCGGCGATGCCCAGCCCGAAGCGGCAGGCGACCAGCATGGCGAAACTCGCCGTCGCCACCATGGGGAGCTGCACCAGCACGCCCACGACACCCAGCGCGATCAGCATCGACCGCGACGGGAAGCGGCTGGCGAAGAAGCACACAACCAGGCTCGAGATCGTCGAGAGTGCGAAAAAAGGCGAGCCGGCGAGCTGGCCGAAGGTCTCGGGCGAGACGTTGAGGTCGCGCATGATCGGCACGGCGGCGAGGCCGGTGACGATCTTGTTGGCGAAGTTGATTACCATGAACAAGAAGAGCAGGGCCGTGATGCCCCATGCCCCGCTGAGCGGCCGATCCTGTACTGTCACCAAGCGCCGATCCCCGAACCCGATCCCCGCCGGGCATTAGGACAGTGCTTGGCGCAAAAGAAAAGGGCGCCCGGTGTGGGCGCCCTTCTTTCTGCTGTTTTTCCGGACTTCAGCTCTTGATAAGCGGGCACTTGCCTTCGTTCAGCGGCCGGTAGGCCTTGTCGCCCGGCACGGTGGCGAGCAGCTTGTAGATGTCGTCCTTGCCTTTGGATTCGGCCGGCGACTTCACCTGGAAGAGGTACATGTCGCGGATCAGGCGGCCGTCCTCGCGCAGCTTGCCGTTCTTGGTCATGACGTCGTTGACCGGTATCTCGCGCATCTTGGCCATCACCGCCTTGGCATCGTCGGTGCCCGCCGCCTTCACGGCCTTGAGGTAATGCAGGGTCGAGCTGTACACGCCGGCCGTCAGCATGCTCGGCAGCTTGTCCTTCTTCGCGCGATAGCGCTTGGTCCAGGCACGGGTCTCGTCGTTCAGGTCCCAGTAGAACGCCTCGGTCAGCACCAGGCCCTGCGCGACCGGCAGAGTGAGCGCCTGCACGTCGGTGGCGAACACCAGGAGCCCCGCGAGCTTCTGGCCGCCCTTGACGATGCCGAACTCGCCCGCCTGCTTGATGGCATTGACCGTGTCGAGGCCGGCATTGGCGAGCCCAATGACCTTCGCCTTCGAAGCCTGGGCTTGCAGCAGGTACGAGGAGAAGTCCTGGGTGCTGAGCGGGTGCTTGACGCTGCCCAGCACCTTGCCGCCCGCCGCCTTGACCACGGCGGAGACATCGCGCTCGAGCGCGTGGCCGAAGGCGTAGTCGGCGGTGAGGAAGAACCAGGTGTCGCCGCCGGACTTGACCATGGCCTCGCCCGTCACATGCGCCAGCGCATAGGTGTCGTAGACCCAGTGCGCGCCGGTCGCCGAGCAGGCGGGACCGGTGAGATCGGCCGTGGCGGCGCCGGTGTTGATGTCGATCAGGCCCTTCTCCTGCGAGATCTTGCGGACCGCAAGCGCCACCGAGGAGGTGCCGAGGCCGGTGATCATCTTCACGTTCTCGGTGTCGTACCAGCGGCGCGCGATGGCGGCGCCGACATCGGGCTTGGTCTGGTGGTCGGCCGAGAGGATCTCCACCTTGCGGCCCAGCACAGTGCCGCCGGCATCCTCGATCGCGAGCTGCATGGCCTCGACTTCGCCCTGCGTCAGGTCGCCGTAGACGCCGGAGAAGCCATCCATCACGCCGATCTTGAGCGGGGCCGGCGCCTGGGCCTCGGCAACGGCAATCAGCCCCGCAGCAGCCAGTCCGGCCGCGGCCGCCGCCAGTCCGCCCGCGCGGAGCGCATCCACAACTCTCATTCTTCCTCCCACAGTCGCGGCGCCTGCCGCGGAAGCCGGAAACTTAGCGCCGACCTTTGGGAGGCGCCAGCGCTGGACAGACGCGGCACGCTTCGGTTTATTTCGCCCACCGCTCTGGGGGGTGGATGGCGGAACAAGAAATCATTCTCGAAGCCAACAGGCTGACCAAGGAGTTCAAGGGTTTTGTCGCGGTCAAGGACGTCGATCTTAGGATCAGGCGCCATACCATCCATGCCCTGATCGGACCCAACGGGGCCGGCAAGACGACGTGCTTCAACCTCCTGACGCACTTCCTGACGCCGACGGCTGGCCGGATCAGTTTCAAGGGGCGAGACATCACCGGAAGTTCGCCTGCGGCGATCGCGCGCATGGGGCTGGCGCGTTCCTTCCAGATCTCGGCGGTGTTCCCCCATCTCAGCACACGCGAGAACGTGCGCGTGGCGCTGCAGCGCAAGCTCGGTAATTCCTTCCACTTCTGGCGGTCCGAAAGCGTGCTGCACGAACTCGATCAGCGGACGGAGGAACTCCTGGTGGCGGTCGGCCTCGCCAATGCTGGGTCCCTGCCGGCGGTGGAGCTGCCCTACGGCCGCAAGCGCGCACTCGAGATCGCCACGACGCTGGCACTCGAGCCGGAGATGATGCTGCTCGACGAGCCGATGGCGGGGCTCGGTCAGGAGGACATCAGGCGGATCGCCAACCTGATCCGAACCGTCGCCCGGGATCGCACCGTGCTGATGGTCGAGCACAACATGTCCGTTGTGGCCGATTTGAGCGACACCATCACGGTGCTGGCGCGCGGCGAGGTGCTGGCGGAAGGCCCCTATGCCACGGTTTCGAAGGACCCGCAGGTGGTCGAGGCCTATGTCGGGACCGGCCATGGCTGAGCCGCTCCTGAAGGTCGAGGGCTTGCAAGCCTGGTACGGCGAGTCGCACATCCTGCACGGCGTCGGCTTCGAGATCAGCCGTGGCGAGTTGGTCACCTTGCTTGGCCGCAACGGGGCAGGGAAGACGACGACACTGAAATCGATCATGGGCATTGTCGACAAGCGCTCGGGCTCGGTGACCTTCGCGGGGCGCGAGACGATCATGCAGGCCTCGAACCAGATCGCCCGCTTGGGCCTTGCCTATGTTCCGGAGGAACGCGGCATTTTCTCGAGCCTCAACGTCGAGGAGAACCTCCTGCTGCCGCCCGCCTTCAATGGCGGCGGCATGACGCTCGCCGAGATCTACCGGCTCTTTCCCAATCTGCTGGAGCGGCGGCGCAGCCAGGGCACCAAGCTCTCGGGCGGCGAGCAGCAGATGCTGGCGATCGGCCGCATCCTGCGCACCGGCGCCAACCTCCTGCTGCTCGACGAGCCGACCGAGGGATTGGCGCCGGTCATCGTACAGAGGATCGGCGAGGTCATCCGCCAGCTCAAGGAGCGCGGCTTTACCATCCTGCTGGTCGAGCAGAATTTTCGCTTCGCCGTGACCGTCGCGGACCGCCACTACGTGATGGAGGATGGCCGGGTGGTCGATACCGTGATCGCGGCCGACGTGCCGCAGAACATCGACAAGATCCAGGCGTATCTCGGAGTCTGAGAGATGTTCGAGGTCTTCGGTATCCCCTCCCAGCTGTTGTTCAGCCAGCTCCTGCTCGGCCTGATCAACGGCGCCTTCTACGCCATGCTGAGCCTCGGCCTTGCGGTCATCTTCGGCATGCTGAACGTGATCAACTTCACGCACGGCGCGCAGTACATGATGGGCGCCTTCGCGGCCTGGCTCTTGCTGACCGAGCTGCAGGTGCCGTTCTGGGCGGCCCTGGCGCTGTCGCCGCTGATCGTCGGCCTGTTCGGCGTGATCCTCGAGCGGCTGATGCTGAAGCGGATCTATCACCTCGACCATCTCTACGGCTTCCTGCTGACCTTCGGCCTGGCGCTGATGATCGAGGGCCTGTTCCAGGCGAGGTGGGGCTCCGGCGGAGCGCCCTATCCGTCGCCGATCGAAGGCGGCTGGAACCTGGGATTCATGTATCTGCCCAAGTACCGTGGCTTCGTGGTGGTCGCGGCACTCGCGATCTGCCTCGCCACCTGGTACGGCATCGAGCGCACTCGGCTCGGTGCCTATCTGCGCGCGGCGACCGAGAATCCTACGCTGGTGCGCGCCTTCGGCATCAACGTGCCGCGCCTGATGACGCTGACATACGGGCTGGGCGTCGGGCTCGCGGCGATGGCGGGCGTGCTGGCGGCGCCAATCCAGCAGGTGTCGGCGCTGATGGGCACCAATCTTGTGCTGGTAGTCTTCGCCGTGGTGGTGATCGGCGGCATGGGCTCGATCATGGGTTCGATCATCACCGGTTTCGGCCTCGGCCTGATCGAGGGCTTCACCAAGGTCGTCTATCCGCCGGCGTCCAACACGGTGATCTTCGTCGTCATGGCGCTGGTGCTGTTGGTCACGCCCGCCGGCCTGTTCGGACACAACAAATGACCAACCAGCGCCTCGGCGTCGCCCTGCTGCTGGCCGCGGCGTTGATCGCGCCCTGGGTCGCCTATCCGGTGTTCCTGATGACGGCGCTCTGCTTTGCGCTGTTCGCCTGCGCCTTCAACCTGCTGCTGGGCTATGCCGGGCTACTGAGCTTCGGGCATGCGATGTATTTCGGTATGGCCGGCTACTTCTTCGGCCATGTCGTGAAGGTCTGGCACATGCCGCCCGAGGTCGGCCTGCTGGCGGGCGTCGCCGGTGCGGCGCTGCTCGGGCTGGTGACCGGTGCGCTGGCGATCCGCCGCCAGGGCATCTACTTCGCCATGATCACGCTTGCGTTCGCCCAGATGATCTACTTCATCTGCGTGCAGGTGCCGTTCACCGGCGGCGAGGACGGCCTGCAGGGCATCGCCCGCCAGCCGCTGCTGGGTGGGCTGATCCCGACCACCGACGATCACGTGCTCTATTACGTGGTGCTGGCGATCTTCCTGTTCGGCTACGGCGCCATCTATCGCTTCATCCATTCGCCGTTCGGCCAGGTGCTGAAGGCGATCCGCGACAACGAGCAGCGCGCGCTGTCGCTGGGCTACGAGGCCGATCGCTACAAGCTCCTCGCCTTCGTGCTCTCGGCGGCGCTGGCCGGCCTTGCCGGC